>DAIRCW010000028.1:0-8882 GCA_036796475.1 Candidatus Acidiferrales bacterium | reverse complement strand
GCGCTCCAGGCGGGGCACTCGCGCATCCCCGTCTACGACGACAGCATCGACCACATCGTGGGCGTGCTGTACGTGTGGGATATGCTGCGCTATGCCCGCGCCTGACCGGGCTTGCCTGCTTCGCTGAGGGCGCGCTCAAGCAGTTCTGCGTACGGCATCTCCCACAGCAAAATATCTTTGCGCGTGATCGTGTCAGCGAATCGCTTTTGTTCCACATCGTAAAGAATCGCGCCGCCCGCCGCGATTTCGTGCACATGCCCGCGATGCGCCGGGAATTCGTGGTACAGATCGCCGATGAGCGTTTCTTCGTCGAGCGACGAAAGCAGATGCACTTCGTCCACATGCGAACTCACCGGCTCGTCCGAAATTCGCAGCTTGTACGCGCTGTGCTTGCCTTTGATGTTGGAGTGATACTCGATCTGCCCGAAAACGTAATAGCCCGAGCGGCTCAGCGCCTTCGCGAAAATCTCCGCGCTTACGTTCAAGCCGCTTCCCTGCGGCCCGCCAATCATCCAGCAGAAGTACGCTCCCATCGCTTCTCCGTCCTCGGATTCTCGCACGGCTCCGCTCGCGCGATTCGCTGCCGCACACCTCTGCTGCGGCAGAATTGCTCGAGCGAGGAAACCCTCACTATGCGGCTAGTTTACAACGATAGCATAGCCCGGCACTGGCCAAAATTCAAAGCCGTAGCTCGCTCGCGAACTGCTGTTGCGCTGAACTTTTCTTTTCCAGTCTGCGTAATATCTAACGTGACCAACCGGGGCCCTTCTGAGCGATTCTCCCGGCAGCGGATGTTTTCGCGCGAAACGAGGTGAACCCTGTGACGGAATATTTCTCCACGCAACTGAAACAAGTTCTGCGCCGGTTACGTCGCGCGCCGCTATTCACGTTTCTCACGCTGCTGATGCTGGCCGCCGGCGTGGGCGCGAATGTCGCGGTATTCAGCGTCCTGGAAGGCGTGCTGCTGAAGCCGCTGCCGTATCCGCATCCCGAACAGCTCGTCGGAGTCTCGCTCACCGCGCCGGGTATCAATCTGAAGGATGCTCAGTTGTCTCCCGCCGATTATTTCATCTATAGCGAACAGAATCGCAGTTTCGAGAATCTCGGTCTGTGGAGTCCTGATTCCGATACGCTCACGGGAATCGGCGAGCCGGAGCAGGTCCCTGCGCTCGACATAACTTACGGCACTCTTCGGGCTCTTGGCGTAAAGCCCGCGCTCGGGCGATTTTTTTCTCCTACTGATGACGTGCCCAGTGCGCCGCGAACCATCATCCTCAGCTACGGCTACTGGCAGCGCAAGTTCGGCGGAAGCTTATCCGTTATCGGGCGCTCGATAATTGTCGATGGAAAGGCGCGGCAGATTATCGGCGTCCTGCCGCAGAATTTCCATTTCCTGGATCGGCCTGATGCCGCCCTTTTAGCGCCTGACCAACTCGACCGCAGCAAGCTGATGCTCGGCCAGTACAGTTATAACGCGATCGCGCGCCTTAGGCCCGGGGTCACCATCGAGAAAGCCAGCGCCGACGTCGCGCGCATGCTGCCCATTGTCATGCGTTCCTTTTCTCCGCCGCCGGGATTCAGCCTGGATCTTTTCAAACAAGCGCGCATCGCTCCGAATCTTCACCCGCTCAAGCGCAACGTCGTCGGCGATATTGGAACTCTTCTGTGGGTGCTGATGGGCAGCCTCGGAATGGTTTTGCTGATCGCCTGCGCCAATGTGGCCAATCTTTTTCTCGTTCGCACGGAGGGGCGCCAGCAGGAGCTTGCCATTCGCACCGCGCTCGGAGCTACGCGCGGGCGCATTGCCGGCGACCTTTTCTTCGAAAGCCTGGTGGTTGGAACGATTGGCAGCATTCTCGGTCTCGGCGTTGCTTATGGCGCCATCCGCTTCCTGGTGAAACTCGCCCCTTCCGGGCTTCCGCGGCTCGGCGAAATCGGCATTGACGCGAGCGTGCTGCTTTTCACGCTAGCCATCGCGATTTTTACGAGCCTGCTCTTCGGTTCGGTTCCTGTTCTGAAGTATGCGGGCGCGACCGCGGGTACCGGTCTCCGCGAAGGCGGCCGCACGCTGAGCGCGAGCCGTGAACGACATCGCGCCCGCAGCGCGCTGGTCACTTTTCAGGTGGCTCTGGCTCTGGTGCTGCTCATTTGCTCCGGTTTGATGATTCGCAGCTTTCGCGCGCTGACCCATGTCAATCCCGGTTTTGTTCCTTCCGACGTGCAAACGTTCCGCATTGAAATTCCCAGCACGGATGTCAAGAATGACGAGCAAGTTCCGCGCGTCGAGCAGCAGATGCGCGACAAGATCGCCGCTCTGCCGGGGGTCACGGATGTTGCCTTTTCAAATGCTGTTCCCATGGATGGCCAGCAGTGGCAGGATCCATTGCACGCGCAGGATCGCAGCGATGCTCAGGGCGAAATGCCCCGGCTCCGGCAATTCAACCTAGTTTCACCCGAGTACTTCGCTACGCTCCGCATTCCCCTAGTCGCCGGCCGTAGCTTCACCTGGTCTGAGATCTACAACAAAATTCCCGAAGCCGTCGTGAGCGAAAATCTCGCGCGCGATTATTGGCAAACGCCCGCGAATGCCATTGGCAAGCGCATACGCATATCTACGGTCGACGATTGGGCGCAGATCATCGGCGTCGCCGGAGATGTGCATTACAACGGCATAACCGCAGAAGCTCCGTCGTACGCCTATTTTCCAATTATGGCGGCCAAATTCGAAATTGACCCGCTTCGTGTGGAGCGAAGCCCCGCGTTTATCGTTCGCGCTTCCCGCGCCGGTTCGCAGGCGCTGCTGAACGAAATCCGCGAGGCGGTGTGGTCGGTCGACCGCGACATCCCGCTCTCCAACATTCAGACCCTCGATTATTTGTACAATAAATCCGTCGCGCGCACTTCGTTTACCCTGATCATGCTGGGTATTGCCGGAGGGATGGCGGTGCTGCTCGGAACGGTGGGCCTCTATGGCGTGATTGCGTATTCCGTCTCGCAGCGCACGCGCGAAATCGGCATTCGTATGGCGCTCGGCGCGCAACAAAACACGCTGACCCTGATGTTTGTGCGCCATGGTCTGCTGCTTACTGCGATTGGTATCGCGTTTGGACTCGCCGCGGCTTTGGCAGTGATGCGCTTCATCTCGTCGCTGCTCTATGGCGTCAGCGCATTTGATCCGTTGACGTACATCTCAGTAACAGCCGTCCTGCTGGCTATTGCGCTGCTCGCGAGCTACTGGCCGTCGCGCCGCGCCGCCAGCGTGGATCCCTCTGTGGCTCTTCGCATCGAATAAGCCCCGCGCTGTGGCCGCTTGTCACGCTGTTTGTGTGTCGTTATACTGCGCCCCAGAAAAATGGCGGTGACCGATTCAGCTACGTTTGCAGCAACCCCGCGCGCCGATGTGCCTGTAACAGAAGCGGCGGTGCCGCAGTGGAATTTCGCCACGCGCATCGCCTTCCGCTTCTGCGTCCTCTATTTGGGACTGTACATTTGCCTGACGCAGATGCTTACATCGCTCCTGCTTTTCACCACCAACGATAACGGCGCGTGGGAATTGGACAATATTCCGCCGATCAAAGCCGCGATTGTGTGGATAGCCGCGCACGTGTTCCACGTCACACATCCCATCGTCACTTTTGAAACCGGCAGCGGCGACCGTGTTTACGACTGGGTTGAGCTTGCCTGCATTCTTGCGCTGGCCGTGGTGGGAACAGTCGTTTGGTCAGCGCTCGCGCGTAAAACGAAAAGTTATCCAAATCTATCGAAATGGTTCCGGCTCTTTGCGCGCTTTGCGCTGTGCGCTTCGCTGCTCACCTACGGCGCCGCGAAAATACTTCCGCTGCAAATGCCGTTTCCGTATCTGACGCGTTTGCTCGAGCCCTACGGAAATTTTTCGCCGATGGGGGTTTTGTGGGCTTCTATTGGAGCTTCGCCTGCCTATGAAATCTTTGCGGGTTGCGCGGAAACGCTTGGCGGGATCCTGCTGATTTTTCCGCGGACGGGAATGCTCGGCGCGATGGTTGGTCTTGCTGACATGACCCAGGTGTTCATGCTCAACATGACCTACGACACGCCTGTGAAAATTCTCTCGTTCAATCTCATTCTGCTTTCGCTTTTTCTGCTCGCGTTCGACGCGCGCCGCATTGCGAATTTCTTTTTCCTGAATCGCGCAGTGGCGGCTCCGGATTCGCAATCGCTCTTCCGCCGTCCGCGCGCGAATCGCATCGCGCTCGCATTGCAAATTCTATTCGGCCTTTGGCTTGTTGGTGCGAATCTGTATGGCTCCGCTTCCTCGTACAACGTGTACGGGCCGGGGCGGCCGAAGTCGGCGCTCTATGGGATCTGGAACGTGCAGGACTTCACGATGGACGGGGAGGTGCGCGCGCCGGTGCTCACGGACGCAGTTCGGTGGCGGCGACTGGTATTCGACTTTCCGCAGTACATGAGCGCGCAGCAGATGGACGATTCGTTTCACGGCTACGGCGTGACGATTGATACGAAGGCGAGAACGCTCGTACTTGCGAAAGCCGCGGACAAGAACTGGAAGGCGAATTTTTCTTACGCACAGCCGGCTTCAGACGAGCTGGTTCTGGATGGTTTGATGGACGGACACAAAATCCATGCGGCGCTGCAACTTTTTGACCGCTCGAAATTTCTTCTGGTTTCGCGCGGCTTCCACTGGGTGATGGATTATCCGTTCAACCGCTGATGACGGCCTGCCGCGCTTTCGCGGATTCCGAACAATAGTTACTTCGCGGGAGCGCCTGAGGCGGGCGCGCCGCCAGCGACCGATTGTAATTCGACGGCTTCTGATGCGCCCGAGGCGGGTTTGCCGTCGGACTCTCCCACCTTGAAGCGGGCGTACCGGCGCACGGCGATATTTTCGCCGAGCTTGGCGATGGTCTGGTCGATCAACTCTTTCACCGTGATGCCTTCATCGCGGATGAAATGCTGTTCGTAGAGGCAATTCTCTTCGTAGAATTTTTCCATTTTGCCGGTGACGATCTTTTCGATAACCGGCTCAGGTTTTCCGGTCGAGCGGGCCTGCTCACTGTAAATATCGCGTTCGCGGTCGAGGATTTCCTGCGTCACTTCCTCGCGCCGCAAAAAGCGCGGATCGAGGGCGGCGATGTGCATGGCCACGTCTTTACACAGTTTCTGGAAATCTTCGGTGCGCGCGACGAAATCGCTTTCGCAATTTAGCTCGAGGAGCACGCCGATTTTTCCGCCGGCATGAATGTAGCTGCCGACGAGGCCTTCGGAAGTGGTGCGCGCGGATTTTTTCTGCGCGGCGGCCTGGCCTTTCTTGCGCAAGATATTGATGGCCTGCTCGATGTCGCCCTTGGCTTCGGCAAGCGCATCTTTGCAGGCGGAAAAACCGGCGCCGGTTCGCTCGCGCAGTTCCTTCACCAACTGTGCGGGAATGTTTCCTGAATTTTGGGGTGTAGCCATTTTCTGTTTAGACTCTCCTGCTTCCTGAATTCTGATTCAATTCCGGGCGTATGGGATTCATTTCGAAAGGAGGCGCCTAGCGTTTGCCGTTTTCCTCGGTACCTACGGCGGGCTCTTCCGGAACCGCCTCAACCGGCACATCTGCCGAGTAGTCCTGTTCCACGAAATCGCCTTCCTGCTTTTCGTATTGCTCGTAGGCGCTGGTGTCCACGTATTCGACGCCTTCTTCACCCTCGGCGCCCTCCGCTGCTTTTTGCTCGGCGATTTGCGTCTGCTCATATTGCTCACGGCCGGAGAGGACGGCATCGGCGATTTTGGAAGTGAAAAGGCGAATGGCGCGCAGAGCGTCATCGTTTCCGGGAATCACCCAATCGACCAAATCTGGATCGCAATTCGTGTCCACAATCGCGACCACCGGCACGCCCATACGGCGCGCTTCTTTCACCGCGTTCAGTTCCGAATTCGGATCGATGACGAACATCATGTCCGGCAGCGCGGTCATATTTTCGACGCCGTCGAAATTCTGCTGCAGATGCTTGAGCTCGCGATCGAGGCGCGCAGCTTCTTTTTTGGGCAGAGCGGCCATGCGGCCGTCTTCCACCATGGCTTTGATGAACTTCAGGCGCTTGATGGATTTTTGCAGCGTAGCCCAATTGGTCAAAGTGCCGCCGAGCCAGCGATGATTCACGTAGAACATGCCGCAGCGGCGGGCTTCTTCGGCGATGGCTTCCTGGGCCTGGCGCTTGGTGCCCAAAAATAGAACCGGTTTGCCCTGCGCGGCGTGTTCGGTCACCTGGCGGGCCGCTTCGCGAAATAGTTTCAAAGTTTTTTGCAGGTCAATGATGTGGATTCCGTTGCGTTCTCCGAAGATGTACTCCTTCATCTTCGGATTCCATCGGCGGGTCTGGTGGCCAAAGTGAACTCCAGCCTCCAGCAATTCCTTCATCGTAATTTCAACCACTTTTCCTCCTCATTGAAGGGGCGCTTTCGATTCCGGTGAACCGGATCCGGTTACCCGGAACAGCGTCCTTTTTTGCCGGCCTCTTGCCGGCCAGGATTTAAATGCAGTGGCTAGTGACTAGTGGCGAGTGGCTAGGAAAGGCAACTGCCTGCTACTGCGCCGCTGACCAACCGACTGCTTACAGCTACTGCTTTAACTAGCGGGCTGAGGCCCGCGCTAGAACTTCGGGGCCAAAATTCCAAAAACCATAGGGCAAAAGCGAAGGCGAAAGTAAAATGTGGCACTTTCTTATCGATTAGAACTGGAACTTTCGCTGATTCTAAAAGGCTTAGCTCAAGTTCTAATTTTCCATATGTCGATAAAAAAATTATATATCGCCGGGGCGGCCGAAAAGCGGCAGAGTTTCGCAAAAACGGCGAGACTCTGCGCCCGCCAAGGCGGGCAAGCGACAAAAGCAAAGGCTGCCAGTTTAACGCTTGCTGAACTGGAAGCGGCGGCGAGCGCCCTTCTGGCCGTACTTCTTGCGTTCCTTCATGCGCGGATCGCGCGTCAAGAAGCCATTCTTACGGAGCCCGGGGCGCAACTCGGCGTTAAACCGCGAGATGGCGCGCGAAAGGCCCATGCGGATGGCGCCAGCCTGGCCGCCGACTCCGCCACCCTTGACGGTGGCTTTGACTTCGAGCTGCTGCTCGGTTTCCGTGAACTTCAGCGGTTCGACGGCTGAAGTGAGCCAAGCGACATTCCTGAAATAGTCTTTCACCGGGCGGCCGTTGACGGTGAAGCTCGAAGCGCCGAGACGGATATAGACGCGGGCCACAGCTTCGCGGCGGCGTCCGGTACCGAAGAATTGCTGCTTGTCGGTGACTGCGTTTGGTCCTGTGCTCAAAATAGGCTCCGTTCAAATCGCGAGTGCAAAGGGGCGGGTTAAGAGAACCCCAGAAATTCGTTTCGCGCTGCGGGCGACGGGCAGGGCAAGCCCTACTCCTACGAAACCAACTGCAAAAGCCGCAGAGTTTCTGAAAACAAAACGTCTGCGCCCGCCGCGTCGGGCAAGCTACAAAGAACCTCAGGGGCTAAAGCCCCTTTGTCAATATCGCTGTTCGGCACGGCTAAAGCCGTGCCCTTACAAAACCAAAAAAGCGTGTTCCTCGCACCGTGCGCCAGAGGCGCGACGGGTTTGGAATGACAGTATTAAGAACTAGGCGGCGTCGACCTTTACGGGCTTTTGGCCCTGGTGGCGCGCCAATGCTGTTTCGCCGATGTAGACGCGCAGTTTCTTGGCGCGGCGCGCGCGCAATTTGTTCTTGGGCAGCATGCCCAGAACGGCTTCGCGAATCACCCAGTCGGCGCGATTGGGCAACAGGCGCTTGATGGGGACTTCCTTAAGGCCGCCGGGATAACCGCTGTGCGAGCGATAAACTTTTTGGTCAATTTTATTGCCGGTGAGGCGGATTTTCTCCGCGTTCACGACTACGACGTGATCGCCGCAATCGAGATGCGGCGTAAAACTGGGCTTGTCCTTGCCGATTAAAAAGCGCGCGGCGCGAGCGGCCAAGCGTCCAAGGGGCTGATTGGAGGCGTCCAGGACGACCCATTTTTCGCCGGCAGTGAGGCTCTCGACATCACGGCCTCGGGGAATATAAGTGCGCATCTCTCCTATCTTCCTTTTCACCCTGGGGGTAAACGTCAAAGATACGTGAGGATGCGCGAATTGTCAACGCGAAGGATGGAATTGGAAAGGGACATCGTTACCCCGTGGCGGGGCTGAAGTGCATGAGTCCGAAGCTTGCTTCCACCCGTCTTCTTGGATTATTACCTCAACGACTCCGGGGGTTATGATGTCCCTAGACTTCCCTACGCGAAGGCAAGGAAACCGCCGCAAGAAGCTTATGGAACTCGATTAAACAACTATCGTTCCAACCAAACTTGCCCCGTGCCCATATACTGCCGATATAGGAGTCAGGTCCTTGGCAAAAAGAAAGAAACTCAGTTTGAAGAAAGCCGTCGAGGAACTCAGTGTGATTGCCGGGCAGCATCTTGCTCAATATCCAGAAGAAGAGCGCGATGCTCGCGTGGCGTCTTTTTCTCGCGCGAAAATCACACCCGGCCAGCGCGATAGCGGTTCCAAACCTTCATGGAGTTCTCATAAGCGGTCGTCCCGGGCAGTTGCCCGAGGTCGTTGACAATCGCATCGATAAAAGCCTCTCTGTTTCCATTTTCCAGAAATTCTCGCATCTTCCGTTCTAGCTCGCGCGCCGACGTAATTCACCAATATCTATTGGGCGCTGACCGCGCCTGCCCTCCTGCGTTCGTACGTCTTTAATGTCTTGGTCTTCAGAGGCCACGGTTGTGCATACAGAAGACTACTTATTCTGTGTACTTGTCATTCATGCCAGACGCCATCCCCTTGATAACTTCTTCGCGGCCGCGCGCTTCGAGATTGTGGCCGGTGAGATCCGCGATGTTGCGC
>DAIRCW010000027.1:0-21976 GCA_036796475.1 Candidatus Acidiferrales bacterium | reverse complement strand
TTCATGTGTTTAGTACTTGGATTGCGGTACTCGCGAATTTTGTCTTTTATTTTGGTGTGGTGTACGTCACGTTAGGTCGGCGCAAGAGAGGTGTAACGTGACAGCAACGATCTCAGTTGCAGCAATTGATATATGCGTGCTCTCTGCCGCGCTGGCCTGATAGGGCAGTCCACTGAACAGCTACTGCTGGTGGTCCGCGGCCGCCGCGTCCGATCCCGTGATCTCATAATCCGGCCAGCAGCCCAGCGATTCGGGATCGGCATCGAAAATTTCCGCGCCGCGAATCGTCGTCGAGCCATCCGGTTCGACCAGCACAGAGCCGCCAAATGGCCCGTTGCCGTAGTAGCCCACGCCATCGCCCGTAGCCCCGCGCCGAATAAGCGGCTGAGGCTGCGTCTCCGGCGCAAACGGAAACCGCGGATTGAGCGCCATGGCGATGCTGTCGCGGTCCGCCTCGAGATGCGCGCGTGTCGCGGCATCAGCAGCCTTGGGCAGCGCGGCCTTAATGTCACCATCGAGCGCGTTGAGCTGAGCGCGAAGCAACGCGCGGACGTCGCTCATCCCTGCGACGCGCTGGTTAATCTTCACCGCGAGGTCTTCGATGTAACCGTCCTGCAGGTTGCGCCGGTAGGCCTCAATCTTCACGGACGGCTCGCTCAACTCACTCCAAACGCCATGCCGTACATCGCTGAGGAACTCCGAGGGCGCATACGCATTCGCGCCATCCTCGGCCTGAATTTCGATCATGCGCTGGATGCGCTGATCCTGAAGCAGCCGGTTCAGCACCGAAAGCTGGCTGATGCGAACGCGATCCATCACACCATCCGGCTCGAACATGCGCGAAATCTCCGGATGGATGAGAAACGTCGGCGTGCGAAATGCGTTGTCATTGAGGTAGCGCACCGCCGCGACCTGTCGCGCGCGCGAAGTCGGCGTGAATTGCACTCCTGCCTGCCCGATGTGCTTATCTTGCGATTCCACACCGCCGACAATTACCGCAACATGGCCCATCTCCAGCACCCACTGCCCTAGAATGCGGCCGTAAATCTCGGTCAGGTCGTCGTAGTTTTCGCCGGCTTTGGCCGTGGTGGCTTTTACCAGCATGTTGTCCATCACGCGCTCGAGATTTTTCATCCCCAGCGACGTCGCCGTGACGGCGTCAATATCTCCCACGGCTTCGGTGTTCTCGCCCGGGTCAGAGCCATCCGCGTGGTCCGTCGAAAAACGGTAATAGGGAACTTTGTCCTGTTCCGCCGACCACTTGTTCAGCGTCTCCTCTTCTTCATCCGGCGTGTGCGCTCCGGGAATCGGAGCGTAGCCCCAGTGCGTCGCCCAGATATCGTACGGGCCAATCTTGGGAACGAGGTCTTCCGCGGCGATGTGATCGCCCGGTTGCGCCACGTAGTTGAACCGCGAATAGTCCATCAGCGTGGCCACGTGACCATTCTCGTGGACCCACTTCGGGTCGCGAATTTCCGCGATGGTGTAGAGCGAACTCGATTTCATATTGTGCTGAAAGCCCAACGTGTGCCCGACTTCGTGCGCCACCACATATTCAACAAGGTGGCCCATCAAGTCATCCGGCAATGGAAGTGTGTTTGCACGAGGATCCAGCGGTCCGGCCTGTATGAAATACCAGTCGCGCGCCAGATTCATCACGTTGTGAAAAATTTCAACATCGGCATTTAGGATTTCTCCTGTGCGAGGGTCGGTGATGCTCGGCCCAACGGAATTTTCCGTCGTCGACGGCAGCCAGCGAATCACCGAGTAACGCAAATCCTGAGGGCTCCAGTTCGGGTCTTCCTCCTTCGTGGGAGCGTCCTTCGCGATAATTCCATTGCGGAATCCCGCCTTCAAAAACGCTGGTTGCCAGCTCTCAATCCCTTTGCGTACGTATGGACGCCACTTTTCCGGCGTCGCCGGATCGATGTAGTAAACGATCGGCTTCACCGGCTCGGAGACTTCTGCGCTGGGATCTTTCTTCTCCAGTCTCCAGCGCGTGATGTATGTGCGCGTCACCGCCTTCTGCTCGGGACGGCCGAAATCCTCCTGGTGAATGGTGAAGTAGCCGACGCGATCGTCAAACAGCCGCGGCCTCATCGGATTCTCCGGCAGCTTCAGCATGCTGTAGTGCATCACTACCGTACCGCTCGGGCCGCTCATTCCCTGCGGGAGAAAACGCCCGCGCGGTGTCGGAGTTGGAGCGGGACCGCCGCGGCCCGCGCCGGGCTCTTCGGGACGCGCCGTGAATGTCTCGGTGACCTCTGTTTCTACGTTCGTCGGAAAAGCAAGGATCTGATTGATGTAAGAACGCGACGGATCCATGGCATTGGCGCGCAGTCGCGTGCGCGGGCTGAACTCAGGCACTTCCGTGAGGAACAGCTTCGACAAATCAATCACCGGCGCATCCTTAGGACCAAACGCCGCGATGGGAAACGCCATTAGAATCGTGTCTTCGTTGGAAGCTTCCACGGCGCGCGAAATCGGCTTCGAAGGATCAGCAACAATGTCGTACCGCACGCTGCGCAAATAGACATCATTGTCGCGCCGCTCCCAGCGCACCACCTCGCGCGAGGAATAGTCGCCGCCGTAGCCCACGCCCAGCGTCGTCTTGGCGATGAAACTCATCCACAAAAAATCTTTATTCAATTCCGACGGCGGAATTTCAAAGTAATATGTCGTCGCGCCGGTCGTCTTATTCTTCACTTCGTGTGTGATGAAGACGCCATTCATCGTCTTCGCGTCCGCGGTGATTACTTGGTCGTAAGGACGCGGCAATTGTGACTGCGCCGCAGCGCCGCGGCCCTGGCCGAAGCGTCCGGACGGAGAAGATGGGGGTTCTTGCTGTGCCGCGGTGGCAATACTCACAGCAAACACCACGACGATCAACGCGAGCGTTCTTGCAAGTAGTCTCATGTTCATCACCCTCGAATTAAACCGCTCTAATTTGAACAACGTTTCGTCGCCAGCAAAAGCTGGCGCCACGTCAGAAGGCTTGGATTGCGAAGCAACCGTGAGCTCAGACGTCCAAGCCACCCCTTCGGTTTCCGCACGTTCCGCAGGTCGTGACGAGGAAGCCTTCGAAGATCAACCATGGGCATTCCTGCGCGAGCGGTGGCACCGTGAGAGCAAAACAGAAATGCGCTGGAAGTTAGAGTTTTTAACGCAAGTCCCGCCTGGAGAATTGCCGAAACAAAGACCGCCCATCAGACTGCAATCCACCTGATGGAAGGAGCCCATGATAAAAGAGGCTGCTGCACCGAAGATCTGGTATTTTGCGCCCCTAGCGTGCGCAAGCGCTGTTTTCTTCCCTGCCGAGCAGCATCAGCTCCCCGCCCGCTTTCGCCGCCTGTTTTTCAAGGCGGTCCCAAATGCTTTGAAAGTCGCGGATGAGTTGTTCGTCAATGAGGTGTGACCAGAAAAGCGGCGGGCACTCTCTCTCATCAGATACGGGACAGCCCGCGTGCAGCATTTGATGTGACAGCAAAGCCTGTCTCAGCGGCACTTGATATTCGCTCATGCAAGAATTGCAGCGCACGTTTACAGCGACCGCTTCCAAAATGTCCATGGCTACCTCCTTCACAAGACTCTCGAGGCGCGCCGAATATTCCCACACGGGCCGCCCACAGGAGCGATAGTCGGCACCCGGTATGGAGAATTTGGTCCATCGCGCTTCGATATTGCAATTCTGGTGCGATCGAAGGGCAGAAACAGTGACCAAAGTCACGATGCTCGGCTTTCGTGCCCGATTGCGTCCAAAAAATCCCGCAGCAGCCAGAGAATTATTTTTGCGCGGAGAGTTCGCGCTTGAGGCGGGCGCTTTTTTCGGCGACGCCGGCGTCGAGTTCTTTCTTGTATTCGGCGAGCTTGTGGGCGACGGATTCGTCTGCGACGCCGAGAATTTCCGCGGCATAGATACCCGCATTCATTGCGCCGGCTTTGCCGATGGCCATGGTTGCCACCGGAACTCCGCCCGGCATTTGTACAATGGCGAGAAGAGAATCCATCCCGTTGAGCGAAGTGCTGGAAATCGGAATGCCAATAACAGGAATCGTGGTGAGCGCGGCGACGACTCCGGCGAGATGCGCGGCGCCGCCGGCGCCAACAATAATCGCGCGCAGTCCGCGCTTCGCCGCGGTTTCAGCGTATTCCGCGGCGCGAGCCGGAGAACGGTGCGCCGAAACAACTTCCACTTCATAGCCAATGCCGAATTTGTCGAGCATGCGGCATGCTTCGGACATCGTGGGATAATCCGAATCCGAGCCCATGATGACGCCGACGCGCACTGTGTTTTTCTTTGCTTCTGCCAAGTCGATTGCTCCTCGATTGAATTGGAATTTCTAACTGGCGGCGGCTGAGCCTGCTTCCAAGCCGATGTCTTTGCGATAGTGCATGCCTTCAAATGAAATCTGTTGGGCCGTGGCGTAAGCGCGTTTGCGGGCATTGGCGAGCGAATTGCCGGAGGCGGCCACCGTCAGTACGCGTCCACTATTTGTGTAGTAGTAGTTTCCTTTGCGCTGTGTGCCTCCATGAAAGACGGCGAGCGTGGAATCTTGTTTTAGCTTGTCGGATCCACTTATCTGTTGACCATTATGAGGTTTACCTGGGTATCCCTCAGCGGCAAGGACCACACACGCGCTCGCGGCAGGCGACCAGTTCGCGCGAAAATCGCCGAGCCTGCCATTTACAGTGGCAAGGGCAGCTGCGGCCAGGTCAAAACCCATGCGCATGACCAGTGCTTCGGTCTCCGGATCGCCGAGGCGGCAATTGAATTCGAGCACCTTGGGGCCATCGGCGGTTAGCATCAATCCGAAGTATAAGAATCCACTATAGTTGCCGACATCCTTGGCAATTCCCGCGAGTGTCGGAAGCACAATGCGTTCCTGAATTTGCGCTTCCAGGTCAGCGGAGATCAGATCCGAAGTCGAGATTGCGCCCATACCGCCGGTGTTGGGTCCCGCGTCGCCGTCGAATGCGCGTTTGTAATCGCGCGAAGGCGCGAGCGGCACGAAGTGCTCGCCGTCAGTAAGCACAATATAAGAGAGTTCGTGTCCGGCGAGGCCTTCCTCGATGATGGCGCGTTTGCCGGCATCGCCGAATTCACCCTTCTCCATCAAGCGCTCGATGAAAGCGGTGGCTTCATCCGGCGAAGAAGTCACCAGCACGCCTTTGCCAGCGCAAAGGCCGTCGGCTTTGACCACCACCGGCCAATCCACTTCGCAGAGTGAAGTGTATGCGTCCACGGCGTTGTCGAAGATTCCGTACGGGTTTGCCGTAGGTATGCTGTGGCGCGCCATGAATTCTTTAGCAAATACTTTGCTGCCTTCAAGTTGTGCGGTGGTGCGCGCTGGGCCGAGAAGCGGCAGACCGCGCTTCTCGAATTCGTCAGCGATGCCAAGGACCAGCGGCTGCTCAGGGCCAACAATCGTTAGGTTCGGCTTGAGGTGCGAAGCAGTTTCAGCCAGTTGTTGAACGTCTGCAGCGCTGCCGCCTATGCATTCGGCGAGTTCGGCAATCCCACCATTGCCCGGAATGCACCACAGGTGTTCGACTAGCGAGCTTTGGCGGAGCTTCCAGACGAGCGCATGTTCGCGAGCGCCTCCGCCGATGACGAGTATCTTCATCGAATGGAGCACGATAAAGCGGAACGCGGCGAGTGTCAACTATTCTGGCGCTCGTAAGCTCAAAGGCGCAGAAAAAGCAACACGAACTGCTCGACTGTGCGGGCGCGTTGTGCATAATGCGGAACGACGATGCACTGGGATTACATCGCAATCCTGGCCGTGTTGGCGATCATCGTGCCGTGGCGCAGCTCTGCGCGCGTGCAGATGCTGCTGGATTCCGAAACGCTCGCGCAGGGCGAGCGCACCGCACTGTACGTTTCAACAATGATATTTCAGTGGGGCGTTTCGGCCATTATTCTCTGGCGAGCGCGGGCCCACGGAGTGAGCGTGGCGCAGTTGGGGCTCGACGTCCCGAACCTCAAGCGAGGCCTGCTTGTCGCCATTGTGCTTTCGGCACTGCTGGTGCTAAATCAGGTCTTTGGGGTGAGACGGATTGCGACTATGCCGCCGGAGAAGCGCGGCTTAATTGCACGACTTGCTAAGAAACTGCTGCCACGCAGCCGGAGTGAAATCGTTGCCGGCGTGGCGCTGGTCGGGACCGTGGGCGTCTGCGAAGAGTTCATCTACCGCGGCTTCATCGAAGCGATTTTTCAGCAAGCATTTGCCTCAGTCGTGGTCGGTGCGGTGATTTCAGCGATGTTCTTCGCTGTAGCGCACGTCTACCAAGGCAAGCGCGGTCTGGTGACCACATTCATCGTCGGCCTAATTTTCTCCGGCACGCGCATCTGGACGGATAGTCTGATGCCCTCGATGGTCATTCACTTTGCCGTGGATTTATCAGCAGCAGTGGCGGCATCCCGAATGCTGCTGAGGGCGGGTGGAGACTTAGCGACCTCCGCAGGGCAAGAGGGCAAAATCTCGTGAACGCGGCAGACGACGGGCTCTCGTTAACCAAGATCCGTGAAGTTTTAGAGGCATATCACCGCCCGCTGCGCACGGGAATCGAAGAACCGGTGCACAGATACGTGCAGTTATTGGCAAAATGGGGCGAGAAGATGTCCCTGACCGCGATAAAAGAACCGGAAGAAGTGATTCGGACCCATTTTGGAGAGAGCCTCTTCGCGCTTTCCGTGGCTGAACTGGCAGAAGGTCGGCTCGCCGACGTGGGAACGGGAGCTGGATTTCCGGGTTTAGCCCTAAAATTGGCCATTCCTGAACTTCCTGTCACCCTAATCGAGCCAAACAAGAGGAAATGCGCGTTCTTGCATGAAGTCGTGCGCAGATTGGATTTACTAGACGTTCTGGTGATCCCTGCGCAGTTTGAGAGCTCAAATATCAAAGAGAATTCGCTCGGCACGGTTACTTGCCGGGCTTTGAGCCTTGAAAAGCACTTTTTTGAGACGTGTCGAACCGCTCTGAGCGCCAACGGCGCCGTCCTGCTTTGGCTCGGAGCGGAAGATTGCCGCGCGACGCAGAACACGAAAAACTGGGTTTGGCAAGAGCCTAAGCTCATACCGGCAACGAGGAATCGATACATTCTTCGAGGAAGGCCCATCCGGACTTGAAAAGTGTTCCACGTGGAACACTTTGGCGGCCGTAAGGCTCGAAGTTGAAAGCCAGATCGTGGGAAGCCAGTTTTCGCGGAATCCCGCGCCAATATTTCACGTGGAACGGCTTCTCCGCTACCTCGCTTTCCAATAGAAGCCACCTTGGCGGCCGACTTGGCTAGGAGTCCGGATAACAGAATCTCGCTCGTAGACTCGTCTCGGTCGCCGCACTTCCCTGCTTAGCCCTCAAATCAATTCTCCAGAATGTTCCACGTGAAACATTTTTCACTCCTTGTCGGTGTAAAATTAGATTTTGCTTGCATACACGATTTTCCTCTGTTAGATTTCGCCAAAATTAGTCACTGGGGGAATTTTGGGGCGCATCATCGCGATCGCCAACCAGAAGGGCGGGGTTGGGAAGACCACCACTGCGATTAACCTCGGTGCTTCGCTCGCCGCGCAGGAAAAGAAGACCCTCATCATCGACTCCGACCCGCAGGCCAATACGACCGGCGGTCTCGGGTTTCCTAAGGATCCATCACGCAGGACGATCTACAATGCCGTCATCTTGGAGGAGCCACCGGAGCGCGTCATTATCCCCACGCAAGTCGCCGGGCTCGATCTGCTGCCATCGGACAAAAATCTTGTTGGGGCGCCAGTGGAACTGGTCGCCATGGAGAATCGCGAATACCGACTGAAGGCGTTCGCTGAAAAGATTCGCGCCAATTACGAGTTCATTCTGATTGATTGTCCGCCCGCATTGGACCTGCTGACGCTGAACGCGTTGGCCGCAAGCGACTCTGTGCTCGTTCCGATCCAGTGCGAATATTACGCCATGGAAGGCGTCGCCGAACTGCTCGACACGCTCATGCGTCTGCGGCGCACCATTAATCCGGCGCTAGCCATCGAAGGCATCCTACTCACGATGTTCGATGATCGCACCACGCTCTCGAAACAAGTCTCCGCCGATTTGCGTAGCTTCTTTGGCACGCAGGTATTCAATACTGTAATCCCGCGAAATGTGCGTTTGGCCGAAGCGCCAAGCTACGGAAAGCCCATCATATTCTACGACATTAGTAGTAAAGGCGCGGAGAGCTACATCCAACTCGCCAAGGAGGTAATCGAAAATGACCAGAAACGCGTTGGGGAAGGGGCTGAGCGCACTGATACGCGAGCCCGAAGCTCAACAGCCTAACGCTCCGGCGCCCCCTGCATCGCCCGCGAATACAGCAGGAACCGCAGCGGCAGTTGCGCCTGCACGCGCATCGGAACCGTCGGCGCATTCACCGCAGGCCGTCACACAAACAAGCGGCGTGCTGCAAATTGACATTGATCTCGTGGACCCGAGCCCCTACCAGCCGCGCACCCGATTTTCGACGGAAGCGCTCGATGAGCTCGCGAATTCCATTCGCCAGACTGGCATCATTCAGCCCATCGTCGTGCGCAGGAAAGGGTCGCAGCGTTACGAACTCCTTGCTGGCGAACGCCGTTGGCGCGCATCGCAGCTTGCCGGCCTGCACCGCGTCCCGGCGATCGTGCATGACGTCCCGGATGAGAAAGCCATCGAGATCACACTCGTCGAAAATTTGCAGCGCGAGGATCTGAATCCCATCGAGCAGGCCACCGCGTTCGACCGGCTGATCCAGGAATTTCATTTGACGCAGGAAGAAGCAGCGCAACGCACAGGTAAAGACCGCGTATCGGTCAGCAACGCTCTGCGCCTGCTGCGTCTCGATAAGCCGGTGCGCCAGCTTGTTGAAGAAGGGCGCTTGAGCGCGGGACATGCCAGGGCGCTCCTCGCGATTGAAGACGAAAAATTGCGTCTCGAAACCGCCAAGCGCGCAGCCCGCGGCAGTTTGACTGTGCGCCAGATTGAACGCTTTGCCTCCAAAACAAAACGTCGCGCGCGGCAGGGGACAGAACAGGCGCAGGCCCCGGAAGAGGATGCCAACACGCGCGCGGCCATTGAAGAACTGCAGCGCGTTCTCGGAGCGCGCGTCACGCTCAATCGATACCACAACGGCCGCCCCGGCCAGCTTGTTATCGAATACTACAACGTCGGCGATCTTGACCGCATTTACCGCATCATTGTTGAGCGATAATTCCGCCTAGCGATCTTCTCAGGAGGCGCGGGAAATGGCTTCGCGTTGGCTAGGCGGAAAGAACCGCCATTCGTCCGAGTGGGCGGGGTTCATTGACACCAAAGTGACCTTCGAAGGAAAAATCACCGTCACCGGCATGTTCCGCATTGACGGCGAAGTGAAGGGGAACATCATCGCGGAGAGCGGCCTGCTACTCGGCGAAAACGCCAAAGTGGAAGGTGAAATTCAGGCGCACGATGTGACCATTGCAGGCCGTTTTGACGGCCAGATTTTCGCCAAAGATCGCGTGGAGATTCAGCCCAAAGGCATCGTCAGCGGAGAGGTCCACACGCCGTGCCTGATTATCCAACCGGGCGGGATTTTGGACGGCCAGTGCCACATGCTCACCGAAGCCGCCGGCGAAGGCCAGCAGATCGCCATACCCATTCGCTCGACCGTTCAGGTATAGGGCCCTCAGCAAGCGATTTTTTGTTTAATTCCGCTTTGACTTGCGGCGCGCTCTATTTCTTTTTACTTCATACTGTCCAATGGAATTCTCGGCAGGATCTACCAGTTTTGTTCCCACGGATACCGCTCGCGGGCGACGAACTTCATCACGAGACGCGATGCCATCAGCAGCACGCTGATGCACAGCAAAATGCCGGCGGGATAAAGCCGCACGTGGGCTCCCGCAAGCGTATCGCGGAATGTGATCGCAGCAAACGCCAGGCCTGACATTGCGAGTTGCGCATGAACCTGCCGGCTCACACCTTTCCATTGGCCACGGCTCATGCGGTGGCCGATAGCGGTGAACAGAAGGCCTAGCGGAAGCATTGCAAAGAGAACGAAATTGATGAGTGGATGCGGCGCGTCCGGATGGCCGACGTAACTGATGGGAAGGCAGAAGCCAGGCAGCACGGAAAGAATCACGCCGCCGGGAATGAACAGATAAAGCAGTTTGGACTTACTGTGCGCCCCATTTTTATAGACGCGGCCAAGGGGGCGCGAAGCTCCGGCTGCGGATGCGCGCGCGTTCATGATCTTGCTTCAGTTCACCGCGGCGGGATTGCGCTGCGTTTGCGTCAGGAACGAGAAGAATTCGTCGGCGTAGACTTGGTTGCCGATGTAATCAGCGGAAGTCAAATCCGTGGGCACGATGCAGGCGATCCACAGTTGATCATTCTGCTTGTATTTGCTGAACGTCCAGCACATGCCCGGTTTTCCGGCGATTTGAATGTCGCGCTGGCCCTGCAGCAAGTAGCCCCGTGTCCGAAGCGTTTGTGCCTGCGCCTTGCCGTACACTTCATATTTGAAATATTTGGACGAGTACAGATTCGAGAAGTGGACGGGCAGAAATTCGACGGTCGGCGCTTTTTGCCAGGAGAGTCGCGTCATGCGTTCGACAGCCATGCCTTCGCCGTGGCTGATGGCATACCACTCGAATGGGACCGTCACCTTCCACTGGCGATATGTCACCGTGCGCCCGTGAGCGATATGCCACCCCGCCGAGACGACTTCCGGCAGAAACACCCCGGCCAGCAGCAGAGCCGCAGCCCCGAAAATCTTCAGTTTGGTCGCAGTCTTCACGGGAACGCCTATTTTACCGCAAGCGGCTACTCGCGAACGGTCGCGTTTGCGCGCGCGTGTCGGATTTCTACATACCACGGCGTATAATCGCGCATCAGATGCAGAGTTAGATGCGGCATTCAGGAGGGAAGCAGCTTTGGCAGAGCCGGTGCGCTTGACGTCCGCAGCCAAAGCGGCAGGTTGAGCGGCGAAGTTGAGTCCAGGTCTTTTGGACTCGGTGCTGCGCCGCCTGCCGCGGCCGAATGATCCGAATCTGCTCGTTGGTTTCGAGACCAGCGACGACGCCGGGGTGTATCGAATTTCGGATGAGCTGGCGCTGGTGCAGACCGTCGATTTTCTCACGCCCATCGCTGATGATCCCTTCACCTTTGGTCAAATCGCCGCGGCAAATTCTCTGAGCGATGTTTACGCCATGGGCAGCAAGCCGGTCTCCGCGCTCTCGATTGTCGGTTTTCCGCCGAATGAAGACGCGCTTGTGCTCGAAGAAATTCTGCGCGGCGGCCTTTCCAAGATGGACGAGGCGCGCTGCACTGTTCTCGGCGGACATTCCGTGCGCGACGAGGATTTGAAGTTCGGCTACGCCGTAACCGGCACAATTCATCCGCAGCGCATCTGGCGCAACGTTGGCGCACAACCCGGCGACGTCTTGTTGCTGACAAAATCGATCGGCACAGGGGTTATTGCCACGGCGTTGAAAGCGGGAAAAGCGCCGTCCGGAGCGGTCGAAGCAGCCAATCGGTCCATGACGCAGCTCAACCGCGCCGCCGCCGAGGCGCTGCACGAATTGAAGGACGCCGCAAGCAGCACCGCGATTCATGCCGTTACCGACATCACCGGATTTGGCTTGCTGGGGCACGCGCGTGAAATGGCCGCTGGCAGCGGCGTTTCATTTCACATCGAACATGCGCGCATTCCTTTGCTCACCGGCGCAATCGAATCCGCGCGCGGCGGATTTTTGGCCGGCGGCCTCAAGAGCAATCGCGAATTCATCGAAGGCTGCGTCGAGTTCGCGCCGAACGTGCCGGAAGAAATGCGCGCGCTGTTCTTCGATCCACAAACTTCCGGCGGCCTGCTGATTGCGATAGCGAAAGAAGAAGTCACTGAAGTGAACGCCGCGCTCGAACGACATGGCATTCGCGCCGCTCAGATTGGCGAAGTCGTGTCCAAGTCCTCACCATTGATTTCCGTCGCGTGAGAATTTCATGGCGCTGATTGCAGAACTCCAAAACATTCGCGACCAGGTGGACGCCAACAGCCAGCGCATGCAGGAGCTCTGCGCGGGACTCTCGGAAGCGCAGCTCGCGTGGCGTCCCGCCGAAACAAGATGGTCCATCGCCGAGAATTTGCTGCATCTCGAACGCACCGCGCAGATTTTCTTCCCGATTATTGACCGCGCCGTGGAAGACGCGCGCCGCGATGGCCGCTTGAGCAATGGCCCATTCAAACTCGGATTCATGGGCAAACTGTTCGTGAAGTATTCAGAGCCGCCGCCGAAAATCCGCCTGAGCGCGCCAAAGCCTCTGCGCGTTTTGCTCGATGGTCCGGCCGCCGACGCGCTGCCGCGCTTTCTGGCCTCGCAGGAGCAATGGAAGCAGCGCCTGGAGAGCGCAAACGGCGTGGACATTGTGCGCACGCGAATCACTTCGCCATTCGCGAGCTTTGTGAAAATGAGCCTCTTCGCGCTCTTCTCCGTTGGCCCCGCCCATGAACGCCGCCACATCTGGCAAGCGTCCAATGTTCATAGGGAATTGCCCGCGTGAGGCTGTTTTTTGGAGTGCGGCTCGTCCTAAACTTAGCCGACGATGGCTTACGCTCCTCCTTCCAAGGCCCCATTCAGACGCATGCAACGATGCCGCCTTTTGGGAGTGCGGCGTGTTGACGCCGCTTTGCCTCAGCGCCGCCCGCATCTCAGCCGTTGTCTCGAACTCTTCCCATTTCTTCGTTCGACGCGATCTATAGCGCGCATCATGTAGAATTTCCAATTCGCTATGGACCCCGTCACCCACGGAATCGCCGGCGCGCTCATCGGCAAAGCATTTTTCGCGAACAATGCCGCGAGCCCACGCACACGCGGCCGCGAAGGTCCGTCGTATGACGGAGGGTTCACTCCCACCACGCGTGTCGCGATTTTCGCCACCACGCTTGGCGCGGTGTTCCCCGATGTGGACGTTTTCGTCGACGCGTTCTCGCACGACCCACTGGCCATCGCCCGCTACCACCGCGGTTTCACCCATTCCTTCGTTGGTTTGCCGATTTTTGCCATCGCGCTGGCATGGCTCACGCGACTCTTCTTCCGTTGGTACGCCGCCCGGCGCGGACGCGAGCACGCCGATTGGACGCCTCCATCATTCGCCCTGCTTTTCGCAATTTACGCCGCCGGAATCGCCAGCCACATCTTGCTCGATGGGCTGACCGACTTCGGCACGCGCCTGCTCAATCCGTTCTCCAAGGACCGCGTCGCCTGGGATTTTCTCTTCATCATCGATTTTGTTTTCTCGGCGCTGATGCTCGTTCCGCAACTCGCCGCATGGGCGCATCAACGGCGTGAATCACAGCAAAAACGCGCCGCCGCAATGTGGACGTTTCTCACGATCCTCGCGCTCGGCGCATGGTCGCTCGCGCGCACGGCGCAGTTCCCATTTTCATTCGGAGCAGTGATTGTCGCTTCGTCTATATTCGCGGCAGTGCTCTTTCTGCCCGTCCGTCGCCGCGACGGTACGGCTTTTTCGCGAACCACCTGGTGCCGCGCAGGATTCGCGCTCTCGTGCGCGTACATTCTCGCAACGGGAATTGCGCACCATGCCGCGATTTCACGAGTCAGGGCGTTCGCCATGCAAAACCACATCTCCCTGCAGAAAATCGGCGCCATGCCCATGCCGCTTTCGTTTTTGCGCTGGAACGGCGTGATCTTGACGCGCGCCGGCGTCTACCAATCGTTTTTCTCACTCGGCGGTCCTGCGGCACAATTCAACTTCTGGCCCAGCTCGCCGCCGAACCGTTATACGCAAGAAGCGCTGATGCTTGAGCCGGTGCGAACTTATCTCTGGTACGCGCGCTTCCCGGTGACGCACTTCACTGCCGTCGGCGGAAAGTATCTCGTTTCTTACGCCGATCTGCGCTACTTCACCGGCGAAGGCCGCCCCATGCCCTTCACCTTCTATGTTTCGTTTGATTCCGATGGCCAAATGCTTAAATATGGATGGGTTCGCACGCAACACGATATCGGCGCCACGCCAGCGGCTGACGCGCAATGAAAATTCAAATTTTCAGCGACATTCACGGCGATTTGAGGACGCTCGAGAAACTAGTGAGCGTTCCGGCGGACATTTACATTTCCGTCGGCGACCTCAGCAACTTCGGCAAAGGCCTGGACGTTTGCGCGCCGCTTCTCGCCAAACAGGCCAGCCGCGTCTGGTCCATTCCCGGCAATCACGAAACCGCCGAGCAGAATCACGAACTCTGCGCGCGCGGCGGTTTCTTCGATTTTCACCGTCAGCTCCGCCAGCTTGAAACCCGCGGTGACACGAAGACTGGCGCGACCAACTGGGCTGGACTCGGCTACAGCAATCCCACGCCCTTCGACACGCCCGGGGAGTACACTGAAGAGCAAATCGCCGAGTATCTTTCAGCCTTCAAGAACGTGAAGCCGCTCTATCTCGTCGTTCACGCGCCGCCCTACGGCAGCAAACTCGATGAATTCGCTCCAGGGAAACACGCCGGCAGCACCGCGGTCCGTGAATTTGTCGACCGCGAACAGCCCGAAATGCTTTTCTGCGGCCACATCCACGAATGCGGCGGCAAATCCGACCAACTCGGCCGGACGCGCTGCTTCAATGTCGGCAAAAAAGGCTATTTGCTCGAGATCGAGTGAAGGAAGTCTGGCCCCTCAATCGCGGCACCCTAATTCGAAATCATTCCAATTGTGTGCAGCCAAACTTCGACCAAACCAGGCCATTCGGTAATCGGCAAACTTGTGCGCCGAAGGCCAAAGCCGTGCCCGCCGTGCGCGTAAATATGCATCTCCGCGGGAACGCCGGCATCTTTCAGCGCGATGAAATATGTCAGGACCTGGTTCACGCCGTCCACATTGTCATCTTCTGCTTGCACTAGAAAAGTTGGCGGCGTTTGCCGCGTGACCCGAACATTCGGATTCAGTTTGTAGCCCTTGCCGTCAACCCAAAGATGCCCGGGATAAACGGGCACCGCGAAATCTGGCCGGCAGCTTTCTTTATCCGCCGCATCCACAGGCGCGTACAGGCGGCGCTCAAAATTCGTGCTGATTTCCGCGACGAGATATCCGCCCGCGGAAAATCCGAGCACTCCGATTTTGTGGGGGTCAACGTGCCATTCGGCCGCGTGCAGGCGAACGAGCCCCATGGTCCTCTGCACGTCCTCCAGTGACTGCGTCGAAATCATCCGGTTGTGCGGCCGGCAATCGCAGTGCCAGTCGTACGGCAAACTCGGCACGCGATACTTCAGCAACACGCAGGTAATTCCCTTCAACGTCAGCCAGTCGCAAACCTCGGTGCCTTCCAAATCAATCGCCAATTCCTGGAAACCTCCGCCCGGAAACACGACCACCGCCACGCCCGTGTTTTTCGCTTCCGGCGAATAGACCGTCATCGTCGGCCGCGTCACATTCGTCACCCCTTGCACCGGCTTGCCCGCGATCAGGAATTTCGGGTCGCTGTTCAGCGCCTCTGGTCCGGGAACCGGCCGCGCATCCGGCGCCGCGCCCGGCCAAATGGGAATTTGCGCGTGGCCCGCCGAAGGCTGCCACACATGCGTCTGCGCGTTCACCACGCCGCAACCAAGCAGAACACAAATGAGAATCATCGAGAGCTTCAGCACGTGTAACTACTCCTTCCGAACTCATTCCAAATTAAGCTTCACGAAGTCATTTTGAATTATGGAATTAGCAGAATTCAACCCGACGCATCGCAGCTTATCAGGCGCTTCATCGCTAGACCCAACTCAAGGAAACGATCATTGCCGTATGTGAAAACGGCAAAATAAAGCTCGGCATGCTTTCAGGCTTTTGCCGGTTTATTTTTGTAAGGGCTTCGCGAAGGAAGGGGATCGGCGCGATTCAAATACCACTGCTGCGCCACGCCAACAAGGCTGCTCGTGAAGATGTAAAGCACCAGCCCGCTGGAATACCAGAAGAAAAACAGCGCGAACGCCAGCGGCATCAGCGTCATCATTTTTTGCTGCGCCGGATCAGTGACCGTCTGCGGCGTCATCTTCGTCGTGTAATACATCGCCACGGCCATCAGGATCGGCAAAATGTAATAGGGATCCGGCGCGGAAAGATCATGAATCCAGCCAAGCCATGGCGCGTGCCGCATTTCAATCGAAAAATCGAGCGTGCGCCACAGCGCCCACCAGATCGGCAATTGCACCAGCTGTGGCAGGCATCCGCCCAGCGGATTCACGCCGTGCTCTTTGTACAGCGCTCCCATTTCCTCCTGCATTTGCCGCCGACGCGGGTCGCGCATCGAGTATTTTTTGTACTTTTCCTGAATGGCCTTCTGCTTGGGCATCACCTTTTGCATCTGCTTCATCGAACGCCAGCTCTTGGCCTTCAGCGGGAAAAGCAGCATGTTGATAACAATCGTGAGCAGCACAATGTCCCAGCCGTAATTCGGGACGTACTTGTAGCTCCACTTCAAAGTCCACAGCAGGCCTTTCGACAGGAAGCTGAACCATCCGTACTGTACCGTTCCGGTGAGCGGCGGATTCAGCTTCCCCAGTTCACTGAGATCTTTTGGCCCAACGTAGAGGCGCGTGCTCCACGGCCCCGGCGTTTGCCGGCCCGCCGCCATTTCCGCCACCGGCAGCTGCGTGGTTTTGCCTTCTTCCGTGATGCTGTGCTGTTGCGTCCAATCCCACAGCGTGATTCCCGGACGGTCCTGGAGAAACGCCGCCGCGAAAAACTGGTCTTCGATTCCCGCCGCGTCAAAATACCCGCTCACCTGCGCAGGAATTTCCGGATGCTCCTTCACGCCCAACTTTTTGTACGTGAGCACCTGGATGCTGCCGTTCTCGCTATAAAAAACTTCCGTCAGCGCGCCGGCGTTGCGCACTGACTGATCGCCGAATCCTCCGCGCCACGCAATCCCAACCGGCAGCGGCTGCCCATCGAGCTCAGCGGACACGCTCACTTGCATTTCGTAGCCCGTTGTAAATTTCAATTGCTTGAGGACATGAAGATGGCCGTCGCTCCATTCAAAGTCCACGTCCGCGGGTGCGTGCAGCTCGTTGGAAGAGGAAGTAACGTTGTAAAGCGCATGGTTGGCTTCGTTTTCGAGCTTGGAATCTTCAAGACGAATCGACAGCGGCCAGCCATTCAGTTGCTGCGCCGCTGCAGCATTCACCAGATCCAGCGGCTTCGGCGGATTCTCGTTATTTAAATATTTATTCAGCTTCCAACTGCGCACCACACCCCCATGGTTCGATAGCTCGACGCGGAAGAGCGGACTATCGACGACGATGTGTTTTTCCGCCGAGGCTTGCATCACAGGAGCTGCCGGAGTGTTCGCCGGCTGCTTTTTTGTGGAAGCGGAGGCGTTCGGCGCGCCATTCGCGGGTGAAGAACTTGTAGCTTGTTGCGCGGGAGCTGTTGCGGCGGGAGGATTCGATTCTTTCGGGTGCGGTGGTTCGACGGGTTTATAAAAATGCGACCACAACATCAAAATCACAACCATCAATACCAATGCCAGGCCGGCGCGCTGCTCGTCGCTCACCGCAAAACCTCCACCGCTCGGCCATCATGCGGGCTCGTGACGCGCTGCGACTTTTCCTCCGCGTGCGCGAATTCGGATTTCTCCGGAACAGGATCGTACCCGCCCTTTGAAAGCGGACGGCAGCGCAACAGACGCTTCATCCCCATCCACGTTCCGCGCGCCGCGCCAAATCGCTGAATCGCTTCGTAAGCGTACGCGGAACACGATGGCTCGAAGCGGCAAGCGCCGCCGAAGATCGGCCCGAGAAAAATCTGATAGACGCGAATGCTCGCCAGCGCCATCCATCGAGCCGTTCTGGAAATTCTTTTGCTCATTCCGTTTCCCGTTTTTGCCGCGGCAGCAGCCCCAGCAGTTCCGTTTCGAGTTGCGCAAATTTCATCGTCGCCGTCGCGCGCCCCGGATGAATCACGATGTCCCACCCCGGAGCAATCTCCTGCCGATGCAACCGCAAAATTTCCCGCACTCTGCGCCGAATCCGGTTGCGCACCACCGCCGTCCCCAGCGCCTTCTTCACGCTCATCCCAAAGCGCCCGCGCGCCAGTCCGTTTTTTCGTGCGAAGATGACGAAATTCCCGCCGGAACGCCGCCGCCCTTCGCGATAAACGGCGTCAAATTCCGCGCGCCGCACCAGCCGCCACTCGCGCGGCCAGTCGCGGCGTCCTTCGCGCGAACCCTCAGGCGCAATATCTCGCCGTTGAACCGCCGCGTGCATCGCTGCCAACTCCTCTGCCTGCGCTGCAAGAACTGCTGCTCTTGTAAGGGCACGGCTTCAGCCGTGCCGTAGGCAGCGAAAATGAAAGCGGCTTCAACCGCTCAGACGCTTAAGTTTCGCAGCCCGCCAACCTCCAGCTCACAAAACCTCGCTCGCTGCCCTGCGTATCAGCGCGTCAATGTGGGCGATTCACTTTTCGTGGAAGGCCTTCGGCGCGATTGCCTGTGCGCGGCACATCTGGTGCGTGGATTCAAGCTTCCAGCCTCAAGCTTCCAGCCTCCAGATTACACTCGCGTCAGCGCGTGACGCCCCTTGGCGCGCCTCCGCGCCAGCACCTTGCGGCCATTCTTCGTTTTCATGCGCGCGCGAAATCCATGCTTCTTGTGTCGCCGCCGTACATGCGGTTGAAAAGTGCGCTTCGGCAAAGAATCTTCTCCTTAATCGCTAAATGAATTGTTGCGGATTCGTGTTCGCCGCCGCGACAAACCACATGCTCACCGCAAAAAATCGCTTCGTGCGAAACTCCTAGTGTATGCGAGGGTGTGCAACTAATCAAGAAAGGGACATTGATTGCCTACGGGAGATGTTTGGCAATCGAACACTCCTGCGCCCGCTCTTTCCTCTCAGAGGTCAAACACTGAATAAAATTAGGCAAGGACGTGCCGGAGGGATTCATGAGATCTTGCCCTCAATGTAATGCCAATGTCGATGACTCAGCCAGTTTCTGCAGTTCTTGCGGAGCGCGTGTAGTAATACAGCCAGCTGTCGCAATCCCCAGCGGGACTTATGTTCCTGGAATGGTCGTGCCACAGCAGGACACGAGCGGCAAGGCTGTGGCGAGCCTCGTCTTAGGCATTTCTGTTTTTCTTTTCAGCATTTTGACCGGAATTCCCGCGATCATCTTCGGCCATCTAGCCAAATCTGACATTCGCAAAAGCGGCGGCAGGCTACAAGGCGACGGCATGGCCCTAGCTGGATTAATCTTGGGCTACCTGAGCGTTGCGTTTATCCCTGTAGTGTTGATTATCGCTGCGATTGCTATTCCAAATCTGCTTCGGGCCAAAATGGCGGCAAATGAGGCGAGTGCGGTCGGTTCAATGCGTACCATTGTGACAGCAGCTGTCACTTACTCCAGCACATACAACAAAGGTTTCCCGACCGATCTAGCTTCGATGGGACCGCCCTCTGGGACTTCGGCGGACTCCAATAGCGCAGACCTATTGGATGAGCAGCTTGCTTCCGGATCGCGACATGGCTATCTGTTTACGTATCGTGCTGGAAGCACAAGCGGCAACGGCGTTCCAGATGTTTTCCAACTGAACGCCGATCCCATATCGCCGGGTGCCTCAGGCGTCAGACATTTCTTCGTAGACCAGACAGGCGTCATTCGATGCAACGAAAACGGCCGGGCAGACCAGCACAGTCCTCCACTGGAGTAAAAATCTGGGACACGAGCCTGATTTTTTTAGGTCTCGTGGCGAGAAACCTGACAGGAGCCGGCTTCACAGGGCGAACTTACCAGCTAAGCAGCGTGAGCTTTTGAATGCTCTTCAGTCTCACTGCTTTTCATCGCCCTGGCCCGGGCTTCCGCAAACTCGGCGCTCCCGCCGGATGTGCCTGCTCGCTCCCCGCGGCTTCCGTTTCCGCCGGCGGACGCACAAACCATCCCACTCCCCGCTTCTCGTTCACTTCCACTTCAATCATTCGCGCATTGGGAACTTTCGCCGCTTCGAGGCACGTCCGCAAAAATTGCGCCACGTCCACCGCGCTCTGCTTCTGAATCTGCCCGTCGAATATCGCCGCGGACACTTCCTGCATTCCCTGCGCTCCCGTGATCGCCTGCGTCACCCGCGCATTTCCGCCGCCAATTAAACTCGCCATCGTCGCCTGCGCAGGCCAGCGTACTTCCACCAACCCTCGCGGCTCGCCCTTTTCCGGAGGCCACAATTGCGTGTAATGTGGCTGCAGGACGCGCGTCTGCCAAAAATCTCCCTGCTCTGGCTCCTGGTCCACGGAATATTTCACCAGCCACACTTCCGCACCGTAATCCCGCGCATAGTCCACCAAAATCAATTGCAGCAGCGGCTCATCATCATCCAACTTCAAATTTCCGTGAATGTGATCCGCCACGTAACTCAGCCGCCCGCGCAATCCTTCCGCAATCTGCTCAATGTCCGTGGCCTCTGAACCCGCGCCGCCTCCCGCCGAATTCGTCGGGTCCAGCCGCGGCCCCCTTGGTCGCCCTTGCCCTGACTGCAAACTAGGAAGCTCGCTGTAAATCCGCGCCAGCTCGCGATTCTCGTCCGGCAGCCACCAATCCGCCGCGCCCAGCAGAATGGCCACACGCTGGTCTGACACCGGCACAATCATCGGCGGCTTCGTATCCGGTTCGACCGGATTCTCGAGCGTCGCCACCACAATTCCATCTTTCGCCACGCCAATCACCACGCGTCCCGCGCACAGATTCGCGACAATCTCTCCGCCTTCCGGTTGTCCCTGCGCGTCGGCGTGCCATGGGAAAGCAAAACAGATCAGCGCCGCAGCCGCAATCCCAAACGCCAGCCTGCATACTTTCGGCAGAATTATTTTTTTCGTGAAAACGAATCGAGCAGGAGAGCGAACTTCGCAACTATCGTCCATGACGTTCTTCTTTGAGCCTACCACACTACCCGCAAACATCGCGCCGCATTCAAGGCCGAAATCGTCTAAAATTATCGAGTAGAATCCTTGCGAAAAACGCCGTATTCAGCGCAAGGGTGCTCAACGTATTCGCGCTCAGCGCAGGAGGAAATACGCGGCAGACGCCGCCGTCATAAACTATGGGAATGAAATCCAAGCAGCTCGCCGAAATTCTCGAAGCCCACGCCAAGTTCGTCAAAGGCGATCCCGCCGGCAAACGCGCCGACCTTTCTAACTCGGACCTGTCGCGCGCAAATTTGAGCGGAGCCAATCTCGCCTTCGCGCTCCTCCACGGCGCCAACCTCGAAAAAGCCAATCTAAGCGGCGCGCGCCTCGGCAACGCCGACTTCTCCGGCGCTAATCTCAAAAACGCCGATCTGCGCAGCGCCGACCTCACCGAGACCATTCTCGCCGGCGCGGACATGAGCGGGGTGCAACTGGGAGGCGTCGAGTGTTTTCGCGCCGATCTCACCAACGCTATCCTCCGCAACTCCAATTTGCGCGCCACCAATTTCCGCTACGCCAAAATGCAAGGCGCCGACCTCCGCGGCGCCGATGTCACCACCACCATCTTCCGCGAAACCGACCTTACCGGCGTAAACCTCTCCGGCCTCGACCTCACCACCACTCTCCTCCCTCCCAATTTCAAAGCCACCAAGGCCGCCGGCTAAAAGGCCTTCCGATTCGCCTGATTCCGACGTTTCCAAAGCCGCCTGAACCGGCTGCAAATGCCGCAGTTACGTCGTGTAGGCGACCTCGCATAACTCACGCAAAATCAACTCGCTAAGTCGTTTATCGCCCCTCCGGTTTTCGCCCGACGCCGCTACCCTTCCTGCCCGATTCCTTCACCTCCCACATGCATCTAATCTATTGAGCAGCAAATAAGGAATGAACAAAAACAGGTAATTCCAGCTCTCCTGGGGAAGAGACAAAAACGGAGGGTTCGTCATGAGATATACAAAGACGTGGAAGAAATGGGCTGGCTCTGCCGCGCTGGCCGTAGGCATGATCGCCATGGGCGGCACCGTCGGCAACGCGGCGCAGCCAGTTCGATCCGCAT
>DAIRCW010000026.1:0-22081 GCA_036796475.1 Candidatus Acidiferrales bacterium | reverse complement strand
TCGGATAGTAAATAATCGACGACGTTGAGGCACGGCGCATAATATCACACCAGATTTCTCCGAGGACGTGGACTGAACCCGGGGGGTGCCGCATTCTTTGCGGTGTGTGCAAAGAGTGCGAGTGGAATGACAGGCTCAATCACCAACCGTTAGATAAAAAGTCAGCGCTGAGTTCCCTTGCACCAGTACCCGCGTGCGTTCGAGCGATTCCATTCGCTCCGGCAAATTGATTTTCTTCGCGTGCTCGGCAATAACCATGCCATTGGGAGCTAGCAAGTGGGTCGAATCAATGAACTCCAAAACGCGCTCGTATTCTTCCCCGCGCGCATACGGCGGATCCATAAAAACAAAATCCGCACGCCCCTCCCGCGCGGCAAATTGCTTCAACCCGCTAATCGCATCCATCGCCAGAATTTCCGCTTCGCCGCTAACGGTCTGCTGAGACGCGGTTGTGTTGTGTAAAGGCACGGCTTCAGCCGTGCCGTAAGCTGCGAATACTGAGGGCGGCTTCAGCCGCTGAGGTAAGTCTTTCGACGCTCGTATCAACACGTCCACGCCGAGCGATTTCAGATTTTCTCCAATCAATTTCACCGCCGCCGCATGATTCTCCACAAAAATGACGCGCCGCGCTCCCCGGCTCAGCGCCTCTATTCCAATCGCTCCGGTTCCCGCGAACAAATCCGCAAACGTGCTGCCCTCCACCGCCGCGCCGAGAACATTGAAAAGCGTTTCCCGCAACCGGTCGCTCGTCGGACGCAGCGCCATCCCGCGAAGCGTCCGCAGCCCTCGGCTTTTGAATTTCCCCGCAATCACCCGCATCGCTAGCCCACCGACGCCAGCCGAAACTTATTCTGCCACTCGTTTCCGAGAAAACGCTTCAGCCCTTCCAATTCCGCCGCGCGCTCCGCGTCTTCCACCAGCGCGAACGCCTCTCCGCGCGCCAAATCCAGCAGTTTGTGGTCCCGCAGCGGATGCGCAATCTGAAAACCCACCTCCCCATGCTGACGCGTACCAAAAAATTCCCCCGGCCCGCGCAATTTCAAATCCTCTTCCGCGATCTTGAATCCATCCGCCGTGGCCACCAACGTTTCCAGCCGCGCCCGCGCCTCCTCCGTGACTTTCTGCGGCGCGATCAGAATGCAATGCGATTTGTGCGCCCCGCGCCCAGTGCGCCCGCGAAGCTGATGCAGTTGCGCCAATCCAAATCGGTCCGCGTGCTCGATCACCATCACCGTCGCGTTGCGCACATCCACGCCAACTTCCACCACCGTCGTCGCCACCAAAATCTGAATCTTCCCCGCGCGAAACTCCTCCATAATTTCGTCTTTTTCTTCGCTGCGCATCCGCCCGTGCAGCAGCCCCACACGCAGTTTCGCAAAAACATTCTTCGACAACCGCTCGTACTCCGCCGTCGCCGCTTTCAACTCCTGCTTCGACTCCTCCACCACCGGATAAATAATGTACGCCTGCCGTCCGCTCGCAATTTCCCGCCGCACAAATTCCCACACGCCCGCCAAACTTTTCTCCTCGCGCCACTGCGTCTCCACCGGCGTCCGCCCCGGCGGCATCTCGTCAATCACCGATAAATCCAAATCCCCATACAGCGTCAGCGCCAGCGTCCGCGGAATCGGCGTCGCCGTCATCACCAGCGTATGCGGCGCCGCGCCCTTTTCCGCGAGCCGTTTGCGCTGCAGCACGCCAAATCTGTGCTGCTCGTCAATAATCACCAGCCCCAGCTTCGCGAACTCCACCGCCTCTTCGATCAGCGCATGCGTGCCGGTAATAAAATTCGCTTCTCCCGACGCGATTCGCCGCAGCGCAGCGAACTTCTCGCTCGGCTTCATTCCGCTCACCAGCAGCTCCACCGAATATTTCGCCGGCAAAAAAATCCTGCGTGCCGATAAATAGTGCTGCACCGCCAAAATTTCCGTCGGCGCCATCAGCGCCACCTGATACCCGTTCTCGATGACGATTGCGGCAGCTTCGAGCGCCACAATCGTTTTTCCGCTGCCTACGTCGCCTTCCAGCAATCGGCTCATCGGCGTATCGCGCTCCAAATCTGCGGCGATTTCCGCCAGCACGCGCTTTTGCGCCGCCGTGGGCTTGAACGGCAAAATATTTTTCACCGCCTCGCGAACTTTCTCTTCCCTCACGCGCATCGGAATCCCCGCGCGCCGCTGCTCCGTCTGACGCCGCAGCGCCATGCCCAGTTGATACAGAAAAAATTCCTCGAAAATCATTCGCGCCTGCGCCGGACTCCGAAATTCGTTCAGCGCTCCAACGTCCGCATCGCTCGCGGGAAAATGCACGCTGAAAAGCGCCTCGCGCCGCGAAGGAAATCCGTACCGCTGCAAAATCTCCTGCGCCAGCGGATCCGCCACCTCGCCCCGAAAATTCTGTATCGCGAAAAAAATGTACCGCCGCATCATCCGCGAAGAAATTTCTCCAATCGCTTCATACACCGGCACCACGCGCCCCACCTCGGTCGAATCCGCCGCGCTCCCCGCCGCGTCCAGCAGTTCGTATTCCGGATTGATCATCTCCATGCGCATCGGACGGTTCGGGTCCATCGTCACTTTCCCGTGCAGCACCACCGCCTGCCCCGCCTTGAACTTGCCGTTCAGATACGCGCTGTGGAAGAAGCGCACCGGCAGCATGCCGGTCGCGTCCTTCACGCGCAGATGGAACATCGCGTTGCGCCGCCCCGCGAACCGCACCAGGCTGCTCGATTCCACGCGCGCCTCCACCGTCGCCGGCTGCCCGGGGACAAGTTCACCGATGCGCGTGAAGTGCACGCGGTCTTCGTAGCGGAACGGCAGATACGCCAGCAGATGCCCGATGGTTGTGATGCCGCGCTCCGCGAGCACAGTCGCGCGCGTCGGCCCCAGCCCTTTCACCTGCGTCACCGCCGATTCCAGCGTCAGTTCCATCCCACCCCGCGCGCATCATTCTACACTCGTGCGTTTAGCGTCTGCCGCCTCTGCGCTGCTGCTTCTTAAGCTGTCACCACGACAGGGTCTCCATTCAATGGAGTGGACTGGTATAATGTCCAGCCTAAATGCCTCTGGCCTCCGGAACAAAATTTGGCCCATATGAAATTCAGTCTCTGCTCGGCGCGGGCGGCATGGGCGAAGTGTATCGTGCCAGGGATACGCGTTTAGATCGCGCCGTCGCCATCAAGATTCTGGCTTCCCATCTTTCCTCTTCCCCTGAACTGAAGCAGCGCATGGAGCGCGAGGCCCGGGCTATCTCTTCGCTGAATCATCCGAACATCTGCCACCTTTACGACCTCGGTTCACAAAATGGCACCGACTATCTGGTGATGGAGTTTCTCGAAGGAGAAACTCTAGCCGAACGTCTGCGTCGAGGCGCTCTACCGCTGAGCGACGTTCTGAAGATCGGGACCACGGTGGCCGAAGCACTGGCCTTGGCGCACCGGCAAGGAATCGTGCATCGCGATTTGAAGCCCGGAAACATCATGCTGACCAAGAGCGGCGCGAGGCTGATGGACTTCGGGCTGGCGAAGTCGGCGCACTCCGGTGTGCCTGGAGCAGCAACGAATGCTCCTCTTTTGTCGGCGGCTCAAACCCTCAGCGAGGCGAGCCCGATGTCTCCGCTGACTTCGGCGGGAGCGGTGGTCGGCACAATTCAATACATGTCGCCCGAGCAGGTGGAAGGAAAAGAAATCGATGGGCGAAGCGATGTATTTTCCTTCGGCGCGGTGCTCTACGAAATGGTCACCGGCAAGCGAGCATTTGAAGGGAAAAGCCAGTTGAGCGTCGCCAGTGCGATTCTGGAGAAGGAACCGGAAGAGATCAGCACGCTGAAACCAACGAGTCCTCCGGCGCTGGATCGAACCATTCGCAAATGTCTGGCGAAGCAGCCCGATGACCGGTGGCAAAGCGCAAGTGATCTGGCGACGCAATTGAGTTGGATTGCCGATGCCAGCGCTACGGGAACCGCAGTCGCGGCAACGGCTGCGGGACGAAGTACCAATTGGAGACAGTTCGGCTGGATCGTAAGCGGCTTGCTAATGCTGCTTTTGATCGCCGCACTTGCGTGGAGCCCTTTGCACCGGGCAAAGGAAGCCGGGCCGGTGATGCGTTTCAGCATTCCATTGCCAGAGGGCGATGCGCTGGGCGGAACGTGGTATTGGTATCCGAGTATTGCGATCTCCGGCGATGGGACTCAGGTCGCGTATGTGACTCATCATGGCGGCAATTCGCAGATTTACATCAGGCGTGTTGGGGAAGCGATGCCCAGGGCCATACCGGGGACGGAAAGAGCGGACATGCCGTTCTTTTCGCCGGATGCTCAGTGGCTTGGAATTTACTCCGGTGGAGAGATGAAGAAGGTGCCACTCGCCGGCGGGCCGACGGTGACGATTGCAAAGACTGCGTTCAAGGGAGCTAACTGGACAGAGGACGGCACGATTTATTTCGCGAACGGCGCGGGATTGATGAAGGTAGCGGAGAGCGGAGGCACGCCGCAGACGGTCACAACCTTGGATGCGAAGGCTGGGGAGACCGACCAGGAGTATCCAGAATTGTTACCGGGAGGGAAAGCTCTGCTTTTCACGGTGCGGAATATGGAAGAGCCTTCTTTTGACGAGGCAGACATTGCGGCCGTGAAACTGACGACCGGAGAGCGCAAGATCCTGGTGAAGCAAGGAACGGACGCGCACTACCTCTCAAGCGGCCATTTGGTTTTCATGCGCGGCGGGGTGTTGATGGCGGTGCCGTTTGATGCGGACAAACTCGAGGTTATGGGAGCGGCGGTGCCCGTGGTGGAGAATGTTTTGGAGAATCCGCGCATCGGTGCGGGGCAATACGCGGCGTCAAAGAACGGGATGCTGGTATACATTCCCGGAGGGGTGACTTATGGCGAGCATGAAATGGTTTTTGTGGACAAAACGGGAAACACGAAGCCGCTGACGGCGACCAAGAGGCCGTATGAGGATTTCACGGTCTCACCGGATGGAAAATATCTCGCGATTACGATTGAAGGGGCCATCACGAACACCTGGATTCACGACATTGCGCGGGACACCGAGACGCGGTTTAACTTTGGAATTGAGAATCGCGACCCCTCGTGGACTCCAGATGGGAAGCGTATTGCTTACAGCGGGCATAAAGATGGGAAGTACGCAATATTCTGGAAGCCGCTGGATGGAAGTGCACCGGAAGAGCCTCTGCTCCAGAAAGACTTCCCCGTTTTCGCGTGGTTTTTTTCGCCGGACGGGAACACGCTGCTCTATGCGGATACCCTATTCGGGGGCGCGAATAACGTCGGCGCTTTGCCATTACAGGATCGGCAGCATGACAGGACAATTTTTCCTCCCAATTACAACGTCGAGTGGGCGGTTCTGTCGCCCGACGGAAAATGGATTGCCTACGACTCCGATGAATCAGGAAGGCCTGAAGTGTACCTGGCGCCGTATCCTGCCCTGGCGCCGCGAGAGCGCATTTCGACAGATGGCGGGCTGCATCCGCTGTGGGCGCCTGACGAGCGTGAACTTTATTATCGAATGGGAACGACGGCGGAGGAGATGGAGCAGCGTTTCCTGGGGCAGAAATCGCGGGTTATGGCAGTCTCAATTGAAACCAAGCCAACGTTGAAGGTCGGACAGCCGCGGATGCTATTTGAGGGTCCTTACTTTGAGAGCGGGCACGACATCGCCATCACACCGGATGGAAAGGGATTCATCCTGATCCGTGAAAATGACGCGACCGGGCCCAGGGAGATCGAAGTCGTGGTCAATTGGCTCAGTGAATTGAAGCAGCGAGCCCCAGCGTCAAATTAGTCTGCATTGTGGTTCACCACATGAAGAATGCACGTCTTGAGTCCGTTCAAATCCGGGTGCGGGACATGCAATTCACGGCGAGACTGGAATGGGCGCTGTCGCCAGCCACATGCCGGAGCTTCGCTGCACGGTTGCCCGTTCGCGCCAAGCTGATACAGGCCCGCTGGAGCGGAGAGGCTGCTTGGATTCCATTGGCACAACTCGACTTCGCAGTTAGTCAAGAGGCCGCCACCGGCTCTCCAAATGCCGGCGACATCCTCTTTCATCCGGCGGATCACAGCGAATGCGAAATATTGATTCCCTATGGAAAAGCGGTTTTTCGCTGCAAGGACGGAGATTTATTGGGGAATCACTTCCTGACCATCATCGAGGGCAAGGAGCAGTTGGGCAAGCTCGGAGAGCTTGTGCTCTGGCATGGAAGCCAGGATATCGAGTTCATTGCCGCTGGTCATAGCCCCTGCTCTAAAAGTGAGTAACCCCCTTTTGGAGTCTCGATTTTCTCTTGACTTATCGTTAACTATCCGGTATACAAGAGCTTCGGCTGGAACGTCAGCCGGGCAGTTTCGTGCGAGGGAATGTAAGCCGCCTTCTTGGCGGCTTTTGCATTTTATAGAGGTCATAAGGGCCACTTTTCGGAGGCCATGAGAATGGCCGAAGATCTTGACGAAGGAAGGATGGCCCTTATGAAAGAGAGACAGTGGACACCATTTCCGATTCGCACCGCCTTTCGCCGGCGCCGACGGGCCGCGCGAAGTATTCGCCATTGCCTGCTCGTCACTCGCCACTCGCCACTCGCCACTGGGGTTTGTATCAGTACTCTAATCGACACACCTATGAAATATTAGAACTCGACGTAAGTTACACAAAACAAACGACGGGGCACATTTCTAATCGACACAAAAACGCACTTTGCCCAAGGTGAAATTGCACAATTTCAGTGCAGTCCCTGGCAAGTGCAACGAGAAGGAGGGTTTAGAGCTTACAGCGCAGACAACTCGAACCGCGGCGACCCCCAACAAACGCGCTCTGGATAGACTGGCCGCCGGTCACTGACCACTTTCTTTATTCTAATCGAGTTTCTATGGGAAATTAGAAATGGAGCTAAATTGCTGAAAACAAAAGGAGGATACCAAGTCTAATAGAGTTTTTTCGCCAAATTTTTTGGCAAGTGTCCGTTTCCGGTCACCGCCCTGAGGGCATTGCCGAAGGGTGAACACCGTTCATCCTGAGCGCATTGCCGAAGGGCGAACACCGTTCACCCTGAGCGGTTTGGCGAAGGGCGGCACTCGAATCCGAGGTCAGGCAGTAAACGCTTCGAGGCGGTTCGCGAGGGACTCCGGCAGCTGGGCTTGCAGCCGGATGTGCCCGTCGGACACTTCGGAATTGAGCACGCGCCCGCAGGCGTAAATCATCGCTAGCTCGCGGCCATTGGTCATCGGCAAAGTCAGTTCGCGCTCGACGATGGGGTCCACCGGAATTTCCTGATCAATGTGCGCGATCAACTCTTCGAGCCCTTCGCCGCTGCGCGCCGAAACAAAAATTTTGCCGCGCGAATGCGATTCGCGAAGCGCAGCCAGTTCCTCCGGAGGCAGAAGGTCAACTTTGTTGAACACGCGCAATTTTTTCCGGTCAGCGACGCCGAGGCTGTCGAGAATTTTTTCCACTTCGGCATCGTGCTCCGCGTGCAAAGGATTCGAAACGTCGCTGACCTGCAAAATCAGCGCCGCTTCCTGCACTTCTTCGAGCGTGGCGCGAAACGCAGCGATCAAATCCGGCGGAAGATCGCGAATGAACCCGACAGTGTCGGATAGCAGCACGCGACGGCGCGATGGCAGGCGCAGCGCGCGAATGGTGGGGTCGAGAGTGGCGAACATTTTCGAAGACGTGAGCACTCCAGCGCGCGTGAGCGCATTGAACAGCGTTGATTTTCCCGCGTTGGTGTAGCCCACCAACGCCACCGTGCCCAGCGGAACGCTCTGCCGCGCCCGCCGCCGCAACGCGCGCTGCCGCCGCACCGTTTCGATGGACTGGCCGATTTTGCGGATGCGATCTCGAATCCGCCGGCGATCCGTTTCCAATTTTTGTTCGCCCGGGCCGCGCGTTCCGATTCCGCCGCCGAGACGCGAAAGTTCGCGCGAAGTTCCGGCGAGCCGCGGCAGCAGGTAATTCAGTTGCGCGAGCTCGACTTGCAGTTGGCCTTCGCGCGTTTGCGCGTGCTTGGCGAAAATGTCGAGGATCAGTTGCGTGCGGTCGATCACGCGGCAGTCCACGCCGCGCTCGATGTTGCGGTGCTGTGCGGGAGAAAGATTGCGGTCGAAAATAATTAGGCTGGCGTCCTGACGGTCGGCCTCGTGTTTCAGTTCCGCGAGAACGCCGCGGCCGACGACCGTCGCGGAATCAAGTACATCGCGCATCTGCAGCCGGCTGGACACCACTCTTGCACCGGCGCTTCGGGCCAACTCATCGAGTTCGTTGAGCGATTCCTGCGCCGATGCGCCGCCCAAGCCTGCTCTACCGGATGCGCGCTTCAGTCCGACTCCGACGAGCAATACGCGTTCAGCAAGATTCAACGGAGAAGGGGATTTCATCTGCTCGGTGGGAGGCCTGCGACGGCCTTTGCGTTTCGTGCCTGCATCTGAAAATTATTATAACGCGTTAGCGTTTCGATTGCTGCAGCGCCTCTTGGCTTACCATCGCGGACGCAGCGAGCACGAAGCGCGATAGAAGCTCCGACAGCGCAATGCCCGATTCTTTTTGTGCGACGAGACGCGCGGAGCGGTCCATCCATCCGAGATACAAAAGGAAAGCTGCATTGGCCCATTCGATCGCTTGCGCCGGGGAGAACCCGATTTCGCGGAAGATGGTTGCGAGGTAGGCGATGCGTTTGCGGTCAGCTTCAGCGAGGCGGCGCGCAACTTTTTCATCCTGACGCGCCCATGCGGACATGGCCAGTTCGAGCGAGGCGTAGCCGGGCGCGGTGAGAATGTCGAAAAGTTTCGTCCAGCGCTCGACGGGGCTCCGAGTGGTTTCGCCGTTTGAATTCCAATCGCTTTGGCGCGCTTGCCACTCGTCGAGAATCGCTTCGAGAAGATCTTCGCGATCTTTGAAATGCCAGTAGAAGCTGCCTTTGCTGATATTGAGGCGCTTGGCGAGCGCTTCGACGCGCACGGACTGCACGCCCGCGGAGCACAGCACTTCCATGCCGGCGGTGACCCATGCATTGCGGTCGAGACGGTGCGAATCGGTCCTTGGAGCAGGCATGGCGGCATTATGCCACATGCGAATTGCCGAAGCGCCGCGCGGTAATGAGTTAAGCGCGGCGGACGCAAGCAGGCTCATATTTTTTTTGCGCATTGTGAACGCCAGCAAATCGGCAAATCATCGTTTCCGTTTTTATTCATTTCCTCAACATTCATTCAGGCCGTGGATGGGCGTCGCGTCCTTCCCCATCGAACGACGCGAGGAATGATGATCAGTACCGCGCCATAAACAACGAACGATGCGGCCAGCGTCTCCGTGGTGCCGAAGGGCAGGTCTTCAAAAATGAGCTTCACGCTTCCTAAGCCCACAGTCACGTATCCAATCCACACCAGTTCAGTTCGTTTCCATCGCGCGCCAATGAACGTCAGGGCAAGCGCTGTTGCGCAAGCAACCATCGTGCGGATTAGGGAAAGGCGCGAAGGCGCGGGCTCTGCGGGAGCCAACACCACAATGGTGACGGCAGCCGCTCCATAGGCGGTAAGAAGAACGGGCACAATGCGCAAGAGCCGTTGTGCGAGCGCTGATTGGCAGCCACTCTGTATCAGCACATTAAACAGCGCAGCCGAGGCGATTGACAGGATGGGCAGCAGCGCGAGGCGAGGAGTGTTTGCTCCCGCGAATGAATAGACGATGTATCCAAGCAGCCCTGAAGCAGCAACGCCGCCGCACAGGTATGCGATGCTATGAGTCTGAAGCGACGAATTGCTCCATCTGTCGCCCAGCGCAGCGGAAAGAATTGCCGCCAGGCAGAACCAGATGGCAAGCGGCACCTTCGATAAGGAAAGAAAACTGCCCGCGATTACAAACCCAAGTGAGCAGATCGCATAGAAATTAAAATTCGCGCGCTGGCTTCTGCCCGCGGAAGTGCCGAAAGCCACAAAGTACGCCACCATGCCGATCAGCAAGGAAGCGACTCCTAGCGCGAGACGCCCGCTGCCGTGCGTCGCGCGAAGAACCAACCACGTTAACAGGGATGTCGCCGCTGTAAACTGTGCAGCCGCGAACGCGGTGATCCGCAGACCGAAGAAAATGGAACGAAAAGCCAGCGCCGCCGCATATATCACAAACACCGCTGCGCCTAGAGCAATCAGGATCGCGAGCGGAACTGTGCGGTATTCCGAAGGAACCGCCGCGGGATCTCCGATGATGATGATGACGATAGCGACGGCGACATCCGCAGCCATTGCGGCGACGGGGCGTAATCCCGGCCATCTGCGCTCACCACTGGTGATCTCGACCGCAATGGCCATCGCTAGCAGCGCCCCTGTAAATGGCAGGAGATCGCGGGTTGCCACCATGAGCATCAAACTGCCAATGATCGCGGTGAGCGTTCCTATCCAGGCGGTCACCGGCGCGTTTTTGGCGCGCGCCAAGCATATTATAAAAATAGCGAATCCAATGAGGCAAAGGGCGGTTGTGGCGGGCTTCACAAGCCGGAATCTCACGGTAACTTCCCAAAGCATCGGCAGCAGAATGAGGGCGCCCGTGGCCGCGTAAGCGAGCCTCGCAATTTGAGAGCGCGTTCCGCGCAAACTCGCCGCAACCATCCAGCCCGCAGCATAAGCAAGGCTCAGAGCTGCCGCGAAGAGAAGCTTCAGAATTCCCGATTCCGCCGCAGCGCGCAGCAGGTAAGCTCCGCCGATACCCAATACTCCGGTGCCGAAGGCCGAGAATGCGTTCGTTTGCGGGGAAGTGGAGTGTTGCGCGGCAGAAGTTGTGGATTCAACCATCGGCGAGACGCTGGAAGCCGATGCGGCCGGCAGTGTCAGCTTCGATCCTTCGAGGAGAGAGAGGCGGCGCTCAAGCTCCGCCACGCGGGACGTGAGTTCCTCGACGTCGGACGAAACGTCCTTGGTGGGCATGAGCGTCCACCTCGACTTTGTTACTGCGAAGGGCCGTTAATCTCCAGCACGGAGTGCCGGTGAACCAGCACTGCTACGAGACGCTAATTCAGAGTCGGGCCATGGCGGCAGCAATTTTACGAGTACCCATAGAATTGCGAGCGGCAAGAGCAGCAAGAAAATGCTGATCAGCAGCCCTTCGCGCGTGACGAATCCAATTTTGTAAGTGGTGTAGCCGAGGAAACTTTTGGAAAAGAGCTGCCCGCCAATGACGACATTCCAGCGCATGGCAAAAATTCCGACAAGCGTAAGGCCCGCGGAAATCGCATAAATTCGCTTGCGCACTGTTTCGCTGAGTTTGAAAAGTTGTGTGAGAGCGAGCAGCGCGATGGGGAGCAGAGTGCCAATGTAAATCTGAACGACGACCTGCGAGAGGTACAGGCGCGTGTGAACCATGAAGTCCAGACTGCGAAAAGATTCGTCGGCTTCGTAGATGCGATGAACCAGATCGAGCATCTCCAGGCTGAAATCCACTATGAAGGTGTAGAAGAGGTAGCGGGCCACGGTATCGGCGCAGCGCATGTCGATCGGTTTTTTGCGCAGCCGCGAGGTGAACATGTACAGCAGCAGCACAACGGCGATGCCGGAAGCCATCGCCGAAAATATGAATACGACCGGAATGAGCGGCGAGGACCACCAGGGATTCGCTTTGATGGAACCAAAAATGAATCCGACGTAGCCATGGAGCAGAAAAGCGGAGGGAATTCCGATGACGGTGACGATGTAGCCGACGCGTTCATCAACGCGCAACGCGTTCTCGCTGATATTCATGGAGCCGAGAGTGAGGACTCGATACAAGAACCGTTTCAAGCCGGTGGCGCGCAGCGCAAGCAGGACGATGTCGCGCCGGAAGTCCAGCCAGATTTCCAGAACGAGAACGGCCATCAAGTACCACAAATACACAAATCCAAACATGGCCATGGCCGAAGTGCGATGAGGCGTCAGATACATTTCAAAAGAGCGCTCCGGATGCCCTAAATGCAATTGGAGGGGAAGCGGCGCAACCAGCAGAAACGCCAGAGCGGTCAGCAGCGCTAGCCGATAGGTTGGGCGGACGGCTTCGACGTGAAACACGCGTTCGAGAGACGCGAGAATGAAGGCGCCGGCGACCAGTCCCGTAATGAAGGGATAAATTACGATCAGGATGCTCCACGCGAGCTCGTATTCATTGGGATACATGTAGCCCTGAACCGGCATTTCTGTCTTTGCCTCCTTAGCGCACTGAACCGTCCAAATCGTTGTAGAAAAGTTTCGCTCCAGTCGCCAAATGGGGCTTCAGCACCTGGACATGATGCGTCCGCAGGAATTCATGAATGGGGTCGTTCGGATTTTTGAGATCGGCGAGCTGTCGCGCGCCGGTGGGGCAAGCTTCGCAGCACGCTGTGGTCAGGCCTTTGGTGATGCGGTGGTAGCAGAGCGTGCATTTTTCCGCGGTATTCGTTTTTGGATTCAGAAAGCGGCAGCCGTATGGGCACGCTTGAATGCAATAGCGGCAGCCGATGCAGTATTTTTTGTCAACGAGGACAACGCCGTCAGGGGTAACGAAAGTAGCGCCGACCGGACACACCTGCGTGCAGGGCGAATCAGCGCAGTGATTGCACATTTTCGGGACAAAGAAATCTTTTCCTCCCGGCTCGATTCGTGCCGGAAAGCCGTCTTTACCGCCGTTGGGCGAATCGACGATCGGGTTCGCCAAATCGTCATCCGAAACATGGTAGCGTTCCACCCAGGTGCGGAAATAACCGTCCGGCACGTCGTTTTCCGCGGCGCAAGCGCGCACACAATTGCCGCATCCGATGCATTTTGAAATGTCGATGAGCATTCCCCACCAGTGTTCGGTGGTTGAGTAATTTGGGGAGGCTTCCGGGGTTCCTGCCAACACGGATTCCCACGCCACGGCAGCGGCAGGAAGCAGCATGAGCATTCGCCGGCGGGTGAAATTCATGGCTTGGCTTCCAATCCTTTCATCGGGCTGTGTGGCTGGTGACAAGTTTCGCAAGGTAAGTCTCCGGAGTCGTGATCTTTCGCCACGATCTGCGGGAAATTCTTCGGCCTGGCGCTGTTTGCCTCATGACAACGAACGCATAGAACAGCTGTATCCAGTTTCGCAGGGTTGACGGAGCCGGGGTCATCGGCGTGCGAGGCAAGCGCACCATGACATGCCTCGCAGTTCACTCCAGCATGTTTGCCGCTGGTCTTGAGAGCGGTCTCATCGGAATGACATGCTTCGCAGGTTTGGTGGCCTGCGAACTTAGGCGTTTGCGCTGCGATTTCCGCGATGGCGTTTCCGCGGTAATGGCCATATTCGCCGAAGCTCTTGGGAATCCAGGCGGCGCGGACAACGATGAAAGCCGCTATTCCGATGGCAAAGACGCCAGCGACGCGCAGTAAATGCTCGCTATCCTTGAACTTAGCCAATGGCAGGGGTCTCCGATGGATTTTCCAGCATGGCTTATGAATACACGAGCGGCCGAACATCGGCGATGATGCGGGTCACGGGCCAATGTGACGGTAGTCACACGGTAGACAAACAGGCTGAGAGCGAATGCTTGCCGATCCGGTTGGCTCAGGCGCCGACGGCTAAGAGCGGCTCGTTGTGATTGATGGCGAGTGAAGTGACGATAAAAAGCACGATGCCGTCGGCGGGGCTGATCGCGTTTTGCAAAATTTTGCCTTCGTAGTTTTTTACGGCGCCGAGGTTTTGACCGGCCTTCACGTTTGCGTTCACGCCTACGGACGGATACCAGAAGCCTTCGTGCTCGCTGCGCAGCCAGAGAAATTTTTCGAGCAGGGTGGTTGGAGCGGGTTGAGGTTTTCCTCCGGGGAGCATTTCGAGATGGCGCATCAGGCGTTGCAGCCCATTGGTGTGCAGGGCAACGTCTTCGGGCGCCCAAATTCCCTGGCCGCCGGATTCCGCGAGAATCGATGGAATTCCGGCACGCGAGGCGGCGCAAAAAGTCGAGCCGGGCGTTTCGCTGGAGACGAGAAAATGAATGCCAAAGATTTTGGCCATTTCGAGTGAAACCTTATCGACTTTTTCATTTCCTGCGCGAAAGAAAATTGTGAACGGCACGAGGGCTTCGATTAAATCTCCTCCGTGCAAATCCACGAAATAATCGGCCTGCGAAATCACGTTGCGAAAAACCCAGTCGGCGATTTGTTCGGAGCCTGTGCCGCCGGCATTTCCGGGAAAAACGCGATTGAGATTTTTCCCGTCGAGCGGGCAGACATAAATTGAACGCGCCGTGAACGAGGGCAAATTCATTACCGGAACGACAATCACGCGGCCGCGCAGATTCGCGGGATCGAGCGAGCGCCCGAAATCGAGCGCGCCCGCGATGCTGGCGTACTCGGCAGCGTGCACACCGGCAGTGACGACGAGCGTAGGGCCGTCTTGTTTACCGTTTACAAGCCACATCGGCAGGCGGTACGGCTTGCCTTGCACTTGAAATTCATTCACGCCATAAACTTTTTGGCCACGTTCGGCTGCGAGCGTTCCGACTTTCAGAGTTTGTTTGGACATTGCTGCCGCTCCTCGTTTTTGTTTCGTGAACTAAATTCTATTTTCCACCGTCAATTGCGAGTGTCTGCCCGGTGATCCATGCGGCGTGTTCGCTCGCGAAAAACAGCACGCCATTGGTAATGTCCTGCGGCGAGCCGAGGCGTTTCAGCGCAATGTTTTCGACGAGCCGGCGCTGGCCTTCTTCGCCGTAAGATTCCCACTGCTTTTCGGTGGTGGGATTGGAGCGAACGAAGCCCGGCGCGACATTATTAACAGTGATGCCCCACGGGCCCAGTTCGTGCGCGAGCTGGCGTGTCAATCCAATTTGCCCGGCTTTGGCGGAAGCGTATGCCTGAATGCCGGTGAGGCTGATGCCGAGGCCAGCGCCGCTGGAAATGTTGATGATGCGTCCGTAACGCGCGGCTTTCATCGCGGGCGCGACGGCCTGGCTGCAATAAAATGCGCCGTCGAGATTCACGGCGAAAATTGCGCGCCAGTCGGATTCGGAAATTTGTTCGAGCGGACGGCCGACCTGGCCCATCACTCCGCCGGCGTCGTTTACGAGAATGTCGATTCGTCCTGTAGATTTCAACGCGTCGCTCGCCATAGCTTGCACGGCGGCGCGATCGCTCACGTCCACGACGCCTGTTTCGAGCGGCGCGCCCTGCTCTTTCGCGAGACGCGCAGTTTCGCGCAACTCTGATTCAATTACATCGCAGGCCAGCACGCGCGCACCGAGCTTTGCGAAATTGAGAGCGATGCTGCGGCCGAATCCGTGCGCCGCGCCGGTGACGATTGCGGTGCGCCCATCAAAACGAATTTGCATTTTTCAAATGCCCCTTGCCCGCTACGATAATGCATTCAGCGCGTGGTGATGGTTTCGAGTCCGTGCGCTTGCGGACCGGTTTCCGCTTTCCAAAGAGCAAAGGCGCAGAGCACGGCCAGCACCGCGATTCCTGTGAACATCAGCAGTCCCGCGCGATAACCCGCGACATTTTGCGCGCTCGCGAGCCAGTGATCATTGGCCCAGCCGATCAGGAGATTGATGGCGACCAGGCCGGCTTGCTGCACGGTGTCGAGCATGCCGTTGGCCAGACCCTGACGGGAACGTTCCACTACATAGACGAGCGCGGGCCACATTACTGCGGGCACAAGCGCGAACGCTACGCCCATCATGGCCATCGGTACGACCGGAGGAATGTTTGTGTACGCCAGCATAGGAAACACCGGCACGATGAGCAGCGAGCCGAACATCATGAGCAGCGCGCGATGGGCGTAGCGGTCGACCAACATTCCAAAAATCGGCATGCCGACGAGCGAAAAAAAAGGCTCCATGCCGACGAGGAGCGCAGCCGTTTGTGGGGAAACGTGGTGCGCGTCGATCAGGAACTTTTGTCCAAAAGTTTCGAAGGGGAAAATGCAGCCGTAGAACGTCAGGCAGAGCGCGGCAATCAGCCAAAAAGAGCGGTTGAACTGGAAAACTTCGCGGAACGGAATTTTTGTTTCGCGCGCCGTGTGGCCCAGCGCGAATCTCTTTTCGCCGCGCGCGTCAAGACGCCAGTAAAGCATCACGCCGATAAGAGCGATTCCGCCGAAGACGACGCCGAGGAGCAGCGGCCATCGCCAGTAGGTGTACGCGTGCGGGGCCCAGGCGGGTGAAACTTCCGCGGTAAACGAGCCGAGGCGTCCCATGGAGGCGCGGAGGCCGTAGGCCATGCTTAATTCGGTGTTCCAGAACCAGCGCGCCACGCCGACATTAGCCGCGAGTTGCAGAGCTTCGCCGCCGGAGCCGACGAGCAAGCGCCCGGTAGCCATGATCGCGAGGCGCGGGCTGAGCGCGGTAATGCCGAGGCCCGTAAACACCAGCGCGCCAAAAATCGCCAGGGATTTTCGCGTGCCGAGGCGGTCGATCAGCACGCCGCAGACGAGCATGGCGACGATGTTCGGCAGGCTGTAGACGGCTTGCAGCAGGCCGATGTCGGTGTCTGAAAAATGCAGCTGGCGGCTGAGGAGCGGCGCGAGCGGCGCGATGTAATCGAAAGTGTAGTATCCGCCGTAGCAGGCGAGGCCGATGGTGACGAGTATGAGCCAGCGGCTCGCGCGGGCGGGCGCCACTTTTTCCATCGCGCCTGCTTCGAATGCGCCTTCGGACATTGTTGCGCCTCGCGCGCGTTATTGGAGCGGATCGTCGCAGGCCGAGTATCCGCCGGCCAATCATTCGCGCCCGCGCATCATCTCACAGAACTCCCGATCGTGTTCAATGTTCACTGCGAATCACCGTGGCAACGCTGGGGCCAATTAGTTCAAAGAGTCGCGAGGAACGCTGATTACAGAAGAGGAAAAGCTTGCACGGTGCGGGGCCGGATGCATGACCGCTGAAATGCAAAAGCCGCAGAGTCTCACGACTGAGACTCTGCGCTACAAAAGCTGGGCTGACTGCGCCTTGTTAATTCGGCGCAATTCTTGAATAATGGATGGCATGCGGCAGCGGGTTCCGCCGCGCACTCCTCGGCGCTATGGTGCAACGGTTAGCACGCGGCCCTTTCAAGGCCGAAATACGGGTTCGATTCCCGTTAGCGCTACCAGAATTTTGCTGGCCGTATTCGAGACGCCCCATTAAATATATTTCGTGTAGACTGCGGGCATGAAAACGTGGGTCACATGGGTGTCGCTCGCGGGAGTGACCGCGGCGCTGGGATTTTTTCTGTTTTACGCGAATCGCGCCGGGGAATGGAGCGCGCATCATATCGCCGGACTGGCGATTGCCATTCCAGCGTTTTGCCTTTGGGCGCTGGCACGCGTGCAACTGCGGAAATCATTCGCGGTGAGCGCGCAGGCCAAAGAGCTCGTTACGCGCGGAATTTATTCCAAAATTCAGAATCCCGTTTACATTTTTGGCGGAATTTTCATCGCCGGGTTGATTATATATTCCGGACGGCCGCTGTTCTTTCTGGTGTTTCTGATTCTGATTCCCATGCAGTGGATGCGCGTCCGAGAAGAGCGGCGGGTGCTTGAAGCGAAATTCGGCGACGCGTATCGCGAATACCGCCGGCGCACGTGGTTCTAGAGCAGTTTTCATCTACGCTGCATTAAAAACATGCCCGCAAAAAAATCCATAGACGAAAAAGCTGCGCTGAAGCTGCTCAAAGATCTGGTCGCGATTGATTCTGTGAATCCATCGCTTGTTGCCGGCGCGCACGGGGAGGAGCGCGCCGCTAAGCACGTCCGGAAATTTCTGCGGGCTCATGGTATCGCTGCAAAGCTCGAAGAAGCCGCGGCGAATCGCCCTAATGTTGTCGCGACAATTCCTGCCGACGAGAAATCGCGGCGCAAATCGAAAAGCGCGAGGCCTGCGCTCATGATTGCCGCGCATATTGACACGGTGGGCGCGGGCGGGATGCCGGAGCCGTTCACGCCGCGTGTTCGTCACGGAAAACTTTATGGGCGCGGCGCGCTGGACATCAAAAGCGGAGTCGCGGCCATGTGCGCTGCGGCGACGAGTGTTGCGCGTGACGTGATGAATGGGAAATTGCGGCTCGCGCGCGCGTTTACGATTGCCGCGGTGGTGGATGAGGAATGCAACAGCATCGGCACGGAATCGCTGCTCAAGCGCGGACACACGGCGGATTTTGCTGTTGTGCTTGAGCCAACTGATTTGCAACTGGTGGTCGCGCACAAGGGCTATGCGTGGTTCGAGGTCGTCACACACGGACGCGCGGCGCATGGAAGCTTGCCCGCCGAAGGACGTGACGCCATTCGCATGATGGGGCGCGTGCTTGTTGCGCTCGACGAACTCGAGGGACGAATTGCCGCGCGCGCGGCACATCCGCGGCTGAGGCATGCTTCGTTGCACGCCTCGCTCATTTCCGGCGGGCAGGAGCTTTCGAGCTATCCTGGCGAGTGCCGGGTGCAAATCGAACGCCGGCTGCTTCCCGGTGAAACCGAAGCGTCCGCTGAAACGGAGCTGCGCGAGATGCTCGCCGCACTTGAGAAATCCGCCGCGCGTGATGCGCAAGGGAACGCACGATTCAGCGCCACTTTGCGCTCCGGCTTAGGCGCGCGGCCCGGTTATGAAGTTTCCGAGGATTCGCCGATGGTGAAACGCGCCGCCGTGGCTATTCGCCGTGCATGCGGAGAATGTGAGCTCGCGGGAATGTCCGCGTGGACGGATACAGCGCTGCTCGCGATCGCGGGAATTCCGGGAATTGTATTTGGGCCCAGCGGGTGCGGGCTTCACGGCGACGCGGAATATGTAGAGATTGAATCCGTCTACGAATGCGCCGCGGCCTTGCGCGAAATCATCATCGAATTCTGCGCGTAGGACCTCACCCATTTCACATTTTACTGCTTCACGCGCGGCATGAAGTTCGTGTTCACGGCAGGCAGCGTGCACGAATTGGCGATGCCTGTGGCGCAGAGGCCGCTCGTGGAGCCGGCGATGACGCTCGGCTGCACAATTCCGACAAATGGTTCGGCGTAAATGATGTAACTGCGACCTGCGGGCAGAGGGCCGAGCGTGTACGAGCCGTCGAACTTCACCACGGGCGCCACGGTGGAGGCATCGCAGGACCATCCGCCGAGGGTTGCTTCGATAACGGAGCCATCGCTGGCGTCCACGGCTACTACCTGCGCGCCGAAAATTCCACTGACGTATTCGCCCGGCGAAGTTGCGGGAAAATCGGCTAGTGCAAAGGGATTTGCGGGCATTACGCGACCCCTGATATAGCCCATATTCACCGCGTCGGCAGGATCGGAGTAGAGCGACCGCAGGCCTGCGCGATCGTCATCGGCGAGCGGGGCATCAGGCGAGGCGGAGCTTGGGCGATCGCCGGTGAACGTGCCCGGCGAAGGAGCGAAAGGGAACATCATCGCGCGCCAGACGGCGGAGTGGTCGAGTCCAAAGACGTGGCCGAGTTCATGCGCGAGAAGCGATTCCAGGTCGTAGGCGCCCGGCACGTTCGAGAGGGCTCCCGGAGTGGCGAACGTTGCCTGGCCGTCATTTCGAAAATAAATGTCGGCGTCGACGATTTGTCCCGCGAAGACAGTGGCTGGCGCGCTGCCGAAAATTTGGCCGGGAGCATCGGCCACGACGACGCGCGTGAAGGAGAGCACGCCGGTGGTAAACGCGGAGGAGGATTGGTTGAAGCAGATGGTGTTGACGCCATCAACGCCGGATTGCACGGCGTTCACGGGATCGGGCGAGCAGGCGTTTTGCGTGGCGGTGCGCGCGAGCGGACCCAGCGCGTTCGGGAAAGAGCTTGCACTCACCAGCGTGCCGGTGACGCCACTCCAGATTCCGTAAGCGGCAGTGATTGTGTTTTCGATTTCGTCGAGTTGCGCGATGGTGCCTTGCGTCGCGACAGTGACAATCACGGGCGGCCTGATAACCGGTAGGGAAGTGCTCCACTGGCGCTGCAGTGATGGCACGCCTGACGCGATGTTTTGGCGTTCCACGACCGGGCAGCCTCCGGATGCAGGCATGACGTAATCGCGAATGTAGGCCCGTGCCAGCGGCGCGAGCACTAGTTGCGCCGCGAATGTTAAGACTGCGATGCGCGGGAATAATGGCTTCGTTTGGCGATTCATTTCGCGCCTCGCTGCGCCGCGAGCGCCTGCATCACGCGCTCTTTCAATTTTGCCATGGGCCAATCGCGAATTGCGTTGCGGCGTGCCTCGTATCCCGCGGGCGCAAACTCCGGTACTGCAGCCGAATCTTGCGTCACGTGCGCTTCTCCGGTGCGCGCATCGTGCGTGATGCGAAATGTTCCTTCGCCCCACGCGGTGATGGAAATCTCTCCGTCGCGCGTGGGCTCCAAAAACAAGACGGCTTCTTCGCCGGGACGAAAGCGTGGCGCGCCTGCGACGTAGCTGGTGATGCGTCCGGCTTGGCCGCCGATCATCCAGACTTGAATTTCGCGCGACAGCTGCCCTTTCCAGTTTTCTTCAACGTGAAAGGTGGTGATGGTCCAGAGCTCGCCGTGATGCCAGACCGGCAAATTGGAAATTGCTTTGGCGCGCACGATGGCGTGCGCGGAATCGGCGAGTTGCTGCAAGGAAAGCTGCGCGAGAGTAGTAGCGCGCGTCAGCGGAGCCAAGAGGATCACCAAGAGACCACACAAGCCCGCACAAATGCTCGCATCGAGAGTTCTCATAATCATTTGACCTCCAGGATTCCTGTTGCCACGGCAATGTCGCCGTTCGGCGTAGTGATGAATAAAGTGCGCAAGCCCGCAGCGGTTTGGCTCGAAATAGTGAGCGTGAGTTCGATCAAATTCGGGAACAGGCCTGACATGGATGCGGTGCTGATTCCGATGTCGCCGCCGGTTGACGGTGCGGTGAACGCGTACGTGGACGTTGGATCCAGAAAATTTCCTTGCACGCATACGTTCACCGTCTCGGTGCCTGAAACGGGGCGCGTCACTTCGATCGGCGAGGCCTGAATGGCGCACGTTGAGCCATCCGGCGAGACCATGCCGATAAAGTCCACGGTGACTGGCGAAGTCGTCGCCCCGGCGGTGGTTGCTTCCGGTACGATGATGTCCGCTCCTGCGGCAACAGGGAGTGCGCTGCTCAATGAAATGGCGGAAGCCGGCGCTGGCGCGGGGAGGACGATGAGGAAGACGGGATTCGAGAGCGCACCGGGAGCGCCGGGATTTTGTATTTGTAATGAGAGCACGCCCGGTGAGGCTAGGTCGGAGGGCTGCAGGGAAACGGCACACTGATTGGGCGTGGAGCAGTTCGTTGCGCGCGGTGAGCTGTTCACGAGAATTTGCGAGCTGACGGTAGCGGTGGTAGCGGCGAAATTCAGTCCTTTTAGCGCGAGGGCGAAACTTTGTTGCGCGCCGGCCACCACGCTCGATGGCAAGGCGGTTTCGATGGCCGGGCCGGAAGTAATCGCCACGGTAGCGGTTTCGGTCAGCGCAGGATTGGCTGCGCTGGTCGCGGTGATTTGGATGGCGTTGGGCGAAGGCGCGAGCGGGGGCGCGATGTAGTTCCCGGCATTGTCAATGGAACCGCACGCAGCTCCCACGCAACCCTGGCCTGTTACGGCGGAGGCGACGGTCCAGACAACTCCGGTATTCGATTCGCCGGAGATATTGGCGATGAAGTGAAACTGTTGCAGAGGAGCGAGGAAAACGTAGAACGGGACGAGGGTGATGCCCGGTTGAGGCGGTGTGGTAATGATGATCTGCGCGCTACCGGTTTTTGTTGTGTCGGCGACGCTAGTTGCGGTCAAGATCACGGTGGTCGGTTGCGGAGGGATTTGAGGCGCGAGGTAATCAATGCTCGTTTCGCTGCCGGATGGCGCGGCGCAGGGATTCGAATTCGGCGCGCACACCTGGCCGAGAACAGAATTTCCATTGGGTATGCCGTTGACGTTCCAAGTGACGGCGGTGTTGAGCGTGCCGCCAACAGATGCGCTGAAACTCGCGCGTGCACCGGGGGCGAGGCTTGCGGAAGCGGGCGAGACATTTACGGTGATCACCGGCGGGCTGATGACGGTGACCGTTGCCGTCGCGATCTGCGTTCTGGCTATAGCCTCGATGGTGAGCGGATTAGCCGGAGCGTTCGGAGGCGCTGTATAGGTAGCAGTATTTGCTCCGCCGGGAAGGA
>DAIRCW010000025.1:6931-22778 GCA_036796475.1 Candidatus Acidiferrales bacterium | reverse complement strand
CCGCCCATGATCGCGAGATTTTTGCGAAAGTGCGTCTCCTGCGTGCCAGCCAGCATCCCCGAAAACGCCCAATAATTATGGAAGAGCACGGTGACGGCCGTCAGATAGAGGAACATGACGAACGCCGCCACGCGCGCATAGAGGCCGGTCACCAGGCAAATCGAGCCGAGAACTTCAATCAGCATCGCAATCGCAAGCAGCGCCGGAATCAGCGGCAAATGCCGCGTGCTCATGTACTGCACGTTGCCGGACCAGTCGAAAAGCTTTGCTATTCCGCTGGTCGCAAAAATGTAGACAATCAGAAGCCGTCCGATGAACGAGACGAGCGGATGCTGAAGGTTCATAGCTCCTCGGTTTAGTTGAATTTACTTTTCGATGGAATCGCTGTGGTGCATGCTCCAGTCTTCCCAGGAGCCGTCGTAGACGCGCGCGTTATACCCCTGCATTCGCGCGAGGAACCAGATCAGCGTGGCGCGCTGGCCGATGTAGCAGTAGCTCACCACTTGATTTCCGCGCCGCACGCCTGCATTGCTGAAACTTTCGCCGACAGCAGCCTTATTTTTGATTTGACCGCTATCGGTCAGCAGTTCTTCCACGGGGATATTCCGCGCGCCGGGAATGTGGCCGTCGCCGTTGTAAGAGTGGCCCATGCGCGCGTCGATGAGCGAAATGCCCGATTTGTGCAGATTCGCCAAAATCCAGTTTGCATCCGCAAAAATCTCTGGATGAAGATGCGGCGTGAGTTTGCCGGGCGCGGGCGTTTTCACTTCTGACGTGACCCGATTGCCGGCGCTGCGCCACGCATCTAAACCTCCGTTGAGAAGCGACACGCGGTCTCCGAGGCCGTAATACGAGAGCGTCCAGATCACGCGCGTACACGGCGTCACGGAATTTCCGCTGCAGTACACGACGATCTGAGAGCCAGGAGAAATTCCGCGACTCTCGAATGCCGCCGTCAGTTTTTCAATCGGCGGCAGCTGTAGTGTTAACGGCTCAGAGACGGAAATATCCGCCAGAGTAATGAGCTGTGCACCCGGAATATGCGCCGTGCGGAAATCGTCCTGCGCGCCAACTTGAAGCATGACGAGATTCGCATCATGCAGATGTTGCGCGAGCCAGCCGGAATCCACGAGCATTGGCGCGCGCTCCTGCGCAACCGCGGCGCCAGGAATCACCGCAAGGGCAAATAACGCGGCCAAGAATCCAGCAGCAATCGCTTTCATTCCGCCTCCTGCAACTATTCGCAACGCAGCGCTTCGATAGGATCAATCGCGGCGGCACGGCGCGCGGGCATGTAGCCGGCGATGAGCGCCGCCGCAATGAAGACAAACGCGACAGCGCCGTAAGTAACCGGATCCGTCGGTGTCACTTCAAACAAAAGTGACTTTGCCAGTCCGGTGAGCGCGAACGCGCCCACGAGACCGATGACGATGCCAATCGCCGCAAGCACCAAACCCTGACGCAGAACCATGAACAGCACGCGCGAGGGCTGCGCCCCGAGTGCGATGCGTATGCCGATTTCTTTCACACGCTGGCTCACCGTCAGCGCCATAATGCCACCAATTCCTGCTGTGGCTATGAGCAGTGCGAGGGCTGCAAATAACCCGAGCAAGACCGCCATCGTACGCGGCGACGCCACAGACTCGGAGAATGCGTCATCGAGGGTCAGCGTGCCGGAAACGGCCGTACTCGGGTCCACATCGTGAACGGCGCGAGTCAGTTGGGCTTCCATTCCGGAGGGATCGGCGGCTGTGCGCACAATCAGCGTGCCCACTCCGCCAAACTGCGCTACGGCCGCATACCCTTGAAGCATTGGAGCATGGTCCGCGCCGAGATCATGCACGTCTCCCACAACGCCTACAATCTGCCACCAATGCTTCCCCTCATCGAAGGTCACATGCTGGCCCAGAGCGTCACCGTTAGGCCAAAAGCGGTGCTGCATCGTCTGATTGATGATGAGAACTGGCGGAGACTTATCGTTATCCGTGTCCGCAAACTCTCGGCCGCTCAGTAAAGGCACGCCAAGCGTCTTGAAGAATGCGGGTGTAATGTTCACCATGTCCGCCATGGGAGGAGCTTCGCCGGGCGCGAACGGCCGTCCTTGGATTTGGAAATCGTTTGTATTCGCGCCACCCGCCAGGACCTCCGGCTCGAGTGGATAGCTCGAAGATACGGCAGCGGAAATCACTCCCGGCTGCGCGGTTATCTGATCGACGAGTTTCTTTCCGACAGCTTCATAGAGATTCGTATTCGCGTACTTCGTCCAATTGAAATTCACGCGCATAGCGAGCACATGCTGAGGTTTGAAGCCGAGATTGACCTGGAGCATTTTGAAGATACTGCGCAACATCAGCCCCGCGCCAATCAGCAACACGAATGAAAATGCAACTTGCGAGACGATGAGCACGCTGCGAATACGATTGCGCCGCTGGCTGCCTCCCGCGACGCCCGTTCCTTCTTTCAACCCGGAAGTAAGGTTTACGCGCGAGAACATGGCGGAGACTGTTCCGAAGATAACACTCGTTCCTATTGCAGCTAGTAAGGTGAAGAGAAGCACACCCGCATCCACGCGAATCTCGCTGGCGCGCGGGGAAAGCCGCGCGGCGAAATGCGTCAGCAGTCCCAGGCTGTCATACGCGAGAAGCAAACCGATGAGCCCGCCGATAAACGCCAGGATGAAACTCTCGGTCAGAAGCTGGCGCAAAAGGCGGCTGCGCCCCGCGCCTAGAGCCGTGCGCACGGCGAGTTCGCGCTCGCGCCGGGCCATGCGCGAAAGCGTCAGATTCGCCACGTTCGCGCAGGCAATCAGCAGAACAAATCCTGCCGCCGCCAGCAGCACCAGCAGCGTCGGCTGCGCGTCGCGTGTGAGATCGCTTTTCAGCGACGATGTGGCGACGCCGTAGCCCAACTTCGCCGGATAGAATTTCGGATATTCGGACTGTAAGCGCGTTGCAATCGTCGAAAGATCCGCCTGGGCCTGTCCGATGGTCACGCCCGGCTTCAGACGCCCAAAAACCTCCATCATGCGCATCTCGCGATGCTTAATGTGGCTATCGGAGGAGCGAAACGGGCACGCCGAGGTTGGCATGAACACATCCGTGTTCACCGGGTACTGTGGAATCGGTGGCAGCACGCCCACTACGGTGTGGACCTTGTCGTTCATTTCGAATGTTTTGCCGACGACGCTGGGATCCGCGCCGAATTTGCTGCGCCAGTATTCGTTGCTTAGAACAAGCACCGCGGGCGCGCCAATCTCGTCATCCTTCGGCGTAAATGCCCGCCCGAGAATCGGCTTCACGCCGAACATATCGAAATAATTCCACGAGACTACCGCGGTCTTGACACGGTCCGGGTCGCCATGGCCGAAAAGCGTGAACGACATTACGTGGTACTCGACAAGGCTCGAAAGCGTCTGGTTCTGCGCGCGATAATCCATGATTTCCGGGACAGACCATCCCATGTCATCCACGTTCATCTTTTTCGCCTGCTCGCGGATAAAGATGAGTTGCTGGCCCTGTTTGTACGGTAGCGGCCGCAGTAGCACGGAATGGACCACGCTGAAAATCGCGGTGTTCGCGCCGATGCCGAGCGCAAGCGTGAGAACGGCAATCGCCGTGAATCCGCGATTGGCCCGCATCACGCGAAATGCGTACGCGCAATCCTGGCGGAAAATGTCCCAGTGCTCGCGCGGCGCCATGCGGAAAAGGCCTGCCAGAGTTTCCATCCAGAGCTTGAACATGCCGACGTGCCCTCCTTGTTCCTTCATTTCGCGATGCTGCTCGGCGAATACGCCGGCCATTTCGCGCTCATAGTTCGCGCGGAAATCGAAAGGCAGCACGCGCGTAATGATTCGGAAGAATTTCTGTGAAAGCGATTTTTTGTCATTCATGGCGCGTAACACCTCTCTGGCTTTCCGGCTTCTTCCTTCATCGTGATTCCTTATGTTCTGCCCTCGCCAAGAAGCTCGCTGGATTCAGCGGCAGATTGACCTGCGCACTGGAAATCCTATAGACGCTTTCCTCTTCCATGTAGTGGTTGGTGATAAGAAATGCCAGCATGACGCCGTTCACGTTGCGGTAGTCTTCGAAGGTCTGCTCTTCCACCTTCTTGCCAAGCGCTGTCATTTCTTCCATTCGAGATTTATAAAGAAGCCCCGATTGGGTATCGAAGAAAAGCTTATGCACGCCTACGGGCAGCGTCGCTTCCACTACGTAATAACGCTTGCCACCAATGGATTCCACACGCGCTACTTTCTCCTCAGCACCGGGCGTTTCATCTTTTACGGGAGAGAGTTCGTTTAGGCGGGAGCGCAAGAGCGGGACCTGCGCTGCCGGCAATGGCGTGAAGCCTTGGGAGCTGCCCCGCCAACCCTTGTCTCCGTTGACGACGAGCTTGGATTCGGCGCCTGTTGCACCCTGGCTGAACGCTATCTGGCCGGGAAACAGAAAATCGGCCTCGAACGGCACGGGCGTGAAGTTTCCACTGACGGCCACCAAATTCGTTCCCTTCAGGCTCAATGATTTCAGTCCATCTGCGCCCACAGCCTGCCGGTACTTTCCCATGATTTGGTCAACACTGGGCAAAGATGGCGCACTATTTTCTGCAGCGGGTGCGGCTTGAGCAGCGGCGGGTGCGCTTGCCGCTGCATCCGCCGGGACCGCCTGATTGTATTGGGTAATCTGCTCGGCGGTCTTATACCACGGTGAAGGCACAGCATTCGGCCGCGTACTGCCTTGATGACATGTGTTACAGGTCACTACCTGCTCTCCGTGGAATGAATTCGCATTAATTGCGCGCGTCATTTTGATCATTTCGCGCGCAATTTGCTTGGTCTTCTTTGCGTCGCTGTCAAATGGGCCGTGTTCGGAAGCATGGCAGTAGTTGCAACTCACCGAGAGCGAACCGGCGATAAACTGCATCGTGTTGTAAAGCTGAGTGGGAGGCTGGTCCTTCAGGTCGGTGAGCACCTGGATATTCTTGAACGTGGTCCCGACGGTTGGTTGGCTCGTCTTCGCTTGGCTCTGTGCAGGCGTCCTCGCGGCGCTTGGCCGGGCCACAAAGCTAATGCAGGCCAGTCCGGCCAGAATCAATCCGAGCACAGCAGCAAAGGCTGGGTCTCTGCGTTTCATTCTCTCTAAGCCTCCGAAGGATTTGGTTCCCCAAGAAGATGTTTTGCGCGCGCCTGGGACAATGCTTCTTCCATGCGGCGCGCTTCGGCGACGGCCACGCTGCGGCCCAATTCGGTGAGCCGGTAATAACGCCGGCGCTCGTCATCCAGACCGAATTCAGGACGATGGTTCGATTCCGCGATCATCCCGGAACTCTCCAGCCTCGCCAGATTGCCGTACAGCGTCCCGGCGCTCAGCCGCACTTTGCCATCGGTGCGCCGCGCCACTTCTTTCAGAATTGCGTAGCCGTGCTTTTCGCCGTCCGCCAGCGCCAGCAGCACGTGGAACATTGCCGGCGTCAGCGGCAGAAACACTTCAAATTCATTCTTCTTCATGATCAAAAGAGCATCCTTCCGCAACGATTTTCGGCATCTATCGTCGTGAGTAAGACTATATCGTCCGACGATATAGCATGAAGTCTGCCAAACTGCCGGACCGAACAATGACCTTGAAATGTTATAGTTAGCTGCGAGTTGGCTTGCCAGACGCTCTGGAAATGGGCGCGCGTGGGACGCAGATGCGCGAAAACGGACAGCGAGCAGAAAATGGCGGCGGCGTTGGTTTGGAGACCAATCAGCGATAATTAGTGAACAAATGCCCTTGAACCTTTGAGCGCGGTGACGCATCCTATATGTATAAGAGTCTTAAGAGGTTAGATCGTGCCTGAAATAACCATGTACTGCACCGCGTGGTGTTCTGACTGCTACAGGGCAAAGCTTTTTCTGCAGGAACGAGGAATCGCCTTCCGCGAGGTGAACATTGACCAGCATCCGGAGTCCGAGGAACTGGTGCTGCGGGTGAACCGTGGCCGTCGCAAAGTCCCCACGTTCGAAGTCGAAGGCCGCTACTTCGCCGTGAGCCCTTTCAACCCCTATCAACTTGCCGAAGGTTTGAACATTCCGCTGAACGCGTAGATCAGCGCATTCGATGAGCCGCGAAATCTTGTTGTCTATGCTCCGTCCCCGCCAATCTGTGCCTCGCGTTCTACACAATAGCAATTAACTTAATCTGGCTATATCATCACACCGTCAACATGCCCTTTGAAGGAAACTGTTTGTTTGTACCTGAATTGCGATAGACGACTGAAAGTGAATTTCACACGCTGCGCATGAATTCGGAAAAAGAACTGTTTTCCGCATTGAAGGAATACTGGGGCTATGACAGCTTTCGCCCTTTGCAGCGGAAGATCGTCGGCAGCTTGCTTGAGGGCCGCGACACGTGCGTGGTGATGCCTACGGGCGGCGGAAAATCGCTGTGTTACCAGCTGCCTGCGGCCGTTTTAAGACAGAAGACAGTGGTCGTGGTTTCGCCATTGATCGCGCTGATGCAGGATCAGGTCACTCAACTTACGCAGATGGGCATTCCGTCAGCGGTCGTAAACAGCGCGCTTTCAGCAAACGCGCAGTCGCGGACTTTGAAAGCCGCCATCAAGGGAGACTACCGGCTTTTGTATCTCTCGCCAGAACGGCTCGCGAGGAAGGACACTGCTGCGTGGCTTGGCCGCGTGCCGGTCTCGTTTTTCGCCATCGATGAAGCGCACTGCATTTCGGAATGGGGGCACGAATTCCGGCCGGAATACCGGCAATTGAGCCGTTTGCGGCAACTTTTCTCGAAGCTACCGATCGCAGCGTTTACCGCGAGCGCTACCCAACGGGTGCGGCACGACATTATCGAGCAGCTCAAGCTGCGCAACCCGGATAAGTACATTGCCAGTTTCCACCGCGCGAATTTGCATTACCTCATGAAGGAATGCACGGAGCGCGAGCAGTCCGAACTGCTGGTGAAGGCGCTGAGGAGGCATGCGGGCAGCAACATTATTGTTTATGCGCCGACGATTGCACGCGTGGAAGAAACCGTCGACTTTCTAGGCGAGCAGGGGATTCCCGCAATCGCCTATCACGGCAAGATGAATGCGGATATCCGGCGGCAGAATCAGGAACGATGGACCTCCGACGAAGTGCGCGTGCTCGTCGGGACGATTGCATTCGGATTGGGAATCAACAAGCCGAATGTGCGCGCGGTGATTCATCTCGCATTGCCGAAGTCCATCGAACAGTATTATCAGGAGGCCGGCCGCGCGGGACGTGACGGCGAACCGGCGGAATGCATCCTGCTCTGGCAGAAGCGCGACGTAGGCTTGCTGACTTACTTCGTGCAACAACTGACGGACGAAGCGGAGAAAGAGCGCGCCTGGCAGCGGTACCGCGAGATTCGAGGATTCGTCGAAAGTCCGGTATGCCGGCACCATCAGATTTGCAGTCACTTTGGTGAAGTTCGAAAGTGGAATTCCTGCGGAGCTTGCGATGTGTGCATCGGGTTGCCGCAATGGATTTCAACCAGTGTTCCAGCCGCGAAAGCAAAACCAAGGCTAGCCACGGGGGCCGGGAACGGCGAAGAAACTCCTAATGCTGAGCTGCGAGAATACCTGCGGGAGTGGCGCCGGAAGACGGCGAAAGAGAACGGCATCGCGGCATTTGTCGTGATGCATGATAGCGTTTTGGACGAACTCTGCCGAGTGCAGCCGCGAACGTTGAGCGAGCTTCGAGGAGTCCGCGGGTTCGGCGCTCGAAAAACAGAGACGTATGGGCCGGCTATCTTGAATGCATTGGAGGAATTTCGCCGCAGCAAGCCAGTCGCAAGCTCCGACAAAAAAGACTTGAAGCCTGCCGAAGAGACGATGCGCTTGCTCGCCGCCGGCCGGAACTTCGAGGAAATTGCGAAAGAGCGCGGGCGGCAAGTCTCGAGTGTGGTCACGATGGTAATCAGTCTTATGATAAAAGGAGAAGTGGAATTCCAGCCGAGCTGGATTACGCCCGAAAAACAAGCGCAGATCGAAGACGCGGCGGCACGGCTCGGATGCGAGCGGCTGAAGCCGCTGAAGGAAGCATTGCCGCCGGAAATCACCTATGAGGAAATCAGGCTAGTGCTGGCGCGGCTAAACAGGATCAAGCAAGCGACACCGCAAGCGTCCACAACAAACCAAACACTTTGAAATAACCAGAAACACGGCCGCCGCAGCTATACATGATTCCGAACCGCGCGCAGGAATGTTATTCTAGTTTGCCTGTTTTTTTGGCTGCGCTGCTGATTTCCAGCCCACAATAAAGGAGAGCTTCATGCCCGCTTTTTCCGGAGTCGATTTTCTCGACTTCGATTCCCTGCTCACGGACGAAGAGAAGCTGGCGCGGCAGACCGCGCGGCGGTTCGTTGACGAGCAGGTGCTTCCCATCATCGAGCAGTACAACCGCGATGGAAAATTCCCGATGCAGCTGCTGCCGACGATTGCGGAGCTTGGTTTTTTTGGCGCGAACTTGAAAGGTTATGGCTGCGCGGGTATGTCCAACGTGGAATACGGGCTGGTGATGCAGGAGCTGGAGCGCGGCGATTCGGGCTTGCGGAGCTTCGCTTCGGTGCAATCCGCGCTGGTGATGTACCCGATTTACGCTTTCGGCTCCGACGCGCAGAAGGAAAAATGGATCCCGCAGCTCGCGTCCGGCAAAGCCATCGGCTGCTTCGGACTTACGGAGCCGCAATTCGGCTCGAATCCGGGAGGCATGCTGACACGCGCCGTGCGCAAAGGCGACAGTTACGCCCTCAACGGCGAAAAAATGTGGATCACCAACGGCTCGCTTGCCGATATCGCAGTCGTTTGGGCCAAATGCGAGGACGGAAAGATCCGCGGCTTTCTGGTGGAGAAAGGCACGCCGGGATTCAAAGCATGGGACGTGCACGGCAAATGGTCGCTGCGCGCGTCGGTGACTTCAGGCCTGGCCATGACGGATTGTAAAATTCCCGCAGAAAATGTTTTGCCGGCGGTGGAAGGCCTGCGCGGGCCGCTCTCCTGCCTGAATCAAGCGCGCTACGGAATCGGCTGGGGCGGAATTGGCGCGGCCATGGCGTGTTATGACACGGCGCTGCGTTACGCCAAAGAACGCAAGCAATTTGGCGAAAAGCCGATCGCGTCGCATCAGCTCGTGCAGGAAAAACTCGTCTGGATGATCACGGAAATCACCAAAGCGCAATTTCTGGCGCTGCAAGTGGGGCGACTGAAGGACCAGTCGCGCGTGCATCCGTCGCATATTTCCATGATGAAAATGAATAACGTGGGCATTGCGCTGGAAACAGCGCGAAAAGCGCGCGACATTCTCGGCGCCAACGGCATCGTTGATGATTACTGCATCATGCGGCACATGACCAATCTCGAGTCGGTCTACACATACGAAGGAACCAACGACATTCATAAGCTGATCATCGGCGAGCGCATCACGGGAATCGCAGCCTTCGAATGAACGAATCTGGTCCGTCAGAAGCACCGCTGCACTGATCAGCACAATTCTTGAATTTCGCGGGAGTTGGTTGATGGAAGAGAAACTTAGTCTCGAATTTTTGCGCGTTGTGGAACAGGCGGCTATTGCCTCCGCGCACACCATGGGATTGGGCGATCGCCACAAAGCCGACGCCGTGGCCGTCGAAGCCATGCGCCACGAGATGGACACCGTGGGCATGGACGGCACAATCGTGATCGGCGAAGGCGAGCGCGACGAAGCGCCCATGCTCTTCATCGGTGAAAAAGTGGGCCTGGCCACGAAGCACAAAGATTCATTTCCGGCTGTGGACATTGCCGTGGATCCGCTGGAAGGAACGAATCTATGCGCTACGGGCGAACCTAATTCCATCACCGTGCTGGCGGCCAGCGAAAAAGGCGGCTTGTTGCACGCCCCCGATTTGTACATGGAAAAAATCGTGGTGGGTCCCAGCTGCCGCGGAGCCGTGGAACTGGACGCGCCGGTGACGGACAATCTGAAAGCGATTGCCCGGCGGCTGGATCGCCTGGTGGAAGACCTCGTAGTAATCGTGCTGGACCGACCGCGGCACGAAAAGCTCATCAATGAGATACGCAACGCGGGCGCGCGCATTCGCCTGATTGGCGATGGCGATTTGTCTGCGGGAATTGCGGCCGCGGTGGTCGGCTCAGGAGTTCACGCGGTGATGGGTACCGGCGGCGCGCCTGAAGGCGTGCTTACCGCTGCGGCTCTCAAATGTTTGAACGGTGAAATTATCGCCCGGCTGGTGGTATCCAAACCCGAGCAACACGAGCGGCTGGAAAAAATGGGCGTCAATGATCCGAAGCGGATCTACAAAACGGAAGAGCTCGCGCCAGGCAAGAAAATCATCTTCGCGTGCACGGGCGTGACCGAAGGAAACATCCTTCGCGGCGTGCGATTTTTCGGCGAAGGCATCCGCACGCATTCCCTGGTCCTCACCTACGACGACCGGCAGGTGCGCTTTATCGATAGTGTTCATTTGAACAAGAGACCTGATGCAAAAGTGCGCTTCTTCTAGTCCGTGAGCTAGACTGTCCTCAAATTCACGGCCCCCGGGATTATCTTAATTTTGGAAGGACAACTATGCCCGAGCTTACCGGCCCGCAATCGAAACAAGGCGGGCGCAACAAACGCATCCTTGTGCTGGGCGCGATTCTCGTGGGTGTGTTTGTGATTTGGGTGGTAACGATGATTGTGAGTTCCGGGCGGCTCTAGCGGCTCTGCTTTTCAAGTACCACGCGGATATCGTTCCAAACCATCCAGTGCGGTTTCAAGTCTTCTGCTCCGTGACGCGCGTAAAAGCGGCGCGCAATCGCGTTCGAAGGCTCCACGTCCACGCAAATTCTCAATGCATTTTGCTCGACGAACCATTTTGCCAGCGTCCGAATCAGGCCTGCGGCCGCGCCGCTTCCGCGCCTTTCGCGTATGACGTTAATCCACTCTAATTCGCCCTGGCAGGCATGACGCGTGGTGAGATGCCCGGCGATAAAGCCGATGAGCAAATCATCTTCGTAGCAGACATAGTTGACGCGCGGCTTGAGCGCGAATTTCGGGTCCAGTTCGCCGGCCATGTAGGCGCGGATGCGTTTGTTCCAGTACTCCTCGGTTTCCCATTCCGCCGCGCGAATGCGTGCCATGGCCGGTATGTCTGAAGTTTGCGCTTCTCGAAATTTGAGGACGGCCATGCGAGGCACCGGCGGAGCTTTGACGTTCACCCCGCCAGTCAATTTCCACACAAATTCGTCCAAACAAATTCCGCGCTATCGGTGCGCGGAAGCCATCGGCGACGTATGCCGGCGCGGCATTTGCGGCATCTTGGACTCATGCATGGGCATCGGCGCGCGCAAAGGACTGCTGCTTACGTGGTCGCTGATCGCCTGCAGCCGCTTCAAAATTCCCTGCCACTGTGCCCAATCCAGTTGCCGCAGGAACGGACGCAGTCCCTGAATGAATGGATCTTCGAGCAGCGTCTGGCCCGTGGACTCCGGCACGAAGAAGCGATTCAGACCGACGCCCAAAGCTTCGGCAATTTTTTCGAGCGTGCCGAGGCTGGGAGTCATTTGCCCGCTCTCAATGCGCGAGAGATAGGAACGCGAGACGCGCGACTTCGCCTGCAGTTGGCTCTGCGTCATCCCGCGGGATTCGCGCAGCTGGCGAATGCGCTGGCCGATGTTCTCGACCGTTTCGCGATTCGGCCAGTCCTCGCCGGCCTGCGTCTCGCGTGCCGCCTCTTGCGGAGACGGAGTAGGAATGACAAAAGTCACCCGCGAGGGCAGCAGGCGCACACATCGCCGGCAATTGTCCGTCTTGGTGCGGTACTGCACGAGTCCGCAAACACCACAGCGGACTACTTCTCGATCTATATCTGAAATAGCTTCCTCAGCTTTCTTTTCTCCCACCGGTCATCCTCACAGACTTTTCCGGCGGTGCGGAGGGGAGGAACGTTTCACAAGAGGGAAGGCAGAAACTGGCGCGACGGGCATTCTTCTCCAGCGCACTAACCCAAGTCAAGTCTTTTTTTGCAAACCTCCTGAATTCGTCGAGTCGGCCAAGATTCTAGTTTCCGGCCCGCAGAAAAGCAATGGTACGCGCTCTTTGAGATGCCTCCTGCGAATCGCGCCGCGTTTTTGATACGCTATTCACTTTGCGATAAGGAGAAATGGAACATGGGAAACCTGCCAAGCCGCGACGATGCCTTGAAGTTGCTTTGCGAATACACGCAGAACGAAAATTTGCGAAAGCACGCGTTAGCTGTAGAGTCCTGCGTGCGGGCATATGCGCGAAAAAATGGCGCGGATGAAGAGCTCTGGGGCCGCGCTGCGCTGCTTCACGATTTTGATTACGAGCGCTGGCCCAATGCGGAGCACCACGCGGACAAAGAGCATCCTGCCGAAGGCTCGCGCATATTGCGCGAGCATGGCTACCCTGAAGAAATGATTCATGCCATCCTGGCGCATGCGGATTACACGGGCGTGAAGCGCGAATCTGCGCTCGATCACACTCTCTTCGCGTGCGATGAGCTGGCCGGCTTCCTCACGGCTTGCGCGCTCATCAAGCCAAGCAAGAAAATCGCCGATGTTGAGACCGCGTCGGTGAAAAAGAAGCTGAAGGATAAGGCCTTTGCGCGCGGTGTGAACCGCGATGACGTGCGGCACGGCGCGGAAGAGCTGGGCATCTCCCTCGACGATCATATCTCCACGTGCATTGAAGCCATGCGCGGCATCGCCAGCGATCTCGGGCTCGCTTGATTACGATTTTCGCGCGCCGCATAAGAACCCGCCACGCTTTCCGCATGTGTTAAAATCGCGCCATCCATGGAACGAGCTGCGGATCTCCTTGCTTCGACACTGCGCCGGATGAAAAATTCCGACGCCGCTTCTGCCTGGCTGAAGGCCCGCTGGCCCGCGCTCGCCGGCGAAACGATTGCGGCGCATGTGCGTCCCGCGCTGCTGCGGAATGGGATTGTTTGCCTCGAAGCGGATTCGCAGGAATGGAAGGCGCAGGCCGCCTCGATGAATGAACAGCTGCGCGCGAAAGTGAATCGCGACTGGGGCGGCTCGCTCGTTCGCGAAATCCGCGTGGAGCTGCGCAAGACGTCGCGCGTCCGCCACGAATTCAATAACGATCATCTGCCCTTCCTGCGCAGGCGCGCCAAGCCCAAGCCATGAAAATCTCCCGCGAAGATGTTTTGTACGTCGCCGAATTGGCGCACCTCGAGCTTACGGAAGCGGAAGTCGAGAAATTCCGCGAGCAACTCGACGGAATTTTGAGCTACATAGATAAGCTAAAAGAAGTGGACGTTTCCGGCGTCGAATCCATGGCGCAAGTCCTGGAAGCGCATGCCGCGCCGAATGCCACGCTCCGCGAAGACGTCGTGAAACCCTCCGAGGTCGCCAAATCCATCCTCGAACAGGCGCCGGAGGCGAAAGCTCCGTACTTCCGCGTTCCCAAGGTCATCGAAAAGTGAGCGCCGCAAAGGATTGGACGGTCGCCTCTATCCACGGCGCGCTCGAAAGCAAGACCATTTCCGCGCGCGAACTCACGGCGGAATTTTTCGCGCGCATCGAAAAGCGCAATCCCGAGTTGAACGCTTTTCTGGCGCTTGCTCCTGAGCGCGCCTATTCTCAAGCGGATCGCATTGACGCTCTGCGCGCCCGCGGCGAGAAACTGCCCGCGCTGGCCGGGGTTCCGGTGGCCATCAAGGACGTGCTTAGCACGCGCGGAGTTCGCACCACCTGCGGCTCGCGCATCCTAGAAAATTACGTTCCGCCATACGATGCCACGGCCGTTGCGCGGCTCGAAGACGCCGGTGCCGTCATTCTTGGCAAGACGAATTGCGATGAATTCGCCATGGGAAGTTCCAACGAGAATTCCGCCTATGGACCAGTGCGCAATCCCGTGGCGCTCGACCGCGTTCCGGGGGGCTCGAGCGGTGGCTCAGCAGCGGCGGTGGCGGCCCGTTTAGCGGTCGCTTCTCTGGGAACGGACACTGGCGGCTCGGTTCGCCAGCCGGGTGCCCTATGCGGCGTGCCCGCGTTGATGCCGACCTACGGGCGCGTGTCGCGTTATGGATTGATCGCTTTTGCCTCTTCGCTCGATCATGTGGGGCCATTTGCCAACAACACCGCAGATGTCGCCGCGATTCTAAGCGTGATCGCCGGGCGCGATGAACGGGACTCCACGTCCGCTGAAGTCCCCGTTCCCGATTATTCCGCTGAGATGCAAAAGAGCATCTCCGGCACGCGCATAGGCATTCCCAAGGAATATTTTGGGCCCGGCATGGATAATGAAGTCCGCCAGAAAGTCGAAAAAGGCATCGAGTTGCTCACAAAGCTGGGCTGCCAGCCTGTCGATGTGAGCATGCCGCACACGGACTATGCCATCGCCACCTATTACATCGTGGCCAATGCCGAGGCCAGCGCGAATCTGGCGCGATTCGATGGCGTCCGCTATGGATTGCGCGTGCACGGTGGCAGCCTGCGCGAAATGTACAAAAAAACTCGCGGGCAAGGATTTGGCTCCGAAGTGAAACGTCGCATCATGCTTGGCACATATGCACTTTCCTCCGGATATTACGACGCCTACTACTTGCGGGCGCAAAAGGTCAGGTCATTGATAACGCGGGACTTCACAGGGGCTTTCGGTAAAGTCGACGTCATCGTGACGCCTACTTCACCCACCCCCGCTTTCCGCATTGGTGAGCGCAGCGACGACCCACTGGCCATGTATCTCTCGGACATCTATACGGTTACAGGAGACTTGGCCGGTGTACCGGCCATTTCTATCCCCTGTGGCAGAACCTCGTCAGGCCTTCCGATTGGCCTTCAGATTTTCGGCAGCCATTTTGCCGAAGGGCGCATCTTGCAAGTAGCTAAAGCCTTTGAAGATGCAGGCGGCTTTGCGGGATAGCGAAAACATCGTGTCTACCAAAAATGGTATATTCCTCCGAAGCGTGGGCAAAAAGATTCCTCTGGCACAGCCCCAGACTACATTCGGTGACACCAGCTTTATCAGGTGTACAGGTCTAATCCCTTGGAGGTAAACAGCTTATATGCCAACGAGGGTTCCCCCTGATGTTTGGCACGAAGTTTGCTTATGTAGAATGAGTTCGGATGTTCCGAACTGCCCGCGAGCGTAGTTCGGAAGAGGAACGAAAAACTTGTCTAGCATTCCTTCGAGCCAGAAGTTCTTCACGGAAGAGGAAGTCTCTCGCCTGACCGGAATTTGCCTGCAGCATTTGCGCGCGTTGGCGCAAACCAAGCATCTTGGTTCGCTGATTCGCGCGGCCGAAGCTGCGGGCAGCGAAGCCGAACGATGGCTTTTCACGAACTCCGAGCTGATGATCCTCAACGTGCTCTGCCCGCGCTGCGAGCACTAAGACTCCTGCAGGGCCAGCCTCGCGCGGCTGGGAGTCTTTCTATTGTTGTTTTTCCTTTGTTCGGCCCATTCGGGCCTTTCCGCCTTGTTGAGAAACCTCCGTTCCTATTGGAAGCATCCCAGCTCTGAGCTTGTTTCTTGGCCTATAATTTCTCTTATGCCGAACGTCCCAAGAATTCTGTCAATTGGGCTGCTCTTGGCTTTGCCGCCGCTGGCGACAAATGCCGGCGCACAGCAAAATCCGCCGCCGCAACCGCAAGATGCCATTGCATCCAAGCACCGCCAAAAGCTTGTGATGAAAGACGGCAGTTCCCAGCTGGTCAGCAGCTATCAGATCCAAGGCGATCGCGTTCGCTATTTCAGTGTGGACCGCTCGGAATGGGAAGAGATTCCCGCCTCGCAGATTGGTGAATGACCCGACAAAGCTCACGACGCGCCGAAAGGCATCCGGCCGCTCCCACGCCACTGTGAACGCGC
>DAIRCW010000025.1:3198-6921 GCA_036796475.1 Candidatus Acidiferrales bacterium | reverse complement strand
CGAAGATTGACGGCCCCGCCACTAAAGCCGCCGAGGCTGCCGAGACCAAGGACCAGGAAAGTTTGCGAGCGAAGGTGAAAGCTGACCAGGCCGCCGCCGCAGCCATGATGCCGCTCGACGTAGACGCCAGCCTCGAAGTGCTTCCCGGCGTTTTTCTGCCACCGGGCGAAGGACTCTTCATTCTCGATGGACACGCCATCTTTTCGCTAAAGCAATCCGAGGCCGTAGCGAAAAACAGCAAAGGCCAGATGCTCAAGAGAATGATCGTTCCTGTGCCGGTGATTCCTGCGAGAACCAGCGTGGACTTGCCCGGCCGGCGCGCGAGTTTCCGAATCACGAATCGCACTCCCGAGTTTTACTTACGCACCAAAGACGCCGTGGAGCCTCAGATCGAATTGATTCGCGCGCAGGTAAAAGGAGACAAGCGCCACGTCGAAAACATCGACAGCCTCTTCGGCCAGCACACCAATAATGGCAAGACCGTGGGAATGCAGCTTTGGCCGGTAGCGAAAGGAGTTTACCGCTATACGCTCGGTCAAGCCCTCGCGCCGGGGGAATACGCGCTCGCAGAATTTTCTGTTGAAGGGATGGATCTATTCGTCTGGGATTTTGGCGTCGACGCCGCTCCGAAAGAACGCGCGGAACCCAAAAAGTGAACGCTGCAATCAGTGCTGCTCGATTTTCGCTGCCGTTTCTTTTCTGAATGCCTCTATCACTCCGGCCAGTTGGGAGATCTGAAACGGCTTTTGCAGCATTCGTGCGCCTTGCTTCTCGAGTTGCGCCGTACGGTTTCCGTCCAGAAACTCGCCGGTGATAAAAATGAATTGCGGCGCAGGCCGGCCTTTTCGGCCCGAAACTCTCTCGAACAAAGCCGTTCCGCGTTCGTTCCCTAAATTGAAATCGCACAGCACAAGGTCGTAGTCCGCGGAGTTCAATTTGTTCCAGGCTTCTTCCGCAGTTGAAACGCCGCTGACAGTTGCACCTTGCATCGTGAGTCCTTCCTGAATAACTTCGCGAATCGCTTCCTCGTCATCGACCACAAGAATGCGCAGCCCGGCCATCGCTCCCGCTGGAGCGCTCGTTCGCTGCGCCGATGCATAGCCATCCACAGCAGGCAGCAGAATGCGAAGCCTCGCGCCACCCATCGGCGCTGCTTGCGCTTCGATTATTCCGCCATGCTCTTTCACAATCACCAGCGCAATCGTAAGCCCGAGTCCCGTTCCGCCGATGCTTCGCCGTGTGGTGAAGAACGGATCGAAAATCTTCGAGCGAAGCTCTGGTTCGATCCCCGGCCCATCGTCATCGAGCAGGATTTCGACGTTTTCCTCCACCCGGGAAATTTTCAATTCGATTCGTCCATGATCGCGAACGGACGAAATAGCCTGCTCCGCGTTGGCAATGAGATTCACCAGCACCTGGACGATCTGATTCGGGCTCGCTTCGACGAAGAGCGTGCTTCCAGCAGACTGGAATTCCACGCTGATGTGGCGCGCTTGCAATTCGCCTTTTCGCAGCTCTATGGCCCGCGCGACCAGTTCCGCGGCCTTCACCTTTTGGCTCTGCGGCTTCGACGGCCGCGAAAACATCAGCAGCCCCTGAACCAACTCTGCTGCTTTGCGCGCCTGCTTGTGAATCAACTCCGTCTGCCGGCGCATGCCATCGTCCGTGGCGCGCTCGCGAAGCAAGTCGCTCACGCCGAGAATCGCGGTCAGCGGATTATTCAGTTCGTGCGCTACGCCGGAGACCATTTGTCCGATAGCGGCGAGCTTCTCGGACTGCAGCACGTGCTGCTCGAGGCGGCGCGATTCCGTCACGTCTCGCGCGGACGCCACGATTCCGATGATTCTGCCATCCGCATTCGTCAACGGGCTTGCGCTCGCGCGAATGGAGCGCCAGCCTCCGTCCTTATGCGAGGTGCGATATTCGATGGTGCCGGAGTTCGCTTCGCCGCTGGTGAGCCGCTGGAAAAATTCCAGCAGCGATTCGCGGTCATCGGGATGCGGCCGTTCTTCCAATTTCATGCCTATAAATTCGTCCGGCGTGTAACCAAGCGTCTCCTGCACGCGCGGGCTCACAAATGTGTATCGCCCCGTGGTGTCGAGCACGGCGATGATATCCGGAAACGCAGCGACGAGGCGCCGAACGAATTCCTGCTCTTCGCGCAGGCGCTTTTCCATTTCTTCCCGTTCAGTCACATCGGTGAGAGAACCCTGGAAGCGGACAAATTCGCCTGTGGCGTTGCGAATCACCACACTGGAATTGCGCACATGCAGCAGCGAGCCGTCCTTGCGCCGCAGAGACAGATCGCGGTCGCGCACGAATCCGTGCCGCTGCAACTCCGCAATGAGCGCCGTGCGCTGTGCCGGATCAGCAAAGTGCCGCGCAGCCGGCGGCGCGATGAGTTCGTCCTTGTTTTTGTATCCCAGCATGCGCACAGCCGCGGGATTCACGTCAAGAAGCTCGCCCTCGGGGCTCGCGAAATACACGCCTTCGTGCAGCGTCTCAAACAGTTCGGTGAACCGCGTCTCCGTTTCGCGCTGCTCGGAGATGTCGCGCGCCAGTCCCGTGATTCCTGTTACTTCGCCCTGCTCTACAACAGCGCGCAACGTGCAATCGTAAATGCGCGCCTGATTCGTTTTGCGCCACCGCACGCGCACCACGCCCGTCCACGAACGCGCCTCCAAAAGCTGCGGCAATACCCGCGCCATTTCGATGCGCGACGGCTCAGCAATGAATTCCTCCAGCGAATGATTGACGATTTTCGCGAATGGCAGCCCAACTATGTCGGCAAACTTGCGGTTGATGACGCGGATTTGCCCTTCGAGCGAAAAATTGAACGCGATGCGATCGAAGCTATCGATCAGCTGCCGGAAGCCGCGCTGCGACCGCGCCACAACGTCAAACAGTCCTTCTGCCTGGCCATTCGAGGACGGCAGCGTTTTTTCGATTTTCGGATGCGAAGGGATGCGAGCCTTGGGTTTGCGCTCTTTAGGCATGGACGAATGCGCCGCCGGAAAATATCCCGACACGCCACCGGACTGACGCACTCTCGATTGTAATGTGAGCTGGATGCTCCCACAAACCCAAACAAAATCCGATTTCCAGGAATTTCAACGTCAGCGCAAGAATATGGATGGACTTCGCTGCAGGGTTCCGGCATCGGTGCTTTCAAAAATAAAAACGGCGCGCCTGCTTCGCGCGCCGTCTTTCTTTTTGAGAATGTTTTTCTCGCTATCCTTCGGCAACCGTGTCGCTGTCTTTCCGCAGGAAATCCAGCGCCGCAGCCTCTTCAGGCGTAAGTTGCGGTTCCTCGGCTTCCGGTTCTTCCGCGGGAATTTCCGTGAGCAACTGCACTCCGCGGTAACGGTCCAGCCCGGTTCCCGCCGGAATCAGCCGGCCCATGATGACGTTCTCTTTCAAGCCGCGCAGGTAATCCACCTTGCCTGAAATCGCTGCTTCGGTGAGCACGCGCGTGGTCTCCTGGAAGCTCGCCGCCGAAATGAACGAATCGGTCGAGAGCGACGCCTTGGTGATTCCCAAAAGCAGCGGACGTCCGGTCGCGGGGCGGTTGCCGTCGCGAATCACGTGATCGTTCTCTTCGCGGAAGCGGAACTTGTCCACCTGCTCTTCCAGAAGGAACGGCGTATCGCCCACGTCTTCCACCTTCACCCAGCGCATCATCTGCCGGACGATAGTTTCGATGTGCTTGTCGTTGATGTTCAC
>DAIRCW010000025.1:0-3188 GCA_036796475.1 Candidatus Acidiferrales bacterium | reverse complement strand
TCCGAGAACCGCCAGCAAGTCGTGCGGATTGAGCGGGCCGTCAATCAACGGCTCGCCCGCGCGCACATGTTCGCCTTCCTGCACGTTGATGTGCACGCCGCGCGGAATCGAATACTCCTTCAAAGTGCGGTTGTCTTCGCTTTCCACGTAAATCCGGCGCATTCCCTTGACGATCTCACCGTATTTCACCACGCCGTCGATTTCGCTGATGACTGCGGGGTCTTTCGGCTTGCGCGTCTCGAACAGTTCCACAACGCGCGGCAGACCTCCGGTGATGTCCTTGGTCTTCGTGGTTTCGCGCGGGATTTTCGCCAGCACGTCGCCGGGATGCACTTCGTCTCCGTCCGCCACCATCAAGTGCGCGCGCGAAGGCATCAGGTACTTCTTCCGTACGCTGCGGGTCGAACGTGAATCCTGGATCAGAATTGCCGGCTGATGCTTTTCGTCTCCCGGCGGCAGCGTGACCACGAGCTGCGAAAGGCCGGTGACTTCGTCCACCTGCTCTTCGATAGTCAGGCCGGACTGCAAGTCTTTGAATTCAACTGTGCCGCCCGTCTCCGTCAAAATCGAGAAGGTGTACGGATCCCATTCGGCCATGGTCTGGCCAACGGTCACCGGCTGGCCATCCTCGACCTTGAGCCGCGCGCCGTATACGACGTGGTAGCGCTCTTTCTCGCGGCCCTTCTCGTCCACCACCGCGATTAAGCCGGAGCGGTTCATGGAGATGAACGTCTTCCCGCGGCCTTCGACCACCTTCAAGTCGATAAACTTCACGAAGCCGTTGTTTTTGGCATCAACCTTGGATTGTTCGGTAACGCGAGTCGCCGTTCCGCCGATGTGGAACGTGCGCATGGTCAGCTGCGTGCCCGGCTCGCCGATGGACTGCGCCGCAATCACGCCCACAGCCTCGCCCATTTCCACGAACCGGCCCGTCGCCAGGTTGCGTCCATAACAGCGCGCGCACACGCCGCGCCGGGATTCGCAGGTCAGCACCGAACGGATCTTCACGCGCTCGATGCCGGCGGCTTGAATCGCATTGGCCAGTTCCTCGGTGATTTCCTGGTTGATCTCGACGATCACGTTGCCTTCGTAGTCCTTGATCTTCTCGAGCGAAACGCGGCCAATCACGCGGTCGCGCAACGGCTCGACTTCCACGCCGGCCTCGAGAATCGGCTCGACGTAAATTCCGTCTGCTGTGCCGCAGTCGAATTCGTTGATGATCACATCTTGCGCCACATCCACGAGCCGCCGCGTCAGATAGCCGGAGTCCGCCGTCTTCAGCGCGGTATCCGCCAATCCTTTGCGTGCGCCGTGCGTCGAGATGAAGTATTGCAGCACGTCCAATCCTTCGCGGAAATTCGAAGTGATGGGCGTCTCGATGACTTCGCCGGAAGGCTTGGCCATCAATCCGCGCATTCCGGAGAGCTGGCGGATCTGCTGCTTCGAGCCGCGCGCGCCGGAGTCCGCCATCACGTACACCGGGTTCATAATGCCCTCTTTGTCCTGGCTTTCGAGGGCCTTGAACATCTCGTCAGCGACTTTTTCCGTGACGTCGCTCCAGATGGCGATGACTTTGTTGTACCGCTCGCCGTTGGTGATGGCGCCATCCAGATATTGCTGCTGCACCTTCACCACTTCGCGCTCGGCGGTGTCCACCAGCTTGAACTTGTCGCCCGGAATGAGCATGTCGCTGATGCCGATTGACATTCCCGACTTGGTGGCGTACAGGAAGCCCAGTTCTTTCAGCTTGTCGAGCATTTTTACCGTGCGCTCCAAACCGAAGCGCAGGTAGCAGTACTGCACAAGCTGCTGCGTTCCCTTCTTTTTCAGCAGGCCATTAACGAACGGCATCTCCGGCGGCAGGTGATCGTTGAAGATCACCCGGCCTACCGTGCTCTGCAGGAACTGGTTCTTCAGCGTGACTGGCTCTGTGTGCGTCACATCCTGATCGTCATACGCCGTGGTCATTTCCAGCACTTCACCGGAGTAGCGCAAGCGAATCGGCGTGAGCAACTCCACTTCGCCCATTTCCAGCGCGAGAATCACTTCTTCCACGCTGCCAAACGCGCGGCCCTCGCCCTTCGCGCCCGGCTTGGACTTGGTCAAATAATAGATTCCCAGCACCATGTCCTGCGTCGGCACGGCCAGAGGCCCGCCGTTCGCCGGAGACAGGATGTTGTTTGAGCTCAGCATCAGCACAGACGCTTCCACCTGCGCTTCCGGCGAAAGCGGAATGTGCACGGCCATCTGGTCGCCGTCGAAGTCCGCGTTGAACGCCGTGCAAACCAACGGATGGATGCGAATCGCTTTGCCTTCCACCAGCACCGGCTCAAACGCCTGGATACCCAGCCGGTGCAGCGTAGGAGCGCGATTCAAGAGCACCGGATGCTCGCGAATCACTTCTTCGAGAATGTCCCACACAATTGATTCTTGCTGCTCGACCAGTTCCTTGGCCTGTTTGATGGTGGTGCAGTGCCCCGCCGCTTCCAGCCGGTGATAAATGAACGGCTTGAAAAGCTCGAGCGCCATCTTCTTCGGCAAGCCGCACTGATTCAGCCTGAGTTCCGGCCCAACCACGATCACCGAACGCCCGGAGTAGTCCACGCGCTTGCCCAGCAAATTCTGGCGGAAGCGCCCCTGCTTGCCCTTGAGCGTATCGGAAAGCGATTTCAGCGGACGGTTGTTCGTCCCGCGCAGCACGCGCCCGCGGCGTCCATTGTCGAAGAGCGCGTCCACCGCTTCCTGCAGCATGCGCTTCTCGTTGCGAACAATCACATCCGGAGCGTGCAACTCCATCAATTTCTTCAGCCGGTTGTTGCGGTTGATCACGCGCCGGTACAAATCGTTCAAATCCGACGTCGCGAACCGCCCGCCATCGAGCGGCACCAGTGGCCGCAGTTCCGGCGGCAGCACCGGAATCACATCCAGAATCATCCACTCTGGCCGGTTTCCGCTCTTGCGGAACGACTCCACCACTTTCAGCCGCTTGGCAAATTTGATCCGCTTCTGCAGGCTGGGGTCCGCCTTCATTTTCTCGCGCAGCTCTTCCGAAAGCTTTTCCACGTCCACATGACGCAGCAGTTCCTTGATGGCCTCCGCGCCCATGCCCGCGCGATACTTGCCCGCGTACTCTTTCTGCAACTCGCGCTGCTTTTCATCAAGCAGCAGGTCTTTTTCTTTGATGCCCG
>DAIRCW010000024.1:13286-23397 GCA_036796475.1 Candidatus Acidiferrales bacterium | reverse complement strand
GGCGAGACGGAATTCTGGAACTACTCGGCGAATGGTCTCGGCACACCCGAACAGCTGACCCACGGTGCAACCGTGCTGCGCTGGGAAGGAATTCCGTCGCCCGACGGGCGCTGGATTGCCAATCACGACAAAGACGATCAGCTGTGGATTTTCGACACGCGGTCCAAGCAGAATAAACTCATCGCAAAATCCATGAACGGCGGATTTTCTGAGCTGGCGTGGTCGCCTGATAGCCAGTGGCTCGCCTATGTCGAGGCTGCGCCAAATCAATACGCGCAAATCAGACTGCTGCAAGTCTCCACGGGCGAAATTCACACCATCACGTCGGATTATTACGACAGCACGAGCCCGGCGTGGAGCGCGGACGGCAAATGGATTTATTTCCTTTCCGACCGCGAGCTCAAGACCACGGTCGGTTCGCCTTGGGGGCCGCGCCAGCCGGAGCCGAATTTTGACCGTTCGGACAAAATCTATCAGCTCGCGCTCGAGCCCGGGCTGCGTCCGCCCTTTGAGCCGGCTGATGAACTGCACCCCGCTGAGCCGCCAGCGAAAACGGACAAGGAAAAGTCTCCTGACGTTACTGTGAACATTAATTTTGACGGATTGGCGGATCGCCTGAGCGAAGTGCCCGTACCTCCCGGCAATTATTTTTCACTCGAAACCGGCGAAAAGCAGTTGTGCTGGCTGTCACGCGATGATGAGGCGAAACCGAAAACCGCTCTTGAATGCCTATCTGCTGACAACAAGGGCGAGCACACGGAAACGATCATGCCCGACGTCGGCAAGTTCGAAATTTCCATGAACCGCAAAAAAATGCTGGTCAGTGACGGCCAAAATTTCTACGTGCTGGACGTTGCCGCGAAACCCGCAGATCCGAAGGCTCTTGCCAAAAACAAAATCGACATGTCGCACTGGCAGTTGATGACCAATCCGCGCGAGGAATTTCGCGCCATGTTCATTGATTCGTGGCGGCTCGAGCGCGACTACTTCTACGACCGGCACATGAACGGCGTGAACTGGACCGCCATGCGTGACCGCTATCTGCCGCTCGTGGAGCGCGTCTCGGATCGTGATGAATTGAACGATCTCATTTCGCAAATGGTCGCCGAACTTTCAGCGCTGCACACTTTTGTGCGCGGAGGCGACGACCGCAAGCCCAAGGATGAAATTGAGCTCGCGTATCTAGGTGCGGTTTTGTGCCGCGACGAAAAAGCGGGCGGCTTCGTGGTGCAGCATATTGACGAGCACGACCCGGATTTACCGAATGAGGCTCCGCCGCTGGCGAAGCCGGACTCTCAGGTGAAAGAAGGCGAAGTCATCGTGAGCGTCGATGGAGAGGAGACGTTGGGCGTTCCGGATGTGGCGGAACTTCTGCGCGGAAAAGCGGGAAGGAAAGTCCTTCTGCAAGTGAAATCAGCGGATGGCAAAGTGCGCGAGGTCCTGGTCACACCGGTTTCCGCTATGGAAGATCGCAATCTGCGTTATAACGAATGGGAATATTCGCGCCGCGTGCTGGTGGACAAAGCGTCGCACGGGACCGTCGGATACGTGCATCTCCGCGCCATGGGCCCGTCTGACATCGAGCAGTGGGCGCGCGACTACTATCCCGTTTTCGACCGTCAGGGACTCATCATTGACGTGCGTCACAACAATGGCGGAAACATTGACTCCTGGCTGCTTGGAAAACTTCTCCGGAAGATCTGGTTTTACTGGCAGCCGCGGGTCGGAAATCCGAGCTGGAATATGCAATACGCTTTCCGCGGGCACATTGTGGTGCTCTGTGATCAGCACACCGCTTCCGATGGCGAAGCGTTTAGCGAAGGGTTCAAGCGGCTTGGCCTGGGAAAAGTTATCGGCACGAGGACCTGGGGCGGCGAAATCTGGCTCTCCCCGAATAATCCTGTAGTAGACAACGGTATCGCGACCGCCGCGCAGCTTGGCGTATATGCGCCAGAGGGCAAATGGCTGATTGAAGGTTACGGCGTAGACCCCGACATCGTGGTGGACAACTTGCCGCACGCCACGTTCGAAGGCCACGACGCGCAGCTCCAAAAAGCGTTGGACGTGTTGCAGCAGGAGATTCGCCAGGATCCACGGCCCTTGCCACCGCACCCGCCGTATCCGGACAAGTCGTTCCACAATTAAGCCGCTGGCGTGGGGAATGCTGCAAAACTCGCAAGGAAGTTGTTTTTCGCCGAATTTGTCTGTCTCGTTGCGAGATCGTAGCTACTGTTTCTGCGGCTTTCCCCAGGGGAGCCGAACGGTTTCGAAAACCTCTATGCCATCGCGCGTAAGCGCTGCGAGCTCCTCAATCTGCTGAGGTTCTATTGCGAGGAAATTGAAGCAAGCCTTTCCATTCATGCGCCTCTTCAGTGCAGTGGAGATTTTCCTCTGCAGTGCTGAATTCATGTAAATCGGCATTAGGTGATAACTCACATAGTTCTTCTTAATCTGGACGCCAGCTACGAGTAACGGTCTGCCGATGCGGTCCTTCAACCTGCGCGAACAAAGCTGATAATCGCCGGGTTTGTCGTGGGCCACCAATAGACGTTCGCTGTACACGGTGAGGATCTCGCGCAGCGTGGCAAAGGTGAGGCGCAGCTCGCCACCTTCTTTTCTTGTGGATCGCGGCATGACTGGAGATTTTATGGGCGTAACAGGGGTCTGCGCAATCGCGCTGACGATGGTTGATGGCTGGTGCCGGCGGGGGGAATCGAACCCACGGCCTAGGGATTATGAGACCCTCGCTCTGCCACTGAGCTACGCCGGCACAAATTGTCCGCGCAAGGCGCGCCAACAGTTGAACGGGCCTTACTTCTTTTTTGCCGCTTCCGCGTATTTCTTTTGGAAGCGCTCGACGCGTCCTGCGGTGTCAATGAGCTTCTGCTTGCCGGTGAAAAACGGATGGCAGCTCGAGCAGATTTCCACGCGCAGCAATTCGCCTTTGTGCGTTGAGCGCGTCTGAAACGTGTGGCCGCACGCGCAATGCACGGTCACTTGATGATAATCGGGATGTATTCCTTCCTTCATTTCTCGCTCCTTGCCGGGACCGGTCTGCGCGCTGCCTGGCATTCCCTCTGTGCATCGGGAATGCAGTCCTGCCGCAAACTCACGCGTGACGGATGACACATTCACGTTTGAGTTGCGGTGATGAACGGAAGGCCGTTCGCGTCGCTAGGTCTCAGCGAATGAAATATGATACCACACGCGTGCGCGCCAGCGGTTCAATAGGGCGCTGGGCCGCCGTTCAGCAAACATGTTTGGTTGGTCACACCGCGAGAATTTGCGATAGGGCGCTTGTGCGGGTGAAATTGCGGATCTAAGCCGAGGCTTCGAGAGTTTTTTCCACCAGCCGGATGCAGCGGTCGACACGCTGGCGCACGGGTCCTTCGATGGCCTTCAGGCGCTTGCGCAGCGTGAAAAGTTCGTCGGCGATATTGAGCGTGGCGAGCACAGCGACGCGCGTCGAATCCGCCTGGCGCGTGGATTCCGCGACCGCGCGCATTTTTTCGTCCACGAATGCAGCGAGCTCATGCAAATACGCTTCGTCGCCATCCGCCTGCACGTTGTAACTCTGGTCGAAAATGTCGATTTTCATGGGACGCTCCCTCGCGGCTGCCGCTCCATTCTGCGGCAATGATATTTGCGATGCAAGCGCGCAGAAAAACGCAGCCCGTGCGCGCATGCGGACGCGCCGGCGGGTCAGAAATCCTAGAATGGAAAACGAACGCTGAATATGCCGTTGTGGTTGTTCAAATGGAAATGCGTGGCAGCGATCTGAAATCCGCCGCCAAAGGTGAGGCCGATTCGCTTGGCGATGTGAATTTTTCCAATCACCAGGCCGGGAGTGAGAAACGTCTGCTTGCGTCCACCGTTAAGTCCGCCGGAAAAGAAAGTCGTGTTCGCCTCAAGTTCGGGCCACAGTTTCTTGAACACGTGAACCTGCGCAGTGTTGTTCCACACGATGGTTCTGCCGAGGACATCCGTATGGCTCGCGGGAAAGCTGATGCCGAACGTTCCTTGTGCATCGAAGCGGCCGAATCCTTTTCCGTAAGCGATCGTGGGAGTGATCATGGCCGCGCGTGCGCCATTGGTGTGCGAGCCAGTCGGCAGGCTGGCGCCGAAGAATGCGGTGAGGATGTAATTTCCGCGCTGCTCGTTCGCGCTGAGCAGGCGGTATTTTACGGTGAACGAAAAATCGCCAAAGCCGTCGGAAACGGCAGGATTGTTATGCGCGATGTACGGCGGCAGATTCAGCAGCACTTCCACATTTTGAAAGGGAATCAGTTCGAGGCCTTTGCCGCCGCCGTAATTTTCGGAAGTGATGCCGCTGTTCCCGGTGAGCCAGTCGATGTCGTAGCGGAATTCCTCCTCGAGGCGCGGGGTCACCGTGGCCAGCGGAGTGATCCAGTGTGGTTGCTCGGATTGAATTGTGTCGACGCGGTGAAACCAGTTGGAGAAATACCCGTCGTCCGTTCCCGGAGCAGTCGCGGTTTGCTGCTGGGCGGATGCCGGAAGGGCGAGCAGAAAAGCGGCGCAGAAGGTGATAAAGCATGTTTTTGGAATCGTCATGAAATGCGCGATTTTATACGACTTTGCTGTGCAAAGCTATACGAATTATGCGCAATAGCAGGTCTTAAGGAAACTTCCTGACAAACGCCGCTCAGGGGCGAATGATCATCACTTCGGTGGACTTAATGAGGGCGGCGACCGTTTCGCCGGGCTCGAGGGACATTTCGCGCACAGCGTCGGCGGTGATGATGGAAGTGATGCGCTGTTTTCCGATGGCGAGCGTTACCTGCGCCATCAGCCCGCTGATTTTAACGCTCAGAATGCGGCCTACGAGCTGGTTGCGTCCGCTGATGTGCCGCAGGCTCTCGCGCCAGACGAGCTCGGATTTTTCAATCGTTTTGAACACAAACCGGCGCAGTTCATCTTCCGGGATGCGATGGTGGCCACCTTCCGTCTTGACGGTGCGAATTTTGCACCTGTAGATCCACTGCTTCATCGTCGGATAACTGATGCCGAGGAGCCGCGCGGCCTCGCGAGCGGTGAGCAGCCTGGAGAATTGTGAGGGCATATCCAGCGGCATTCTGCGCCAGATGCGGCAGGCGCGCAAGGAATTGAAGGCAGGAATCAAAGAGGCGGAGCGAAGTTAGCTGGCGCGAAGGGAGGCGCCGAGCTTTTCAGCGAGCGCGGAGGCGATGCGCGCGGAGAAGTCCGCGACCTGCGCTTCGGTGAGCGTGGCGGCGTCGCTCTGGAACGTGACGCGCAGCAGGAGCGAATGTTTGCCTGCGGGGATTTGTCCGCCGCGAAAAAGGTCCAGTGGCTGGACCTCGCGCAATTCGGGAATCGCGAGCGCGCGAATAGTTTGTTCGATAGCGGCGAACGTGACGCGATCGTCCAGAATGAGCGAAAAGTCGCGCTCGACCGCAGGGCAACGCGGCAGCGGCTGGTAGCGAAGCGTGGCGCTCGCTTTCGCCACAGATTCGAGGAGCGGCTCGAGCATTAATTCCGCGAGATAAATGTCCTGGCGGAATTTAAATTTGTGAGCTGCATCGCGCGCAAGCTGCCCGGCGATGCCAAACGGTTTTTGTCCGTCTGACGTAAGGGAAATGCGTGCGGCACGAGTGGGCGCGAGCCATTGTGGTCCGCCATGCTGCCAGTTCGCTCCTCCGGCAAGCGCGAGAATTTCGTCAAGGTCGCCTTTCAGATCAGCGAAAGAAAAGTCGCGTGCGGCTTCGTGGATGGACTGTTCGCGAGCGAGACCTGTAGCGCCGAGCATAAGGATGCGAGTTTCGACGGGCTTGCCTTCGCGCACTTCATACATTTTGCCGATTTCGAAGAGGCGCAGATTTTTCTGGCCGTGATTCAGATTCCATTCGATGGCTGCGGCCATGCTGACCGCGCCGGAGGTGCGCATCAAAGAAGCGTCCTCGGAGAGCGGATTGGCGATTTCCGGCGGCGCGACGTTTTCGGCGCGGAAAATGGCATCGCGCTCCGGAGCGACCAGCGGAATGGCGACGATTTCGTGATAGCCGAGAGCGACGAGCCGTTCGCGCAGGCGCTTTTCTTCAAACGCGCGCGGGAGGGGTTGTGCGGATTGCCTTGCGGGAGGCAAACGCGCCGGGAACTTGTCGTAGCCATAGAGGCGCGCGACCTCTTCGATTAGATCGATTTCGCGCGTCACATCGCCGCGCCAGGATGGGATGGTGCAGGTCCACGCAGCGACAATTGAATCGCGGCTGCCGCGATTGACGTCCGTGCGAAGCGGCGCAAAGCCTAGCGCGGACAGAATTTCTTCGATCTCGCGGTCGGGAACGTCCGCCCCCATGACGCGGAGCAATTCCTTGCGCGAGAGCTCGATTTTTTGCGGAGCGCGAGGCTGGGGATAGACATCAATTACGCCCGAGAGGACTTCGCCGCCGGCGAATTGCTGAATCAGTTCCGCGGCGCGGCGGGAAGCGAATGCCGCCATTTCGATGTCCGCGCTGCGCTCGAAACGGGTGGAAGCTTCGGTACGCAGGCCGAGCGCCTTGGACGCGCGGCGAATGGAAATGGGCTCGAACCAGGCCGATTCGAGCAACAAATTTTTTGTACTAAAGCTAATTTCGCTTTCGGCGCCGCCCATAATTCCGCCAATGGCCACGGGGCCGCGCGCATCGCAAATCAGGCACATGTCTTTCGAGAATTTGCGCTCGATTCCGTCGAGCGTGCGCATGGCCTCGCCCTGCCTGGCACGACGGACAACAATGCGACGCTCGGCGAGACGGTCGAAATCGAACGCGTGGAGCGGCTGCCCAAGTTCGAGCATGACGTAGTTGGAGATGTCCACGACATTATTAATCGAGGGCTGGCCGAGCGCTTCCAGCCGCTGGCGCAGCCAGTCGGGCGAGGGCTGCACTTTGACGTTGCGAATGATTCGCGCCGTGTAGCGGGCGCACAAGTCTGGAGATTCGATTTCGACGCGCGCGGCTTGCGATGCCGGCTCGGAGGATTCAGTAAATTTCGGCTGCGGCGATTTCAGATTCAGCCGGTAAAGCGCGGAGATTTCGCGCGCAATGCCGAGATGGCCGAGCAGGTCAGGACGATTGATGGTGATTTCCGCATCGAGCACAGGACCGGCGGGAGTGTCGTCGATGGCATCAATCGAAACGCCGGCGAGCGAGAGGCGCGAGCGCAATTCGAGCGGCTCGGCAGTGAGGCCGGTGAATTCCTTCAGCCAGTTGTAGAGCGCTTTCATTTTGATTCAGGCGCTAATGCCGCGCGCTATGGAAATTGCTGCAGGAAGCGCACGTCGTTCCTGAAAAATTGCTGCAAATCATCGATGCCGTACTTCAGCATGGCCAAGCGATCGACACCCAAGCCGAAGGCGAAGCCGCTGTAGCGCTTCGCGTCGTAATTCACAAAGCCGTAGACTGCGGGATTAACCATTCCCGCGCCGAACATTTCGATCCAGCCGGACTGCTTGCAGGTGCGGCATCCCGAACCGCCACAGACGTGGCACGAAGCGTCGAATTCCGCGGAAGGCTCCGTAAACGGAAAATAGCTTGGGCGCAAACGGACACGCGTTTGCGGGCCGAAGAATTCCTTGGCGAAATATTCGATGGTGCCCTTGAAATCGCAAAAAGTGATGTCGGTATCGACGGCGAGTCCTTCGAGTTGGTGAAAGACGAACGAGTGCGTGGCGTCAGGATTGTCGCGGCGATAGACCTTGCCGGGAACCACGATGCGCACGGGAGGCTGCTGCGCCTGCATGGTGCGCGCCTGCATGGGCGAAGTGTGCGTGCGGAGAAGGCAGGCTTGCGCGCCGGAGTGCGGCAAATTGGCGAAATAAAAAGTGTCCATGTTGTCGCGCGCGGGATGGTGCTCGGGAATGTTGAGCGCTTCGAAATTGTAGTAGGCGGTTTCGATTTCCGAGCCTTCGACGACCGAAAAGCCAATCGAGCCGAAGATGCGGTAGAGCTCTTCGTACGTCTGCCGGACGAGATGCTGCGTGCCGAGCGGACGCGCGACTCCGGGAAGAGAGAGGTCGAGGCTGTCGCGCGCGGCAGCGGCTTCAAGCGCGGCGGATTCAGCGATTTTTTTGGATTGTGCGGCGAGGTCTTCGAGAATCGGGCGCAGCCAATTCAACTGCTGGCCGACCCACTTTTTTGCTTCGGGCGGAGCAGGCTTCAGCCAATTCGCGGTGATGCGGGAAATGACGCTGTCCTGGCGGCCCAGCCAGCGGATGCGGAATTTCTCGGCGGTTTCGGGCGTGGGCGGAACTTCGGCTTCGCGTGCGGCAAGTTCAGAAAGCCCGTGGAAGAGTGCGTGAAGCTGCTCTTCCGAGGAGCATTCGAGCTGCGCGAAGGGAAGGCGCGTTTTTTCGATCACATCGGGCACTGTGACCTCGAGCCGCGGGCGTTCAGGCGGATGCCGGCGCGGGCGCGGCGCTCAGATGCTGCTTCGCCTGTGCCACCAGCGACGCAAAACCTTCGGGTTCGCGCACAGCCATGTCCGCGAGAATTTTGCGGTCCAGATCCACGCCGGCGACTTTCAGCCCGTGCATGAACTGGCTGTAGGAAATCCCGTTGTTGCGCGCGGCCGCGCCGATGCGCTGAATCCAGAGGGTGCGGTAATCGCGTTTGCGTGTGCGGCGGTCGCGATAGGAATATCGCAGCGAGCGGTTCATGGCTTCTTTGGCGGAGCGATAGAGCTTGCTCTTGGTCAGGAAGAAGCCTTTGGTGTGCTTCAGAATCTTTTTGCGCTTGGCGCGGCGCTTGGTTCCTCGTTTTACACGCGGCATGAAAATCTCCTTAGTGAAATCGAATGCGAAATCCAAGATGCAATGCGGAGACAAACGCGCGCGGAACTGCACTGCGCAACGGGTTTGTCTCGCAGGAACAGCTTAGTGATGCAATGCGCCGGAATTCAGCGCGGCCGGCCGGCAGGCACCCGTGAAGCGCTGCCCAGCACGAAATCAAAAAAAACGCGAAAAGCAATTATCGCAGAGATTCGCCGCGGGGCAAAATTAAATTGCGCTTGTGCGGCGCGCGGCGAAAAAGCCATCGGTTTCACTGAAAACCGTTTCACTGAAAACCATTGTGCGTGCGTGACGCGAGCTTCCGGTTAGTCGAAGGTCAGGAGTTGTCTTCAGCTAGGCGAATCCTAAGGATCCTCTTCATCTTGGACTGCGAGCACGCTAGGCCCAATCAGGGCGGTCAGGCCCAGATAGATCGCCGCGCAGACGTTGAACGTCACAACATAACTCCCGTTGTTCGAGGCTCTCGAGTTCCCGCCGCTGGCTGACATGAAATACGCTGCGAGCGCGACATTCCAAAAAAATGCGGGCAGTCGCCGCCAGAATTCGATCTTTTGATTCTTCTGCAGGACTACTACCGCAGCAATGCCCGCGGCTGACGCGAGGAATGCAGGTCCTACGCTGTAGTCGGCGCCCGGGTAGCGCGAGAACAAGATCACGGAGCCAAACAGAAAGAGACACCCGAGGAACTGAAACGCGATGATAACGGAGACCAGTACATGATCCAACCGCCCAATCATTCTTAATATGGCGGATCTCATCTCCCCAAGCCGCGGGCTGCCGCTAGCCGTAGGGCAGCTGCCGATGAACCTTGGCAGCGTCTCCGGGCGTCACTTCGATCTGTTTGCCGAGGCGGCGCATGCGCTTGGGTTTCTTGGTTCCGAGCAGGTGGCGCTTGCCGGAATGATGGCGCATGACTTTGCCGGTAAACGTGAGCTTGAAGCGCTTGGCGGCGCCACGATGCGTTTTCAGTTTTATCTTTGCTCTGGGTTTTCTGGCCACAGTATTCCTCGCATGAATTTCTAAAACGGAATTATTCTACTTGCCCTATTTTCCGCGAAAACGAAGCGGCGACCGATCAGCTCGCCGCGGCTGCTGGAGCTGGACGCGCGGTGACTGTCTTCTTGGGCGCCAGCAACGCCAGCAGGATCTATGGCGCTGCCAACCCGACCTTCACCGACACCATCACCGGCTTCGTCAACGGCGACGGCCCCAGTGTGGTGAGCGGAAGTGCCAGCCTGAGCACCACGGCCACGGCCGGCAGCCACGTCGGCAGTTACACCATTACCGCCGCCCAGGGCACGCTCA
>DAIRCW010000024.1:4793-13276 GCA_036796475.1 Candidatus Acidiferrales bacterium | reverse complement strand
GATATTCGCTTCCATGCGCGGGCCGAATTCAACCAGCGCGTGTTCTTCGATTTCTTTCAGCAGGCGCGTCATTTTCGCGCGGCCCACGTCCTGATGGGCCATTTCGCGGCCACGATGAAAAATCATAGCCTTCACTTTATAGCCTTTGCCGAGAAACTCGACGATCTGGTTTTTGCGCACCTGATAATCGTGCTCAGCGGTCGAAGGCCGGAATTTCACTTCCTTGATCTGCGTGCCCTTCTGGTGCTTGCGCGCTTCGTGCGCTTTTTTATTCTGCTCGTACTGAAATTTGCCGAAATCAGCGAGCTTGCAGACCGGAGGAACGGCATTCGGAGAAATTTCGATGAGATCGAGTCCCGCGTCGCGCGCGGCCTTCATGGCGTCAAAGTACGAAAGAACGCCAAGCTGGTTGCCCTGATCATCAATCACGCGGACTTCGCGAGCGCGGATGCGTTCATTCACCCGCGGACCAAAACTGCGTTCGACGATAAACCCACCCCCGAGGAGGACTAGACGTTTGTCCGCGGCGCCTCTTCGAAGCTGCCGACGGACAGGCTACGAAGTATAACATGACTCGTATTTGGCCTCGCAAGAGGGAGCGCTAAGAATCCCGCGCGGAGTTCAGTAAGCACGGGACTACAGATTCTTTGCCATGCGGACAATGGGCAACTCTTCGCCACCGGGCAGGGGAACGGCAAGGCGCTCCAACTCTTCGTAGCCCTTTTTGCCGTAGAACGGCACGCCGGTGAGCGTCGCGCCCATTTCGCAGCGCGTAAAACCCGCAGCGCGAGCGGCATTTTCACAGGCTTCGAGAATTGCGGTGCCGACGCCGCGGCGAGCCCAGTCTGGATGCACAAAAAACGCGCGTATCTTTGCGGCGTCGCAACGTGGATCGAGCAAATCATCCTCGCGCGCGGCCCAAACATCGCCGCCGAAAAGGGTCTTGCGCTTGCTCCAGCCGCCGCAGGCCGCCAGAACTCGGCTGTCGGAGCTCACCGCCTCCACAGCGAAATACGTACCGTCCGCGATGAGCTGCGTGTCCACACCGTAGACGGTTTTCAATGCGAGTTCGATTTGAACGGGCGAATAATCGCGCGCTTGCAGTCCGCGAACGGAAAGTTCGATGAGTGCGGCGAGCGCTGGCACGTCAGCCGGCGTGGCGAGACGAAGGCGGAAATCCTCTTGCATAGAATTGGCCTGAGGCGTGCGCGAATCAGTTCGCGCTTTTCGCTTCGATTTCGCGGCGAATCGCGGCGATGAATTCATTGAGCGGCTGCGGGCCAAGATCGCCTTTGGAGCGATGGCGCACGGAAACAGAACTGGATTCCGCCTCTTTGCCGCCGACAATGAGCATGTAAGGAATTTTCTGCAACTGCGCGTCGCGAATCTTGGCCTGCAATTTCTCGTTCCGGTCGTCGAGGTGAACGCGAATGCCCGCCTCGCGCAGTTTCTGCTCGACGGATTTCGCGTAATCCGAGAACTTGCCGCTCACAGGCAGAACGCTCGCCTGCACCGGCGCAAGCCATACCGGAAAAGCTCCGGCGTAGTGCTCGATGAGAATGCCGAAAAAACGCTCCACGGAGCCAAGCAGCGCGCGATGCACCATCAACGGCTGATGCCGTGCGCCATCTTCGCCGACGTATTCGAGCGCAAATCGCGCGGGCAAGTTGAAATCGAATTGCACAGTGGTGAGCTGCCACGGCCGGCCTATCGCATCAATCAGCTTGACGTCAATTTTCGGGCCGTAAAATGCCGCTTCCCCTTGAATGCGCTTGAACGGCACATTCATCTGAGTGAGTGTATTCGAAAGCGCCGCGGTGGCCCGGTTCCAGTCTTCCGCTTTGCCCGCGTAATTTTCCGGATGCAGCGGGTCCCATTCCGATAGCTCAACTTCATACTGGCTGAAGCCAAAAGTTTTCATCACCGCAAACGCGAAATCGAGGCAGCCGGCCACTTCCGACTCGATCTGATCGGGGCGGCAGAAAATGTGCGAATCGTCCTGGGTGAAGCCGCGCACGCGCAGCAATCCGTGCAGCACGCCGGTGCGTTCGTAGCGATAGACGGTGCCGAGTTCAGCATAGCGCAGCGGCAAATCGCGGTAGCTTCGCAGATGCGATTTGTAAATCAAAATGTGGCCGGGACAATTCATCGGCTTGATCTGGTAATCAGCCTTTTCGATTTCAATTGGGCTGAACATGCTCTGCTGATAAAAGCCGGTGTGCCCGCTGGTTTTCCATAAATCCAATCGCATCACGTGCGGCGTGACAACCAGATCGTAGCCGCGGCGCAGCAATTCCGCGCGCAGCCAGTCTTCCACGATCGTGCGAATCAATCCGCCCTTGGGATGCCAGAAAATCAGCCCCGGCCCCGCCTCTTCCTGAATGCTGAAAAGATCGAGTTCCATGCCGAGCTTGCGATGGTCGCGCCGCTTCGCTTCTTCGAGTTTGTGCAGATAATCCTCGAGCTCCTGCTGTGTGTAGAAGCAGAGCGCGTAAATCCGCTGCATCTGCGGATTGCCTTCCTGTCCTTTCCAGTAAGCGCCCGCGACGTTGGTCAGCTTGAAAGCGCGAATGCGGCCGGTAGAAGGAATATGCGGGCCGCGGCAGAAATCAATGAACTTGCCGGTGGTGTAGAAAGAAACCATCGGCTCGATGGCTTTCTCGTCGACCAGTTCGCATTTGAATTCCTGCTTCGATTCGCGATAGAGCTTGAGCGCTTCCGGCTTGGGCAGGAGCTTGCGTTCGTTGGGAATGTCTTTCGAAGCGAGCTCGTGCATTTTTTTTTCGATGCGCTCGAGATCTTCGGGAGTGAACGGCTCGTCGCGCAGAAATTCGTAGAAAAATCCGTTGTCGATGGGCGGCCCGATGCCGAGCTTCACATTGGGAAAAAGCTCGATGACCGCCGCGGCCATCAAATGCGCGGCGGAGTGGCGCAGAACTTGAATGGCTTCCGGATCCTTGGGAGTAAGAATCGCGAGCGAAGTACTCTCTTCCAGCGGACGCGAAAGGTCCCACAACTGCCCGTCCACGCGCGCGACCAGCGCGTCCTTTTCCAGACGCGGCGAGATTTGCCGCGCGATTTGTGCGGGCGTGGTGCCGCTGGTGACTTCGCGTTTGGCTCCGTCAGGGAGCGTGATTTCAATCGTGCTCATGGTTCGCGGTCTTCAGTAAAGCGCATCCGATTCGCGGCTTATCAACTCAAAGCGACACCAAGCTCGCAAGCGCGGCTCGGAAGCCATCTAGCTTACTGGCCGCGGCAGTCAGGGTCAAGAATGCCTGAAAGACTTTGGGGAAGCCTACGGGGAGCCGTCGTTGCGCGCGTTTTGCGTCAGGAATTTCAGCTGCCGAGCTCCGCCAAAAGAACCTCTTGACCTTCGATCAGTGGGAACCCCTTGGTTGCGGTCATCACTTTGGCAAGCGCCTGGTAAAGATAGAAATTCTGCTCGGCGGCCTGAAGATCCTCGATGGAATTCCAAACCGAAATTACGCGCACGTGAGTGGAAGACGCGCCGGCATCGTCGCGCAACACCAGCAGCGCGCGAAATCCCTTCTGCTGGTGCGCGTGGGGAATCGCGGCGCGTACAGCATCAACGAATTCGTTAAGCTTGTCGGCGGCCAGATGGAATTGCGTCACGCGCGCGTACACGGGTTTTTCCTCCCGGGCGGGAAACTCTGCAAAATCGATGGCGATAGACTACGCTCCTCGCGCGTCGTGAGTAAAGCAGTCTTCGTTTCCCCCCTTGGTGGCGTTTTAGCTGCGCTTTGTTTTGAGGCGCTTGGCGCGCTCCCGAATTGCTTCTACATTCGGTTAAACGCTATGGAAACCTATCTCATCGGCCCCTTTCTGGCGTTTTTGCCCCTTCGCTGGCGCGCCCGCTTCAGCGAGCGAAAACTGAACTGGACAAGAGCGACCATCCTATCGGGATTGCTGGAGGGCCTCGTTGCGTTTGTCGCGCTGGTGGTTTGGTATTCGTTCTACGTGACGCGCATCGGCGAAATCATCCACGGAGCCGGCGGTCAATACAGTGGATATGTCGGACTGTTCGCCCTGGCGGTGCATCCGTTGACCTGGGTGATTTGCTACTTCGGATGTGAAGCCGCCGGACGCGTCGTCGCTGCTGTGGCCACCGAAGAGAGCCACGGCACGCTGCCTTTGTGGCTGATGGCATGGGGTCTGCAGAAGCTAAGCGCACAGCCGCGCTTACAACCGATTGCGGACAAAGTCGGCCCGGGGCCAGCGGGGAGCGATCTGGAAGTGGCCTCCTGCCGCCCGAAAGACAACTGGAAATACCCGCTGGCGATTCGTTATCAGGACAAATTTTTCCAGGTCACCGGACAAGAGCGTAAACCTCTCTCTGCGCCGAGGCCGTATGTTTACTTTCTGCGACGGCTTCCCTCTGATGAAATCATCAAAGGACTCGAGTCTTACGACCCCAATGTGATTCCTGAAGACCAGCCGGGATTCTTCGAAACGGTGCTGACCGAAATTCGGCGTCCGAAGTAAGATGAGGGTTCACGGCGTGGCGACGTCGCAGCAATGGGCAATATTGTTCTGCGCTTCAGCAAGAAGCTGCTCTGGCGCTCCCAGCAGCCGGTAATGCGAATCGGAGACTTCCTCGTGCATGGTAAACGCAAAAAGAAACTTTCTGCCGGAGATATCGTATTCATAGTGTGTGGGCTCCCAGATGCCCGGGGCAGCGGGAGCCTGCTGCATCAGGAAGTGGCCGCCGCGATAGATTTTGCCGAGGAAGCCGCCGCCGATGCTGATGTCGCGGGTTATGATGGCGTCGAGGGCGGTCGCCTGAGCTTCCTGGGCGTCAATCCAGACAATGGCTTGCGCATGAGTCAGCCAATCGGTGGTATCGCCACGCGGTTTGTATCCGGGATTGGGATCGAACTGGAGCTTTTCCACGACGCGACCGTCGCGAATCTCGCGGGCCAGCCAGGTGACTTTATACGCGGCGCGCGCAGCATCGATGAATCGAGCGCGGTCCTTTCGGCGCTTCTGCTGCTTGGCTAGCACAGCGACTTGGCGGGGATCGTCGGCGTGGACAGCGACTTTCAGGATGCTCTCCCAGTCGCGAAGCTGGTGGCGATAGAAAGCATCGGAAACGGTTTTCGAGCTGTCGCGAATCAGCAGCTTTAACGTGCCGCTGCCGGTGGGAACCACGCGATAGGTTTTATCCTGAGTGATGGGCCCGTCGGCGCTGCCCGCGTGCGACACTTGCTGCTCGATGCGCTCGAAGGAATCGGTTGCAACATCGTTGCGATGCTGATTGGCGATGGTACGCGAGATGAGGTCGTCAACTTGCTCGGCCGTGAGCGGAGTTTGGTCCAGCGGCGGCGATTGCGGCGGATTTTGCGTTTGCGCTGTGACGCACGGCTGGATGCCGCAGAGAATTCCTGCGAGCGCAAACGCAGCGAGACGGATTGAGAGGCCGGGTTTCATGCCGGGCGAATTTGTAGCGTTCGTTTTTGCAACTGTTTTCGCAATTCAGCAGAATTTTGCGGCTCCAATCTTAACGCACTTGGCGGCAATGGCTCGCGCGCCATGCGGCCGAGTGGCTCAGAGAGTTACCCGCGCGTGCGCGGTGAACTTTTGCTCTTGTCAGAACGTCTATAGTGGATAGATGCAGAAAGATCCCAAACTGAAGCTCGGCTTTCGCCAGACGATGATCGCGCTACGCGAGGCCACCGCGCTGGCGTTCGATACGCTGCGCGCCCATAAGCTGCGCAGCTTTTTGACCCTGCTCGGTGTGATTCTTGCGGTGACCACGCTCGTGTCCGTGATGAGTGTGCTGAATGGGCTCAATCTTTACGTCGCCACGCGCATCGCCAATCTCGGCGCCAACGCCTTTGTCGTCGATCGCATTGGAATCATCACCAACTTCGACGATTTCGTGAAAGCCATGCGTCGCCCGCCGCTGCACATGGACGATTACTACGCGCTCAAAGGGCACCTGCAATACAGCAGCGAAGTTGCCGCCGAGGAGAATACTGTTCAGGACGTGCATTATGGCGAAAAGCTGATTGAAGAGGTGACTGTCATCGGCGCCACGCCGGAATTTGCCGTCGTTCGCGATTTCGACGTTGCCGCCGGTCGCTTTTTCACCGATGTCGACGAGACGCACCGCACCCCGACGTGCTTCATCGGGCATGATGTCCAAGAGAACTTGTTTCCGGGCATAGACCCGCTCGGCCGCCAAATTCGCGTCGGAGCGCAGCAGTGCCAGATCATTGGTGTCGCCAAGGCTCTGGGAACTCTTCTCGGCCAGACGCAGGACAACTTTGTGATGCTGCCGCTCACAACGTACATGAGCGTTTTTCAGGGGAAAAATGACTCGGTGACCATTTTCGTGGAAGCCGTCACGCTAAACGCCATGCCTGTCGCCGAAGATGAGGTTCGCGTCATGCTGCGCGCGCGCCGGCACGTCCGCTATCAGGATCCCGACGATTTTGGACTCGTCGAGCCATCTTCCATCACCGGTCTGTGGCAGAAATTGACCGGCAACATCTTCGGGATTGCCATCTGGCTGACCAGCGTATTTCTGGTCGTCGGCGGCATCGTTATCATGAACATCATGCTCGCCAGCGTCACCGAGCGAACGCGCGAAATCGGCTTGCGAAAATCCCTGGGCGCGCGCAGAAAGCACATTGTGCTGCAATTTCTGATGGAGTCGTCTATCCTCGCTGCTACCGGTGGCGCACTTGGAATCTTCGCCGCGTTTGGAATCGCCATGCTCGTGCGCGCCACTTCGCCAATGCCCATCTCCACGCCGCTCCATGCGGTAATCATTGCGCTGGCGCTTTCGACAGGCGTGGGATTGTTTTTCGGGATTTATCCGGCCATGCGCGCTGCGCGGCTTGATCCCATCGAAGCGCTGCGCGCGGAGGCATAAAATTCTATGAAACAGGATCTGCGCGAAAATCTGGCGCTGGCTTTCGACACGCTTCGCACCCATAAAACGCGTAGCCTGCTCGCCGTGCTCGGGGTGGTCATCGGAGTAGGCGTCATCATTATCGTCGCCTCGCTGATCACCGGATTCAAAGCGAGCATCAACGAGATCATCGAAGGCTTCGGCGCAGACACCGCCTACGTCAACCGTTTCGACAACGGCCCCGGCGCGGGACGCAGCATGAAGCAAGCCCGCGAACGCCCTCCTCTCACTCTCGAGCAAGGCCAGGCGATTCTCGCCTCCTGCCCAGACGTCAAGCAAATCGCCATCATGATTTTCAACTGGCACCAGATCCATCTCATCAAGTACGGGCGCAATCAAGCGCAGCAAATGGACTTTCGCGGCACTTTCCCCGCCTACATGGAAGTGTTTGGCAACGCCAAGTTGCTCGCCGGCCGCTTTTTCAACGAAGCCGAAAACAATCACCGCGCGAAAATCGTCGTTCTCGGCGAAGACACCGCCAAAGCGCTTTTCCCAACGGCTGACGACGCCATCGGCAAAACCGTCGCCATCGATGGCTCCGATTTCCTCGTGATCGGCGTCTTTTCCAAGCCCCCGGGCGGTTTTGGCCTGAACGACCAAGACGTGCGCGTCATGATTCCGTATTACACGTATCAGAAGATGTTCCCGTCGGTCGAAGACAATGGCTACCGCTTCCTAGCGGTGCACGGCAAAGTCGACCAGGCCGTCGACGAAGCCACCGAAGTGCTCCGCCGCGAACGCAAAGTCGCCTATCGCGCGCCCAGCAATTTCTCGATTACCACGCAGATCCAGCAGGAGGAACAGTTCAACCAGATCATCGGCGGCGTCGCGCTCGTGCTCGTGGTGCTCAGCTCCATCGGCCTGCTCATCGGAGGCGTTGGCGTGATGAACATCATGCTCGTCAGCGTCACCGAACGCACCCGCGAAATCGGCGTCCGCAAAGCCATCGGCGCGCGCAGCCGCGACATCACCTGGCAATTCCTCTTCGAAGCCATGACGCTCACCGGCGCGGGAGGCATCCTCGGCGTGCTTTTCTTCAGCGCCCTCGCCATGCTGATTCCGCACGTGACCTCCATGAAGGCCTCCGTGCCACTTTGGGCGGTGATCGTCGGCATCGCCGTCTCCGTCAGCATAGGACTGATTTTCGGCGTCTGGCCGGCCGTCAAAGCCGCCAAGCTCGACCCCATCGAAGCCCTGCGCTACGAATGAACGAGCCGGCTCGGACTGTCTAACTAGGCCTGTTCTACGGCGAGGCCGCAGCTAAACTACTCATTATAAATAGCATAGTGTCAATCCAGCTCCGTGGTTCCCTGAGTACATTCGTACCATAACCAATTGAACCTTCCGGTCTATCGACTCGTCCATGCGCTCCCGGCACAATGGCCCTGCCTTCGAGGTTCGGCGTGCGCCCCCCGCGCGATTCGGATCTCGAAAGTGATTGCACCTCCATCACCCCATGCCCACGGCGGCCGGGCCCCCCACCGGCCGCCTCTTTTTTTCGAGCCGCCCGAGCCCGTTGAGTCCTCGCCGTTCGCTATCTCACGCG
>DAIRCW010000024.1:3234-4783 GCA_036796475.1 Candidatus Acidiferrales bacterium | reverse complement strand
CCGGCCGCCTCTTTTTTTGCGAGACGCCCTGTCCTGTTGAGTCCTCGACCGTTCGCTATCTCACGCGTCGAATGCATATACACCCAAATTCTGTATATTTATTCCATTCTAAGTAGATTCCTGCCTTTGGTCGACTCCGTTTGTACACGGACGCCCGTACCCAATCCCCTCATTCTTGGCCCTTTAATTTCTGTTGACCCATAATTACCGGTTGTGGTACATCGCTTGCACGCTACGTTGCCAGCGATTGCCACGGGTGGGCTGGGTGGCGAGCGGGGGAAAAGTCCTGGTCAGCTTCTTCGCTTTTATTCTTGACGCCCAACGAATCTCGCGCTTGCGCGGGTTCGGCACCCCTGCATCTTTACGAGTTCTGGATTCGCACTTCACCGGAGGCAGACCGTGAAAAAGATTTTTCAAGTTTTGTTTCTGACTGTCCTCAGCGCCGGATTGCTGTTCACCGCGCGTTCCTCATGGGCGCAGGTCAGCACCTCTGTCGTGCGTGGAACAATTACGGATCAACAGGGCAAAGCTGTGCCAGGGGCAAGAATCACGCTGACCAACGGTGCCACCGGGACCGTTCGCACCACAACCTCGAGTGACACTGGCTCCTACGTTTTTGACTTGATTGAGCCGGCCACTTATCAGCTTTCTGTCGAGGCCTCCGGGTTCAAGAAACAAGTCGTGAACAACGTTGTCGCTCTCGTTGCAAAGCCCACTATCGCTGACGTTAGCCTCCAATTGGGCGAGATTAACCAAACGGTTGAAGTGACGGCGTCGAGAGAAGCCACCCTTGTGAACACAAGGGATGCGACCTTGGGAAACAACTTTGACTCCACGGAGATCGGCCAACTCCCACTGGAGGCGCGAAGTGTTTCCGGTCTGCTGAGCCTGCAGCCAGGCACAACGCCTGATGGCTATGTCACAGGATCTCGCGCCGATCAGAGCAATGTTACTCTCGACGGCGTTGATATCAATAACGCCCAAACCGGCAATGCTGCTGACGCTACTGGCAACCAAATCGTCGGCGGCCTTGAAGCTGGCAACATTACTAATGGTCCAGTCCTTCGCCTCAACGCCGAGGCCATCGAGGAATTCAGAGTCACCACAGCAAACGGAAATGCGGATCAAGGGCGATCGGCCGGCGGGCAGATCAATTTCGTCACCAAGTCAGGCACGAACCAGTGGCACGGCGCCGCCTTTGAGTTCTACCGCGGTACGCTTTTCGAGGCCAACGATTGGTTCAGCAATCGTGACGGTGTGGCGCGCACTCCGCTCGTCAGAAATACTTTCGGAGGTGCTTTCGGAGGGCCGATTGTGAAGGATAAGGCCTTTTTCTTTTATAGCTACGAAGGCCGCCGTGACGCTACCGCTTCACCCGTCGTGGAAGTTGTGCCTCTCCCCAACCTTGGTCAAGGCACGATTAACTACACTTACTGTCCGGATGCAGCCTGCAACTCCCCGCAAGAGGCGTCGCTGAATTTGGCTCAACTACAGCAGGCCTATCCAGACACAGGCATCAATCAAACGGCTCTCGATGCGCTGGCTGCGG
>DAIRCW010000024.1:0-3221 GCA_036796475.1 Candidatus Acidiferrales bacterium | reverse complement strand
AGGTGGATTCCGTTTCAATTCTCCCACGCCTGTGGCTCTGAATTCTCATGTGCTCAAGATGGATTTCAACCTTACCAGCGCTCAGCACTTGTTTATCCGAGGCAACTTTATCTACGACAAGCAAACCCTCCCGCGCCAATTTCCGGATACGGCTCCCCTCGGTGTATGGAGCCACCCACGAGGCTTCGCAGTCGGTCACACTTGGGCGATCGGAAATTGGGTGAATAGCTTCCGCTATGGATTGACTCGTCAGGCCTTCACCTCGCTTGGAGACAGCACAGGCAATGACATCGCTTTCCGCTTTGTTTTCTTCCCAACCAGTCAAACTCATCCGCTCTCCCGCATAACGCCGGTTCACAACTTTACTGACGACGTGGCGTGGACGCGCGGAAACCATACCTTCCAGTTCGGCGGGAACGTGCTGGTGATCGGCAATTCGCGCGTGTCATTTGCGAATGCTTTCGACAACGCCATCACCAATCCTTCGTTCTATACGGCTGCCGGCGATGTCGTGTCTGCCGCGTTCCAGAGTTATCTGGATGCCAATAGCTTACCCGGGGACGAAAATCAGGGGCAATCGTTAAATTCCGTTTCGGAAGTGCAAAATGCCGCTACCGCGGCAATTGGGCGGTTCTCCCAATACACCGCGAACTTTACCTTTGCAAAGGACGGCACTCTGCTGCCAGCCGGTTCGGCCGCCAATCGCAACTTTGCGACCCAGGCATACGAGGAATATTTTCAGGACTCTTGGAAGGCCCGGCCAGACCTGACGCTCACCTTGGGTGTGCGCTACAGTCTCGAACGCCCGGTTTACGAGACGCATGGGTTTGAGGTCCAGCCTACCGTTCCGCTCGGCACCTACTTTCACGAGCGGCTAGCGGCAGCGGCCCAGGGCCAAAACTTTAGTGATCCCATCGTGATTAACAAGTCTGGCCCCGCGAACGGTGGAAAGCCGATGTACAATTGGGACAAGAACAATTTCCAGCCTCGGATTGCCGCTGCTTGGTCTCCGACTTTTGAGAGCGGCATCGGACGGTTCTTCTTTCCTGGACAAGGCAAGGGCGTTCTTCGCGGCGGCTATGCTCTCACCAACGACTACTACGGCGAGGCGCTGGCCGTTGACTGGGACCTGAATAACACACTTGGGTTCACCTCCAATTTCACGACTCCGGCGAATACGTTCGATATTACGACGGCAAACGGAGGTCAGTTGGCGCCCCTATTTACCGGTTTCAATCAAGACGTTCGCTCTCTGCCCCTCGTTGTGGTTCCGGGTAGCTTGGTCTTCCCGCTTTCCCAGCCTTTGGATGAGGGCGAGCGTATCGAAACCAGCGTTGATTCTCAGCTCCATGCTCCTACCGAATACGTCTACAACATGACGTACGAGCGTCAGCTCCCGGCAGGCACACTGCTTTCTCTCTCATACATAGGCCGCATGGGCCGCAGCCTGTTGGCCCGCAGGGACGCCACCGCGTTTAATGACATCGTCGACCCCAAGACTGGAATGGACTGGTATACTGCAGCCACTCAGCTGGAAAAACAGCGCCAGCAGGGTGTGGATACCAGCCAGATCGCCACCATTCCCTTCTTTGAGGATCTCTGGCCCTCCGGCCTCGGCACGATTTTGAATAATACCTTCAGTCTTGACCCAGTGTGCAGCGCCTCCGATCCCGCACCAGGCTTCGATCCCACATGGTCCAATACGCAAGTCTGGTACGCCTTGCAGAGCCGCGGCGGCGGTTCAGTGCCAACGAATCCATGCTTCTTCTTTTCAGGAAATGATTGGACCGATACAGAAGCTTTGATCGATCAGGTCGGTGTTTTTGGTAGTCAACCTTTTCCGACTCGATTCATGCAACCTCAGTACGGTGCCCTTTCTGCATGGAGCACCATCGGCAACTCCAACTACAATGCTTTTGCTCTTTCTCTCCGACAGCGTCTAAATACCCTTACCTTGGATTTCAATTACACGTTCGCGCATTCGCTGGACGATGCCTCAGGTCTCCAGACGGCCGGTGGTTATGGCAGCAACAACAACAGCGGTCCATTTATTGAGAATCCCATCCGCCAGCGCTCAAACTACGGAAACTCTGATTTCGACATTCGCCACGAATTCAACTTTCTTGCTCTGTGGCAGATGCCCTTTGGACGCGGCAGGACGTTCTTCGGCAGCGCCCATGGGTTCGCGCAGGCGCTGATTGGAGGCTGGCAACTTTCGGGAATTCTCCGCTGGAACACCGGGCTGCCGGTCGTATCCCCGTTCGATGATGCCCGCTGGTCCACGAACTGGAACGTCCAATCCAACGTCACGCCCCTGTCTCCTATTCACACCTGCCCCAGCAGGACTGGAGATCCGAAGATCTTCGGCAATTGTGACGTCAAAGCCATTTACCAGGGCTTCCGCAACGCCTACCCGGGCGAGACAGGGCCTCGCAACTACCTCTGGTACCCAGGATATACCAACATAGACATGGGTCTCGACAAGAGTATGACCATGCCATGGAACGAGAAACAAACCCTTGAGCTTCGTTGGGAAGTCTTCAACGTTGCCAATTACCAGCCGTTTGGCTTGATTGATCTCAGCCGCACGGGCTGGGGTGTCGTACGTGATCCGGGGCTCCGCGGCTCAAACCCGCCGGGTAATTTTGCGAACTTCACCAATATCCAGGGTTCGCCCCGTGTCATGCAGATCGGCGCGCGTTTCTCGTTCTAGTTGGACGACCCCCTCCGCTGGAAGAGGCCCCGAGCAATCGGGGCCTTTTCTTTTGCGCCAGTTGCGTTTTCGACCGTCTGTCGTCGCTGTCAGGACGGTTGGGCCTCGGCCCAACGGTAAACAAAAACGGGCAGCTTCTTCCTCTTGCGCGCATCACCCGCGCAACCAACTCCTTGTGCGTCGCGACTTTTTACCCTGAAGTACGAAGGGCAGCCGTTTGATATCAAGGCTCCACAAGATGCTCTCCTATCGCGTGCTTTAACCCGCCGAGGTCCGCGTTTCCCTGAACGACCTACGCCCCGAGTGATCTCAAAGATGGCCGCCCTGGCCCCCCCCGATCGGGCATATTTTGAGGTCAATTCGGACCATTTTTTCTTCCAGTAGAGTGTCTAGGTGAATGGCCTGGTTCTATAACCAGATTTTGGGCTATTTTTCGGAATTGGCCTGATCGCCTCCCCAAAAACAGCTCTAAACGCGCACGATACATGCACGAAACAGCGCAGTTTTG
>DAIRCW010000023.1:16329-24955 GCA_036796475.1 Candidatus Acidiferrales bacterium | reverse complement strand
CGTACACCTTAACTGGCTGGCCCATCCTGTACAGAGCTAGAATGGCAACAAGTAATGCTATAACGATGCCAAAGTAGGCCGTACTGGACGTGCTTGCCAACAGAGTTGTCGCCAGCAATAGAGCGGCGGCCAAATCCCACTTTCGGTGAAACACTGGCTTGCGAAGCGCCGCGCATACGATAAGGGCTACAAACGCATAGAGCAGAAGCCTGGCCAGCACCGAAGGTTCCTGGGAAACTGACGAAAGCCGGCCGATGTTGCCAAAGCTTCCAACAACGTCCGTTTCTTCATAGCCGCCAGCCGCGATGTTGGTGCTCGTGTTGAAAATGCCGGCGGGATAGGCGTGGCTGGTCAATTCGCACCAAAGCTCCAGAAGCCCCCACGCCGCGGCGAATGTGCAGGATGCGATGTATATACGAAGCGTCTGGTAAAGCTTGCGGGGCGTACTATTCTCCGCAGCAATGAGGGCGGCAAAAATAAGTCCAAACGCTAAGTAGCCGAGTTGAGTGAAGTCATATGAAGTCAACCGCAAAGGAATCATTTCATCGGTGATAGGCCGGGGACTAAGTACCCATGTCGTTCCGTTCATGACCAATGGAACCGAAAGGGACAGAAATGCCACCCCCAGGAATGCGCACAGGCCTTTCCGCGCACTGCGGGTAGTGAACCATTCCGCACGATGCCACGGTGGCCGACCTGACAACGCCTCGCGGCTAACCCACAGCACAAAGAAAAACTGCCAGGCTTCCAGGCTCCTGCCCCAGCTTCCCGCGGCATTGGCCCATCCGAAGTTCACGATCGCTGTCGCCGTGAAGGGGATGGCGATAATCGTTGCGGGATAAAGCAGCCTGGGGCGAAAAAGGAATAGACCTATTCCGAGGATCAGCGCCAATGCGCCCGTTATAGGAATTGACATTGTCTTATTTCACCGTGCAAGGGCCGAAGCCGGCGAAAGCATCAAAGAGTGTGCCAGCTCAAGTCGATGTGCATCAGTCTGAATGGCGCTCCGCCACATCCAGGAAGCGTGGAGGGTTTTGGGCAGCGCGCGAGTGGAGAGTGCGCCGCAAATTTCTGTGCTTGAATAAATTCGCCAAATGGCTTGGGGCGTTTTGCAGTCGCCAATAGGAAAGATCGAGAAAATCTCGAACGGACGACCGAGGCAAAGCGCTTCGGCGCAGCTTTTTCTCTACCGCCATCTCTGCGGCGAAGCGTACGCTCAGTTCACGCTCGTGAAGCCGGAAGGCGGCTACGGCGGGGCCGCATACCTTGGCAACGGGACGACCGGACAAAACCAAGCGGGAAAAGAAATCGGCATCGGCAACGAGCCGGTACTTCTCGTCGAAGCCGCCGAGATCATCAAACACGCGCTTCCGGAAGACGGCTGCCATGGGCTGGAAGCTAAAACGGCCGCAGCGGAAGATTCCATTCGACCGTGACCGCGGGGCCGATCTGTCGGTAAAGAGAAACCTGCCCTCGCCATCCACGAAATCGCAATCGCCATAGACCAAGTCCGCGCGCTGTTGCTCGCCGCGAGCCACCAACCTTGAATACGAATGCGGGTAAACAAAGTCGTCGGAATTGAGCTCGGCCACCCATTCCGTCTGCAGCCGTCGGATACCAAGATTTATCGCACGATAGATATTGCCGGGCGGAACGTAAGTGGTGGGCACGCTCCATTTCTTGCAGATCTCCAGCGTGCCATCTTCAGACCCACTATCTGCAACGATGATTTCCGTACAGATTCCTCGCTGGTTCTTCAGAGCGCATAGCGTCCAATCAAGTGTCGAGGCGCTATTCAGTGTCGGGACAACCACGCCTATGCTCGCATTTCGCATTCTATTCAGGGCACCAAGAGACTTGAGAACGCCCGGGTGAGAGAAGAAGAACCAGTCTTGGCATTGATATACTGCCAGCTGGTCCCGCTTCTGAGGAACTCAGTCTTGCGCCAGCCGCTCCAGACTTGGCTTTAGCCACGCAAATCCCCTATGTTCGCGAATAAACCAGAACGCGAGCAAGCAGGCGGTCGCCGCGACGAAGCCGGCCCGCCACCAGACATGATCTTTGAGAACCACTCCCACGAAGATGGCTGTGGCCAGCGTCAGAATCGGGAAAGTGATCCACGCAACGTAGCGCCTGAACGAGAGGTGGATCCTATGCAGCCCCATCGGAACTAGGAAAAGCGTTCCCAAGTATCCAGCATTGCCGACGATGGCTCCAAGAAGGCCATAGCGCCAGCCTCCCAGGAAAATTAGACCCAGCGAGACAATAGCGCTGGACAAGACCACCATGAAATTGGTCCGCGCGTCCCCCGCAGAAAACAGAATGAAGTAACCGGGAGCTTCGATCGAATAGAGAGCGAATATGATAGCGGCGATCTGCAGCGCTATGACATCTTGAGTTCCGCTCGCCCCGGCAACCATTACCCGCATGACCCAATCAGCCAGAACAAAAAAGAAAATTCCACCGCCGACGGCAATGAGTGCATTGAGATGCGCTGCCTGGCGAACCCGGCTCTCCGCAGAAGCATTCTTAACGGCTTCGCGGCTGAGGGATGGGGCAAGCGGCTGAGTGGCCATGCCGGAGAACGAATTGATCTTCAACGTCATGTTTGTAATGGCCGAATAGACGCCAAGAACAGGGGCACCGAGGACCGCGCCGACAATCCAGCGGCTGCCTTGAGAAAAAAGGTCGCTTCCCAGAATAGAGGCCCAAGTGGCAAGGCTGAATTTCAATATCTTTCTTGCTCTCGCTGCATTCCATCTGATCCTCAGATGCCTTGCTCGAACCAAGCTGGAAATGAACCAGCCGTGGCCGGCAAGAAGGCTCACGTATGCAATGACCTGCCACTTCATCATTGCAACTGCTCTTCCTCCGAACCAGGCCACCAGGACGAGCCCTCCATTGGCCAGGACGGATTGGAGGACCTGGAACGTGTTTGCGGCTGCGTAGCGGTCAAAAGCCTGCTCGACACCCATCAAAGTGCGGTGGAGAATCAGCAGCGAAATTCCGAGCCCGGCGATTTGCAACGCTTGAGCGGCCTCGATACGTTCCGCAGGTCCGAACGCGGTGAGAGAGCCGACAACCACCGGGCCGAGAAACCACAGCAACAATCCGAGAACGATGCCGAGCGCTCCAGCACTTCCCACGATAAAGCTCAGGGTCCCGGCGGCTTCACTCTGATCGTCACGATGGAGGTCTTTCGGAAGAAATACAGTTGCGGCAACCGCCATCCCGCCATTCCCGACTGTCATCAGCATGAATGCAGCGTATGCCAATGACCAGATCCCGTATTCGCGGATGCCGAGGAACCGAACCAGCAAAGGAATCGTGAGCAGACTGACCAGGCTCCGAACGGTTTGGCCGCCGATGTTATAGAGTCCATTGCGAAGGAGCGAGCGCTCGCTGCAGGTGCCGAGGCAATCGAAGTTATCGGCTGTGGCTTGCTCCGCCAGGTTCTTCGTGTTCCTACTCATGTGGCGGGTCCACTCAAGGTCCGAGAGGAGCTGTAGTACTTCAGTCCGCGTAAAATTCTCTGATTTGTTCGCAAATGAAGTCGATCTGGCTGTCGGTTAGGCTCGCCGACGAGGGAAGGCAGATACCATGCTCGTAGCCGTGCACGGAGTGGCAAATCCTGGGCAGCACCCGACAGTTGGCGGGTGTGAAGGCTGGTTGCCGATGCATCGGGTAAAAGAAGCTGCGCAATCCGATGCCGACATTCGTGAGATGATGAGCTAGAGGCTCGGCTTCAGGAACCAAGATTCCGATGCGGAAGGGCACTCTGTTGCTGCCCGGAGCATCACTCAGGAATTGTATTTGGGAAAGATCGGCCAGATTTTCTCGGTACCGCGCGTCGGCCCGCTGTTTACGCGCAATAAGTTCCGGAAGCCTTTTCATCTGCGCAACGCCTATGGCAGACTGAATATCCGTAAGACGAAAATTGTAACCCATGAATGGATGTACAAAGGAACCGCGGTTCAAGCGCCCCTGATTCTTGAAGTAGAGGGCTTTTTCAGCCAAGCCATCGTCATTTGTCAAAATGGCGCCGCCCTCTCCCGTTGTCATGGTTTTGTCTGCAAAGAACGACATGCAGCCTAAATCACCTATCGTCCCCACGTGACGCCCGCGATAGAACACACCTATTCCTTGCGCGGCGTCCTCGATCACAGCAAGATTATTTTCTTCCGCAATCTTCATCACCAGGTCCATGTTGGCCGCTTGCCCATAAATGTGAACCGGCATAATCGCCTTCGTACGGGATGAAATCGCTTTCCGGATCTGTTCCGGATCAATATTCAGCGTGCCCGGCTCGATATCTACAAATACGGGCGTCGCGCCCGCCAACACAACTGAGGATCCACTGGCAAAAAAAGTGAAATCAGGAACGATGACTTCATCGCCCGCACCTAATCCTGCTACTTTCAACGCCACGTAGAGGGCCAGAGTTCCGTTGGGTATCAAGAGGATGTGCTTGGCGCCCGTGTATTGCTGCAGAAGCTGGACAAACTTCGCTGACTTAGGACCTTCCGTAAGCCAGTTTGTACGGATACAGTCCACAACTTCAGAGATCTCTTCCTGGCCGAGGAAAGGTTCTAGCTGAGGAATCTCAATTTTAGGGGTAGTCGCTTCGCTCATAGTTTTAGGCTTACTTGGTAGCTTCGACGTTCAAAGACATTAGTGTTCCACCTTCTTTGTCCATGTGCGGCAAATACGCCTGGGAGAAGTCATCGTAATCGCGGTGAATGGTTTTTTTCCAATCGTAGCGCCGGATGCCATGGAATCCGACTTCGGCAAGCCGGGAATGGAGTCTCTTGAAATCAAAGATCTGGCCATGGCAATTCTCTTCGTACGTTTGCCCGCCAAAAAGCAGGCCCATGAGGATCTCGAGGTCGCCGGTTTTGATGTACCAGCGAACCAGTTGTTCGAAATCAGGTGTAGCGGTTCGTAGTACTCCTCCTGGCTTTAGCACGCGATACCATTCGTGCAGCGCACCGATCTCCTGACCCCGTCTTATATGCTCCAGCATGTGGCAGTTGTAAATGAGATCCACCGAATTATCGCGGAACATATCCAACTTGTCCGCTGGGGCGACATGGTCGACGTGTGGGAAAGGACGCAAGTCTACATGGACGAATCCAGGTAAATAGATTTTTCCACAACCGACGTGGAGCTGGATTGTTTCGGTCGGTTTTGTAACAGGTGTAGAAATCTGCAGGTTCATCAGAGAGCAGCCACCGGGTGGTGGACTCCGGGTTTGAAATATCCTTGCCGGTTAATGCGGTACCATTCGATGGTTCTCGCGATTCCGTCGCGCAGGCCGATCGCAGGACACCAGCCATCGAGCGCCCGCCGCATCTTTGCCACGTCGAGAATTTTTCGCGGAGCACCATCCGGACGGGATGTGTTGAAGACGAAATTCCCTTTCCATCCCGCCAATTCGCCAATCATTGTTGCCAGCTCTGCGATGGAGCATCCCGTGCCGGTGCCGACGTTCAATACCTCCAGATCGTTATAACGTTCGGTGGCGCGGAGGATTCCATCTGCAGCGTCTTCGACATACATCCACTCCCGCACCGGGTGTCCGCTGCCCCACACCTCGACAACGTCCAAGCCGTTCCTCTGCGCCTCCATTACCTTGGAAATCAATGCTCCAAGAGCATGCGACCGAACGGGATCAAAATGATCGCGAGGCCCATACAAATTCGGCAGCACCAAGTGGATGGACCGAAAGCCGTGCTCCTTCTGATATGCCCAGGCTTGCACCCAAATCGCCTTGCGCGGCATGCCGTAGGTTAGCACCGTCGGATGCATCGGCCCGTCCCACCAGCGGCTCTCGCTATAGAGCTCCATTTCGCCCGGGTAGGTGCAATTCGGCATGATGTTGATCAGCTTCCTGACTCCGGCGCGATGAGCCGCTCGCAGAATGGCGAATCCCAGGAGCAGATTATCTTCGTAAATCGCCACAGGGCACTTTTCGTTGTAGGCGATCCCTCCGACATGGGCAGCGCAATTCACGACAAGCTCCGGACAAACACGTTCCATATATTGCGTAAGCAAGTCTTCTTGCCGTGCGTCAATGCCCGTACGGCGGCTGCACGGCTCCACGTCGTGCCCCGCCCGGCGAAATGTTTCAACAACACTTGCGCCGAGAAATCCGGTTCCCCCAAGAACAATGACCTTCATCTTGCTTGACCCCTAAACGACAACACCGGCGCAGTTGTGCTTCGCCGTGCCTTCAAGAAGGATGCGCTCGCGCTTCAAATCAGCGTCAACCATGATCCGAACCAGCTCGCGGAATTTTGTCACTGGACACCATTGCAGCTTCGCGGCGGCCTTGCTGAAATCGCCTCGCAAACAGTCCACCTCAAGCGGGCGGACGTAGCGCTGGTCGGTTTGCACGTAGTCGCGCCAATCCAGGTCCAAGTAGGCAAACGCAAGCTCGACGAATTCGCGCACTGAATGCATTTCGCCCGTGGCAATGACGTAGTCCTCGGGTTTTTCCTGCTGCAGCATCCGCCACATGGCCTCGACGTACTCGGGGGCATAGCCCCAATCACGCTGCGCGTCCAAGTTGCCTAGCGAGAGCTCATTCTGTACGCCAAGCTTGATCCGCGCGACCGCCTGCGTGATTTTGCGGGTGACAAAAGTTTCTCCCCTGCGGGGTGACTCATGATTGAAAAGTATCCCGCTGGCAATCCACATGCCATACCCGTCACGGTAAAGCCGGCAAGTCTGGAATCCGCACAACTTCGCGGCTGCATATGGACTCTGCGGCACCATGCGGGATTGTTCGTTCTGCGACGGCGGCGTTGAGCCGAACACTTCGCTGCTGCATGCGTTGTAAATTCGCGGAGTTATTCCCAGTTCGCGCACACTCTCGAGCAGACGGATAGTCCCGAGCGCAATCGTATCCACGCTATATTCGGGGATTTCGAAACTGACCATCACGTGACTCTGAGCACCCAAATGGTAGATTTCATCCGGGCGAATCAGTCTCAGCACTCGTCCCAAAGAACTCGCGTCCGTCAAATCGCCACGAACAAAATCGAATTGGCTGGTGTCCGTTGCGTGGATGACGTGGTCTATACGGCCCGTATTGAATGTACTTGCTCGCCGTAACAGGCCGAAAACGCGGTAGCCCTTTTCGAGGAGCAGTTCGGTCAAGTATGACCCGTCCTGGCCAGTTACGCCGGTAATGAGTGCGGTGCGCGTCAAGTGTTAAGACTCCGTGTTCAAAATTTCAATCATTCGAAGACAACCGCATCAAAATCAGTAAGCCGGCTCGAGCTCGCTGGCGTCGAGATCAACGAGCACTGAGCGCTGAATCAAATCAATTGAGAGCACCACGCGAAGGGCGCCTCTCCGCCTTACGAGAATGCCTTCGTGGCCGTTAAGAGGTCCTGCAGTGATGCGGACTCTGCGGCCAACGATCAAGTACGGATGCGGGCCTACATTCACTCCCGCAGCCAAGGCCAGGCGCAGTCCTTCGATCTCAGGGTCGTCAAGGGGAACCGCAGTACGACGGATGCCGACTAGGCCCACGACACCGGGCACTTTCAAAACGTCGAGGCGATCTCTGAGGGCCATTCGAACAAACGTGTAGCCAGGGAACAACGGCAGGTGTACTTCGTGATCGCCATTTTGCCATCGGCGGGTGCTGTGATAGAGAGGCAAGAAGGTTTCAATGTCTTTTCGGCGAAGAAGCTCCGAGGCTGATTTCTCATGTCGCGAGCGCGTGTGAACCGCGAACCAACGCGGCTTATAGGCGTCCGGCAGCTCGAATTCACCAGTAACGATCAGATTGTGATTAGCTATGGCTACGGTGCTGCTCATCAGTCCACTTTCCGTCACCCATCCGACCCGAAGCTCCGCCCCGTCACTTTGCTGGGCTGTGTGACCTAACCCTTTCCATATCTCCAACGTACGAACCAATTGAGCCTAAGAGTTCTGTTCGTTGCAGTCTCGATTGTCTTTCTGCCGCAAGCTCTCGAGCAGCCCGTTCCTTGAGCTGCCTTTTGTTGATCCGTTTCGCGAATTCCACGGCAAACTCGCACGCACATCGGACCAAACTTCGGCGGCCACTGCCTTGCGAGGGTCGTCGGACGCAATCCCTTTCCAGGCCGAAGTTGTAAGAATCCACGTCGTGCCCACTGCAAATCCAAAAAACATGCCCAGAGCCATCATCGCCATTCGTGGCGGGAACGATTTTTTTTCCGGGAGTTCCGGCGGATCCAACACCTTCACGCTGGGGATCTCTTTTGCTTCCTCGACCTTTGCCAGTTCATCCTCCTGCGTGAGCGTTTCGAATACAGCCTCTTCTACTTTTGTGTGGCGAAGCAGGTCGGCATAACTTACGCCCAGTAAGGGAAGTTCGTGGATTGACGGATAGAGTTGTTGGGCTGAACTCTCTTCGCTTGCGCTTGAACCTGCAAGCTTTTCGAGAGCTCCGCGCAATTCGTTCACGCGGGCCTGAAGAGCGCGCACGCGCGTATTATTGTCGGTATAAATTTGCCGGAATCCCTGTAATTCAGATTCTGCTGCAATCAACTGGCCCTGGAGAGCAGCAGCGGCGTTCACCATCGCCTTGCCTTGCTCAGGGATATCAATGGCGTGCTTCTGGCTCGCGAAC
>DAIRCW010000023.1:0-16319 GCA_036796475.1 Candidatus Acidiferrales bacterium | reverse complement strand
GAGCGCAAGGGCCAGCGACCTACACCAAAAGTGCGGAAGACCCCAATCTCGGACGTGATCCTAGCTCTCGCGAACTGACTGAACTTTTGCTCCGCCGTTTCCAGGTCCACCTTCACTTGCGACAACCGGGAATCGAGAAATGCCCGCTCGCGATGCGCTGAAGACGTGCTCAGATTGTTGACCACCCAGTTGAGCTCATTGACATACTCCTCTGCCATGGCTACCGCTCGCTTTGGATCGTGGTCAACGACGCTGATCGTAATGATTCCGCTCTTATCGTCTTCGGAGATTCCGGTGTGATCGGCCAATGCGGAGCGCGTGTCTTCCATGTAATGTGTCCCATAGACCTTCTGTAGCCCGAGCTTCTGGATCACGTCGTCGCGCACCGTGTCGCTCTTCAAGGTCTCGACGAACAGGGCGCCCGTCGTTTGAATGCCCAGCGCGCCTTGCGCCAGGCTTGCCAGGCCCGTGCCCACACGGCTCGCCAGCAACGCCGACATCATGTTCGTACCCGAATTGTTGTTTGGCGGCATAAGCTCCGTCGAGGCGGTATAGCTCACTGGCAGCAGATACGCGAGAGCTGCCGCTACCACGAGTCCGCCGATACTAACCTTCAATAGGAATTTGCGTTTGCTCCATAGCAGCAGCGCTCGTTCCGCATTTCGCTCTCGCGCCATCCGCAGCGTTTGTTCGTCTACTCCTTCGATCAGGAGCGCGTCCGATTCCTGAACTGTTATATCCGTCTCTGGGTGGGTGCGAGCGAGATCGGCCACACCCACATTGGCCCGAGACCCACGTATCTCCTTCGGCTCGGCGCTCAATGCGCCCCCCATCGCGGCCAGTAGGTGAACTGGATCGACGTTGAAATGTTCGTCTCCGCTCTGGCCGCGATAATCGGGAAATTCCATTTTTCGTACTGCACGGAGGCTGACACGCTGAAATGCGAACCGACCCAGAAATCGCCGCGCGCACCGCCATCGGTGATCGTTCCGCCAAATGGAACGAACTGTTGGCTCACTTTTTGGTGGCGGAAATTGAACTGAAATTTATTCTGCGGCGTGAACCAGTAGGTGGCCCATCCTTCGCCGCCCTGCCCTTGCCGTCCAATCCAACTGCCCATCAGATTCCCGTCATTCGTGTATCCACTCAAATAGCGTGCATTGAAATAAAAAAAACCGTGTTGCAGCACTGGATTGGAATTCGGGTTGTCCGTGAACACACCCTCCGCACGGAGATCGAGCTTGGGCAGACCGGGGAAGTGCGAGAGGTAAATTCCGGAATCAAAAGCCGATTTATCAAAACCCAACAGAGGCGAAGGCTCATCGTCAGTGAAACCATCGCCATACCAAGTGAGCCAGTTTTGTGCGCCGGGGATGCGATAGGTAAAATCGAAGCCACCGCGCGCGTCGCCGGGATCCGACGAGCTTCCCGGAATTCCGTTCCCGAAGGAAAAAATGGCCTGGAGCAGTTTGTGTGTTGTGAACGGAACCCCAGTGCCGGCGAAGAGTCGCGTCGCTGAAAATCCCATTTCCAGATTACGCGTGGGCCGAATGGAGAGCTTTTCTCCCACAAAAAAAGGTCGATCCGCGACGGTTTGCGACCAGCTGCCGACCACGCCTGTGCTTTGACCGGACAGCCAGTGGTAGCCGTCAATTCGGCCGAGTACGAATTGCGCGCGAATCGGGCCAAGTAAGCCGAGCACGCTTGGTAAACGCAAAGGCGACACACGATTGATCTGCAACATTTCCATCGACTCGGCATTCGTGCTGAACAGCATGCCTCCGCCCTCGTCAGGCCCCCACCACTGCTCTTGCTTGCCGAATGTGATCTGCCAATTTGCGACCTGCATGCCTACGTAGCCCTCTGGCATGTCGAACCGGCTTACGCTTGGCGTTGGTGTTGACGGTGGTGCGATGGAGACCGTCTCTTCTTGCGCGATGGCCTGCAGCGCAGAAGATGGCAACGCCGGCGAGGAGGGTGCGTGCTGGTATTCGCCGCGGATGTAGCCAACAAAGGGTCCATCCGAAAACCAGCCGGATGCACCGGTGATGTTATTGAAGCCCTCGGCATAAGGCCGGCCATGATCGTTCACGATTGTCTGGCCAAAGTCGTAGCCATCTCTGAGCGGCGCGCCGGAAATGCCCGTCACGCGCGTATAGACGGATTCGAACTGCGCCGCGGCGTTGTTTCCCCCTCCGAGTAGCGCGATTTCGTGCGTGAATTCTTTTTGCAACGCGCTATCGAGCTGCGTTACTTCCTTTTGCGCATCCGGGTTATCGCCGACGTTTTCGTCCGCCTCTTCCGCCAGACGCGCGCATTCCATCCGCGTCCACGGACGCATTCCTTCGAAATCGCTCCTGATGAATCCGAGCGCCGCCAATCGCAGGAGCGCTGGATAAATCCAGCTGTCGAGCGGCACATACGGCGAACCCATATTTCGCGCTTGCCAGTGCCCGGGCCTCTCAGGCCGAATGCCGAGCAGGCTCCATCCCCCTCCGGGAAGCTCGGGATCGTGGCGCTCGCGGTAAACGTACTGGCTGACCAAGAATCCAATCGCACTGCCCACAAACGCGTCCGATGGAAAATGTTCTTTGCTGGTGACGCGCGACGCGCTAATTGCCGTCGCCAGTCCGTAAGCGGCCACCTTGGGCAAAATTCCGGGATATTCATGCGCCACAATTCCGGCGATGGACCATGCCGCAGCGGAATGAACCGACGGAAAGGACACTCCGCCCTGCAGGAATTTTCCGCGCGCATTGTCCGCAAGCGGCCGCTCTCGACCGGTAATGTACTTCAGCGCTTCGGCAGCGAACACGCTGTCTACAGCCGCCTCACCGCTCAGGAATCCTGTTTCTTTCTCGTGCTCGTTGTGCGTTGCTAGTCCCAAGAAATATGCGCCGCCTGCGGCGCCAACCATTGCGCCTACGCCGTAATTGGAGAAATTCCGATAATGGCTCAGCGTGTTTGGCGCGTTGTCCAGATGGCGGCTTGCGTCCGTGTCCGTGGCGAACAGCGAAGCCGCCAAACCGCCAAGCGGAACGAGCCAGGTGACCTCGGGCAGCCGGATATGCGCGGGGCTCGTCCACATCGCCTTCTGGTCGAGCAAAAAATGTTTTGGCACTTTTCCCCACGTGTTCTCGTAAGTGCCAGTTGAGGGCAACACGGAATTCGGTTCGTAAGTTTTTGCAGGGCTCACAGGGGATGACGCCGGTGCTTTCGGCGCGGCGGGCTTCGCTGTTGTTGCAAGCGAGCTTTTCTCCTGCCGGACGGATGCCGATGACGTGCCCATCTCCTGTGCTGGCACAGGGGCACTAGCCGCAATGGTTAGCAGTACCACCATAAGCTGTGCTCGACTCACCTCGCCCTATTCCTCAGCGCGTAAAGACGAACGCCGACAGCGCAGCTGCTTGCGCGATCTGCGCAACGCTCAGCAAATTCTTCCAGCCGGTTGATCCGCCCACCGGCTTTTCGGGAACGACAATCGTGTCTCCAGGCTGGATTTGCGTGGAGAGCACGTTGCCGCTCCACCATTCTTTCCTCGACCGGTCACTACTCCTCCGTTCGCGCGAACGATGAAAATGGCTCCCTTGTTAGCCAGCGCCGTGGCACCGCCGGCCTGGTTCAGATACCAAGCCGCGTTCCGCCCGGGAATGTACGTAATCGCATTTGTGTTGTAGACCTGGCCAGTAACCAGCACAAAATCCGGGCGTTTGGGAATGAAGATGGAGTCGCCTTCGCGCAATTCCACATCATCGGAGGAATTGCGAAAACGTTTCATATCGCTGGAAATTCGTACAACCACACGTCCGGTTACAGGAGTTTGCTCAAGGGCTTGTATCTCCTGCTGATGCTGTTGGATGGATGCCTGCTGTAACTGAGCGCGGTCTTGTGCGCTCGCGTTAACATCAACTTTATAGTTCGCAGAATCCTGCTGAATTTGCTGAATCAATTTGTCGCTGCTTCGCTGCTGGAGATCCCGGACACTGAGGCTTTCCAAGACAGCGCCCGGAGGATAAGCAGTGGAGAGAAAACCGCCGGCGCGTTCCAGCAAGGAGCTCAAGCGTTCTCCCGGACGTATTCCGTAGGTTCCGGGATGCTGAACTTCGCCCTTCAATACCACTGACGCGCCAATGTCGTTCCAGCCTGGAATTTGCCGGACAGTGAGAACGTCGCCATCGACCAAGGGAATGTTCTGGGCAGTGCCTCCGGAAAACGCCGCGGCCAAATTGATGTCTTCGTGCTTCCCAACCATCTGTTGCTGGTTGTGAACCACGAAACGTGTAAGATCAGCTGTTTCAGTATCCGCGCTTCGCTTGAACCCGCCAGCCGCAAGAATCAAGTCCGCGGCAGTCATGTTGGTTGTCAACGGGTAGCGTCCGGGGCGTACCACTTCTCCCTTGACGTACACCGCCGCAGGATCCACGGCAGCAGGATTGCGATGTACCAGCACACGATCGCGCGAATCGAGCATAATGTTGTCAGCAGGATTTCCTTCCAAAGCGTCCGCCAACTTCACGCTGAAAATTTTCAGCTTGCCGTCGGGCAAATAACGAAACACTTGCGCATCTTCAGTTTCGGCATCCGGCGCAAGTCCGCCGGCCATGTGAATCGCATCACTCAAACGCAACTGACCAGAGGTGCGATACGTCCCTGGAATCCTCACATCTCCCGAAACCGAAACAGTCGGCGGATTCTGGAAATCGTACCGGCCGAAAATCTGCAAAGTGTCCAGCGGCTCAAGCAGCGGAGCGCTTCCCGGATGGCTCAGCGCATCTTGCAAATTGAAACTTTCCACGGTCGGGCGGTAATCCGGCGCATTCAAACGAATGATTTCCGCATACTGCGTGGCGGGTTCTGGCAAAAGATCCTTGTACGAAGAAATCAAATCCGTAACACGCATCCCCGAACGGTAGGAATATTTTCCGGGCCGCAGCACGTGTCCTTCGAGATAAACCGTATCCTGATCGTACGGAGCAATTGGAAATATGCGAATTCTGTCACCGTCCTGCACCTGAAACGAGTCGAGCTGTTTGGTGATTGCGTCTTCATTCGCATCCTGCGCAATGTCCAGGCTAAGCATCGTTCTCTTGTCATGCGCGACCAGCCGCTGCACTTCTATGTGCCGCAGTGTTGCGGTAGGCAGCAGCCCGCCGGCGAGCGTCAGCACATCCGCCAATGATTTCTCGTTATGCAGTTCATAAATCGCGGGACGCCGCACCATTCCCGAAACTGTAACCTCCGGCCCGATCGGCGGCACGAGAACGGTATCGCCGTTTTCCAATCGCTCGATACCCGTTTTCACGCCGTGCAGGAGGAGATCGTAGACGTCCACAGCTTGCACGGTCTGATCGCCGCGATTGTGATCCACAATCCTCAACGAACCTTGCTGCGTAGGCCCGCCCGCCACGAACAGCGCGTTGAGCGGCGTCGAAAGCGAGCTGATGTCATACGCTCCGGGATGTTCTACATCGCCAACTACGTACACACGTATCGTGCGCAGCCGCGAGAGCGAAACGTCCGCCGAAACGTCGCGAAACTGCGAACGCAGTGTCTTCTGCACCGACTCTTGCACTTCAGCCAGCGATTTCCCGGCTACTAACACGGGCCCAGCTTCCGGCAAACTGACCCTTCCTTCCTTATCAACGGTGCGGAGGAACTGCTGCGATACACCGCCCCATAAGTTGATCGCCAGGCTGTCGCCCGGCCCGACCACGTAATCCGGCCCCACCGGCAGATCAAACGGAATCATTTGCTCATTGCGTGTTCCATTTTGGAAAACATCGATTCCAAATCGACTCGGGTTTGCGGGCTGAGGGCTCGCCTGCAAATACATGTCATACAGCGAAGGGACATCCACATACGGATTCGGCTGCCGCAACATGGCCTGGCTTAGAATCGTCGTATCGGGTCTGAAGTAAGCAGTCGGCTGCGCCACGAACGAACCTTCTGCTGCATATGTTTGCGGCTCGCTGACTGCTTCGCTAGATGGAGTGTTCTGTTCCAGCGAAAATCCCCCATTATTCATCGCATTCGACTGCGTTCCCGCGCTTAAGCCCATCGCCGCCGCCGCGTTCCCCATTCGTTCAGCACCCATTCCGTTGGAAACCATCTGCGGGAACTGACCCTGCAAACCACTTGCCTCGTACGAAGACGCGAGCGTCCCCGGTCCAGCCACACTTGTGGAGCCCATGGGCAGTAGCGCCGGCATTTGCATGCTGCTGCCGGATAAGTCGCTCTGCACCCCTTGCTCTTGCAAGAACTGGGCCTTTTCCAAGCCCGGCAGCGTTATCCGAGGACCCGTTGGAACTGGCGGATTGCCCGACGGCGAGCTGATTTCGTTCGGAACGGGTATTCCAATCTGCTGCGGCTTTGCGGTCGCGGGATAAAGTTGTTGCGTACTGCAACTAGGAGTAATCCTCGGATCGCAGCCTTGCGCCTGCTGCATGCCGCCGGTCGTTTGGTGTTGCCGTGCCGTCGTAAGCTGCTCCTCTTCATCCTGCGCTTGCCATTTCGCGCGTTCTTGTATGAGCAATTCCTGCTCTTTTCCTTGCGGTGAATCCGGATTCACTTGCGGCAGCAAATAGCCGAACTTCTGCACAAGCAATGTGGCCACTGAACGAAACTGCACATCGTTTTCCAACCGTGCATAAATCGCCTGGTCCGTTAGATCGGGATCCGTAATCAATTGGCCATGGTCAGTCGCATCTTTCGCCACCCAGCGCTTCAGTTCGACCATCAGACCCGTGTCTTTGGTCAGCACGGCTTTGATCTGCGTCGCAGTGGCCGCCACGCGCTCCATGTTCTGTCGCGCCAGATCGGAACTCTGCTCAGGAACTATTCCCGCTTTCTGAGCGGTATTTTGGGTGCTGCCTTGCGCGCGAACCGCCGGAGATGCAAGAAGCAAAAGCAACGCTAACCCAACGCTTTGCAAGGGCCCTTTCCCCGCGAAAATATTCCCGACACTCAGAGATTTCATTGGACCCTCTCCGCAGTTTGCACTGCGCTCCGCAACGCGCCCAAGAGACCATCTTCCGATGCTTCAATGCGGTGCGCCTTAACCTCCAACGACGCCCAATAAAACATCGTGCTATTCCGCTCGGGCGCAATGGCGATGACTTTGATATGCGGATTCTTTTGCAACACCAGATCGCACACAGGTGGTAACCGATTGGATTTATCGAGCGCGACAATCACAAAATTTGGGCGGGTTATCGCTATCGCCCTTTCAATTTCCATTTCATCTTCGACCTCCCCGACGATCTCAATGTCGGGTTGGTCTCCAATAGTCGCGAGCAGGAGCTCTCTCATCAAGCGGGGCCGGTTGGCGACAAGCACACGGATGTTTTTCACACCTCACCCCCAAGATTCCGCGAATCTTACGCGAGTCGGTGAAAACCCCGCAGGCTCAATTAGGTAACAATGATTTCTCTATGGAAGGTACCGGGAAAGTACCAGCGAATGGAGAGGGCGCATAGGCATCGTAGGCCCAAAGGACCTAAATGGTACTCATTCTGTCTAATGCGGGCGAAGCAGTCGGTGAACGTGTTTAACCCGTGCGGAATTCGAGTGTGCATGCGAGAATCGGCGCGGACTTGATTAGAATCATGACGCCCGAAGAGTGAAATGCCGAGCAACTTATCGCAGGAGAATCGTAAAAATGAAGAACATGCATTTACAGCTTGCCGTGTGCGTTCTATGTCCATTTGCGTTGCTCGGCCTCACATTGTCGGCACACATCACGGCCGGCGCACGCGAAGCGAATGAAGCGCCAGCAGGGTCGCACATTCGATCGCAGCGCTTGCAGCGCACTCTTGAGGCGCTGAGCGTGTACGGCCGCAATCCAGACGGTGGCGTTACGCGGCTGGGCTTTTCCGAGGAGGACATGGCCGCGCGGAAGTACGTGATGGATCTCATGCGCCAAGCCGGACTCGAAGTTCGCGTGGACCCTGCGGGAAATATTTTTGGGCGCCGGGCAGGTTCGGAAAACCTTCCTGTGCTGCTCTTCGGCTCCCACATTGATTCGGTGCGCCACGGAGGAAATTTCGATGGCGACGTCGGCAGCATGGGCGCGATCGAAGTCATAAGCGCGCTGAACGACGCGCACGTCACTACGCGTCATCCTCTGGAGGTAGTGATCTGGGTAAACGAAGAAGGAAATCACTTCGCGCTGGGAACTTTCGGCTCAGCTGCCGCAGCCGGCGCAATCGATCCCGAAGTCCTCAATCGAAAAGACGAGGAGGGAAAAACTGTTGCGGACTGGCTGCGGATCTACGGACAGGACCCGGCGCGCTTCTCGGACGCCAGAATCGCACCGGGAAGCGTGGCCGGATACATTGAACTGCACATTGAGCAGGGCGGCGTGCTGGACAAAGCGCACGTGCCCATCGGCGTCGTGCAAGGCATCGTTGGGATCAAAGAATGGAGCTGCGTGGTGACAGGCTTTGCGAATCATGCAGGCACCACTCCGATGAATAGTCGCCAGGATGCTTTGGCTGGCGCCGCTCGCGATGTGCTGGCGTTGCGCGAAGAAGTTCGCCGGGTTCCGGGTCGGCAAGTGGTAACCGTCGGGCGCATGACCGTTGAGCCGGGAGCGCAGAACGTGATTCCCGGGCGCGTGGAATTTTCTGTGGATATGCGCGATCTCGACAGCGCGAAAATTGACAGTGTTTGGAGCCGCGCACAGCAGCGGTTCGCGGAAATCTCGCATGAGGAAAACGTCACAACCCAGTGCACACTGATGGATTCGATTGAGCCGGCGAAGACGAATCCGGCGCTTATGGATACGATTCGCGCCGCCGCTCACTCGGCGGGACTAGGCACGCTCGATTTACCGAGCGGCGCGGGCCACGACGCGCAAAACGTGGCGAAGTTCGCTCCCATAGGAATGATATTCATTCCGAGCCGCGGCGGCATCAGCCATTCCCCGAAAGAATATTCCTCCTGGGAACAAGTAGCCGCTGGCGCGGAAGTGCTCTACAGGACGATCCTCACCCTCGACAAAAACTTAAATCGAAACTGATCTGCCTTTCTTAGCGCTTACGGCAGAATCGAAACATCCAAGTGATTGGCCTTAAGCTTTTGATTGAATGCCGCCACATCCTTTTCGCGCAGTTCCGTGAAGGCCGTACGCGCCGAGGCAATTTCCTTCACGAACATGGCATTTACCGCGAGCCCCTGATCGGTCGGAGGCAAATCGGCGCCGCTTGAGCCCTCGCCGGGAGCGCCGTTCATCAGCGCGCCAAGATTGGTAATGCGTCCGTACAGCCCCATCGGATGGCGGAAAGAGTCTTCCGTGCGCCCGGTGAGATGCACGTCCATGAGCTTTGACTCGGCAGCGATTTCCTGCTGCTCGAGCTGCTTGGCCGCTTTCAACTCTCCTTCGTACTTTTCGTCGGCGGCAAACATGTGCTCGAGATTCTCGGTTTGTCTGCGAGTCCATTCAATACGATTGATCATCTCCGCCACATCGCTCATTTCCCCGCGAATCGTAAGCAGGAATTTCACTTCGCTCTCGATATCTTTTTGCGTGCCGAGAGTGTGCGGATCGGGCAAGACTTCGACCGGGGCGCTGAATTCCTTTCCATCGACCGCGAGTTTCACCGTGTACTTTCCGGGGGCAACGCGCGGCGCGCCATTGAAATGGATCCAGTTCACCAGCGTGCGAAATCCGGATTTGGGAATTTCTACCCAGGGCGCATTGGGAGGCGCTGTGCGCAGCTTCACTTCCGTTGCAGGATCGTAAGTAAGATCCCACCAAACGCGATTGATGCCCGGCTTAAGTCCCGTGAGTTTTATGGTGCGAATGGTTTTCCCGTCCGCTCCGGAAATTGTGAGCGAAGCTTTATCAGCCGCTTTATCCAGATAAAAGTTGATGTCCGCCCCATAGGGAGGATTTTGCCCCGTAACCAGGCTACCGGACGGTCCTTCGCGCGAATTATCAAACGTCCGGAAGCGATACGCGGAACGGGGCGCGAACAGGTGCGCCTCCGCAGCTTGCGCCTTATCAAAAGCACGCAACGGCGTAATGTCATCGAGAATCCAAATTCCTCGGCCATACGTTCCCACCACCAGATCATTGAACTTCGACTGCATGGTGAGCCAATAAACCGGCGCGGGCGGCATATTGTTCCGCAACGCAGACCAATGGCCGCCATCATCCCAGGAAACGTAGACGGAGTTGTCCGTGCCCAGATAGAGCATTCCTTTGCGCGCGGGATCTTCGATGACGCAATGCGCGCTGCTGTTCATGGATTTCGGAATGCCGCTGCTGATTAAACTCCACGAGCGTCCGTAATCCGTGGTTTTGTAAACATAGGCGTCGTAGTTTCCGACCTGCTCGAGATTCACGGTGATGTAAGCAGCGCCCGCCTCGAAATGCGACGGTTCAATGTTCTCCACCGTGCCCCACGGCGGCAGATTGGGAATATTTTTTGTGACGTTAGTCCAATTTTTTCCGCCGTCACGCGTGACGTTGACTTGACCATCGTTGCTGCCAGTCCAAATCAGCCCGTTCGCGAGCGGCGACTCAGCAATGGCATAGAGCGTCGAACCGTCGAACGTCATCAAATTGTCTCCAGCGATGCCGCCGGAGCTTTGCTGATGGCTCTTGTCATTCGTAGTCAAATCGGGACTGATCACTTGCCAGCTCTGCCCGCCGTTCGTGGTTTCATGAACGTACTGGCTGCCCACATACACGCGATTGTGGTCGTGGGGCGAGACGGCAATCGGAAATGTCCAGTGCCAGCGATATTTCACGTCCGCCGGCGCCCAGCCGTAGGTCGCATCGGGCCACACGGTCACGCTGCGGGCCTGACCGGTGCGCAAGTCCATGCGAGTGAGTTCACCGTCGTAACACGCCGACCAAACAATGTTGTTGTCCGCAGGATCAGGGATGGAAAAGCCGCTTTCGCAGCCGCCCACGTGCGTCCATTCACCAATGGAAATTCCGCCGCCGAAAAGTCCGCCCGGTCCTTCCAGATTGTTGCTCGGGCCCCGGAATGAAGTGCCATCCTGGCGGTTGGCATAGACGAAATACGGAACTTGATTATCCGCAAAGACGTGATAGACCTGCGCAATCGGCAATTGAAAGTGACGGTAGCTCTTGGCGCCGTTCAGGCTAACCGATGCGCCGGCATCATTGGCCACCATCACGCGCTTCGGATTGAGCGGGTCAATCCAAATATCGTGATTATCTCCGCCGGAGGAGCCGTATCCCGGCGCGCCGGTGCTTGCCTCGTCGCCTCCGAATCCCGGAATCGAAACGGTGTCCCCTCCGTCGAGCGAAACGCTGTAGCCAACCGAGACGAAGAGCAGGCGATTCTCATCGTCCGGCGCAACAGCGAAACGGACATAATAAGGCGCGCGCTCGGACATCACATGCTGCTGATTGACGAGCCTCCACGTCTTCCCCGCATCCTCGGAGCGGTAGAGGCTCGGCGTCTTCTCTTCAATTAGCGCGTAGACGCGATTCGAATCGCCGGGCGCAACCTCGACGGCGGTCTTTCCCAGCGGCGCATTCGCGTTCGGCAAGCCGTGCCCGGAAAGTTTGTTCCATGTTTCGCCGCCATCGTGCGAAACGTAAACGCCGCTTCCCGTCCCGCCGCTGTTCAATCCCCAGGTGCGAATCTCCACCTGCCACATGCCCGCGAAAATCGTTTGCGAATCGTGCGGGTCCATCGAGAGTTCCGAGCAGCCGGTGTCTTCGTTGACGAACAGCACCTGCTGCCACGTTTTTCCGCCGTCAGTCGTCCGAAAAATCCCGCGCTCTTTCTGCGGACGATACGCCTGCCCCAGCGCGCATGCGAAAACGATATTCGGATTGTGTGGATCAACAACAATCCGCCCAATGTGACCAGTGAGTTCCAATCCCATGTGCTGCCAGGTACGTCCGGCGTCTGTGGATTTGTAAATGCCGTCGCCCATCGGGTAATCGGGACGAATCAGGAACGGTTCGCCCGTTCCGGCCCAAACGACACTGTGCGCCGAGGGCGCGATGGCAAGAGAACCAATCGCCGCGACGTCTTGATGATCGAAAATCGGCTGCCAGGTGATTCCGCCGTCGCTCGTTTTGAAAATTCCTCCCGCTGCGGCGCCGACATAAGTAACGCTGGGATTGCCTGGCTCGCCAACGATCGCGTCCGCGCGATTGCCGACCGGGCCGACGAAGCGGTACTCCAATTCCCCAAGCGGGTTCTCGTGCGCCGCTTCTTGCGCGCGAATGATGGCTGGGAATATCAGCACTGCGGCAACAACAGCGAGCGAGACGCAGAACAAAATCCGTATCGAATTATGACGATTCATAGACGCCTCCTCCGAAACGGTGGAATCTACCACGAATTCCGCTTGCAGGCAGCAAGAGAGGCAAGCGCAGGGTTGACGAAATTTCAACTTTCGCGCTGCGCGCAGCGGTTATTGGGCCGGCTCTTTGGAACGCTTTTTCCCGGCTACTTTGGGCGCGGCGGCCGGAGGCTCTGCCGGCGCGGAAGGGGATGCCGCTGCAAAGGACGACGGCTGAGCGAGGCTCGGCGAATCGTAAATCGCATTGAAGAAGAATTTGTATGTGCCATGCGATTGCGCACGCCACTGCGGCTTGAATCCGAAGAGGTAAATGCGGCCTTTGCCGTAAGCGACTTCGAGAGCAGCGGCTTTGCCTTCGATGCGTTCTGCATGCAGCAGATAGCCGCTGGCCAGCGGACTCACATTACTAGGATACGAGGCGAGCACAGCGCCGCGGAAACCGGGCTTGGTATCGAAAGCAGGCCCGCGTTCGAACATAACGACCGGATCGCGAGGAAGTCCCCACAGGCCGGGTAATTTCTCGTTCGATAGTTCAACGCGAAGCAAAGAGCCTGAGCAATAGAATTGGTCCTCCTTGAGGTCCCCAAGCACGTTGGTCACTGGCAATCCAAATTGTTCTATGGCGAAGAGAGACGCGTTATTGAATGCAATGAGCGTGCCTCCTCCGGCAACAAATTCGCGCAGCGATTCGACTCCCTGTTGCCCGATTCCGCCAACGTACTGCCCCGGAACGGAGCCGGGAGGAAAACCGTTCAGAATTTGATTCGGCTGCGCATCCGGTAAAATGATGGCGTCGAAGCGGTCGAGCAGGTGGCTGGCCTGCATCCCGCCATTGTGAATCGTGACGGGGGAAAATCCGTACTGCTCGAGTATCCAGCGCGTCCAGCCTTCATCAATGTCTGCGGTCCACGCGCGGTACAGACCCACGCGCGGCTTCTTGGTGGCAATCGCGTCTGGCGGAACCCTGTCAATTCCTCGAGCGACGATTGAATTTTTCTCTGCGATGGCAGAGAAGCGGTCGCGCGCGAGCCCAGTGACAATCGCCCCGCCATCAGCGGGCGAAAAACTGACGCGGCCGCCGCTCGCGAGAGCTTCATTGATGACCTTGAAATGCTCGTTGGTGCGCGGATCGAGAACGAAAACATCACCCGAGCCATCCACTTTTCCCGCAGGCGCAGAGAATTTATCGAGCAAGCGAAGGCCGGAGCGCGCAGCGGACGAAACCGGCTGAAGAACAGCGTCCACACTCACACCCATTTGCATTGGGAGCGTCCAGCCGGCGACGTCGTACGGCTTGATCGGCGTGCCGTTTTCGCGCAAGTCCGGATAAGTCTGCGGCTCGAACAACTCTTTGACGAGCCCGGCGAATGGCTGGTCCATGAGAATCACCCACGAACCGGCAGGATATTCCCGCCCGTTAGCTGCAAACGGAGCCGTGGCCTGGTGAACTTCCACTCCATTGAGCATGATTTTCTGAACGAGCAGAGCCGCTTCGGGAAAATCACGCTGCTCGGGCGAAATCACGTAGGCGTAGGGAGGATTGCTGCTGAAGCGCTCGATATTGTCGCGGCCGGATTGATATTTGTTGTAGAGCAGCTGCTCACGATATTTCGCCGCGGTATCCAGAACGGACATCGAAGCGCCCACCATGTAGCGTACCGCGTCGCCCAGCCTCCACCAGCCGCCAGTCCACGGGCTGCTGTAGAAAACCTGCGAGTTGAGCGAACGGAACTCCGGAGGAAAATCGCGCACTGTATAGAAATGCGGCGTGGCATAGCCGTACAGCGCCGTCTCCGTGAAAAACGAAATCGAGTTGCGGAAAATTCCGGTGAAATCCTGAAATCCGGGATACCAGTTATCGAAGCCGACGCGATTGATGGCCCCGGGCATCCCATGCTCATCGAGATACGCGCCCATATCGATCCCGAAAGCATTGAGCCAGCGCATGAGAATCGGCTGGATGTTAGAGGAAATCGGTTCCACAAACGGCGGAATGAAAATGCGCGCGGGAAACGGCGCGGTCTGATGCTGCGTGTAAAACACTTCCGGATTCCACTGCAGCTCCTGCGCGGTGACCTCCTGCGATTCGAGCATGTTGTTCATGTAACCGTCGCGATTGTTGTCGTGGCCCACGTACTCTTGATAAAGGTCCGGCAGCGGGCTGACCTCGAAAGTTGTTCCGAGATTTTTGCGATACCACGCGACAACTTCATTTTGGCCGTCGGGATTCAGCGTGGGCCAGAGCACGAGAATCACGTTATTCAGAATGGCATCAATCTGCGGATCGTCTTGCGCGGACAGCAGCTTGTAAGCAAGGATGATGGAATGCTGCGCGCCGGCGACTTCGGTGGAGTGCATGCCGCCATCAATGTGGACGAAAATCTTTCCTCCGCGAGCGAGTTCATGCGCGGCAGCCTCGTCAAGGCCGCGCGCCCAGGTGAGGCGGCGATTGTCGTCCTTGTATTTATCCAGCGCAGCGAGATTTTCAGGTGAGGAGATCAGGGCAATTTCCCAGTCCAGCCCGCGCGTAGTCTTGCCGACGTTCACCAGCTTTATGCGATTGGAAGACTGCGCGAGCTTTTCAAAATAAGCGCGGGATTCATCGTAATTGGCGAGATAGAAATCGTCTCCGGGAGTGTGCCCGAGGACGGAAGCGGGCGTGGGAACCGATGAACCGTTTGCGCCCGCAATTTGAGCCTTTACCAAGAAAGGAAAAAAAGAAAATGCAACGAATGCAGCGAGCATGCCCCAAATCAGAGACTGTTTTGAATTTTGCATGCGGCGCACTCTAATAGCTGCTGCCCCAAATGTAAAGACGGCCCTTCGTCTCTCAAGAGCAAGCATGCCGGCAGCGCCAAACGACAGGAGTGTTTGCGGAATTAATTCGAAAGCTGATGAATGGCGACACGAATGCCCATCCGGCTATCCACGCCTATCTTCTGGAGAATCCGATGGACATGATTCTTGATGGTTTGCTCGGAAAGATTCAACTGCTGCGCGATCTCTTTGTTCGTTAATCCCTGGCCAATCATGGGAACGAGTTGCTGCTCGCGCCTCGTAAGGAGAAAATTCACATTGGCGTCGCATTCCAACGGCGTTTTGAGCGGAGAAGAGATGCAATCGAACAGGAACTTGCAAAACCGCGGAGGGCACACCGCTTCGCCGCGCGCCACGCTTCGTACCGCGGCCACCACGTCCAGCGACGAAGCATCTTTCGGAATAAATCCCATCGCTCCGGCCCGAATAGCGCGAAGAAAAACCTGCTCGTCCTCCTCCATGGCCACCAGCAGCATTCTCAGCCCACGCGATTCCTTTTGAGTCCTGGCTCCGCTCACACCTGAACATACAAAGTCAGGCGAATCGAGCAGGATTACGTCCGCCGCTGAGCGGGCAACTTCTTCACACGTGTTTTCTGAAAATCCCTGCGACGAGACAATTTTCAGATCGCCACGTTTTGACAAGATGCGGCCTAAAGACTCGCGCAACAACCGATTGTCGGATAGTATGAAGACGGAGATCGGCCGGGCCATATTCCAGCACTCCAAAAACTTTTTTTGAAGGGGCGATGGGAAAGATAATCCAGGTCTCCTCAGAAGGCAAGTAACATTTTGGGTTAATTGCGCATAGCCCTTGGCGCAATTTAGATTCGAACTCGCAGGCTTGGTCCGCGCTCCCAAAGTTTCAAAACGAACCATCCTACCGAGCAACAGTTGTTTCATTTTGGCAGCACGACCAGAAAACCTCCGCCCTTTTCGCCTGGCCGCAGCCGCAGCTTTGGCGCTTCCAACTTTGCTTGTAGTATGTACGTGTCCTGCGGGCCCGTAGCTCAACGGTTAGAGCAGCGGACTCATAATCCGTTGGTTCTAGGTTCGAATCCTAGCGGGCCCACCAGACTTTTTCAGGCGCATCGCGGCGGGAAATTTCTCGGCTCCGCGTATCCCTTTAGCGAGATTCGCTGCGAAGCTTAATGTGCGTCGTTGCGTTTACCTCTGCGCGGCGACTCGAGGCTGTTTCAATCGTGA
>DAIRCW010000022.1:0-25441 GCA_036796475.1 Candidatus Acidiferrales bacterium | reverse complement strand
ATGCCATCGATGAAATTCGCAAGGCAGGAGAACGAGCGGCAACGCTCACGCAACAGTTGCTGGCATTTAGCCGAAAGCAAGTGCTGGAACCGAAAATTCTCGATGTGAACGCGATTATTGCCGACATGCAGAAAATGCTCCACCGGCTAATCGGCGAGGATGTGGCCCTGAAGTTTGAACCAAGCGCGGAGCTCGGGAACATCAAGGCGGATCGCGGGCAACTCGAGCAGGTCATCCTGAACCTCGCAGTGAACGCGCGGGATGCTATGCCGCACGGCGGAGAACTGACCGTCTCAACGTCCAATGCCGAACTGACCGAGAAGGACACCCTTCAACATAAGTACGTTATTCCGGGAGCCTATGTGATGCTCAAGGTGAGTGACACCGGAATTGGTATGGACACGCAAACACAATCGCATATTTTCGAACCGTTCTTCACTACGAAGGAGAAGGGCAAGGGCACGGGCCTCGGATTAGCAACGGTGTACGGCGTGGTGAAGCAGAGCGAAGGGTACATTTGGCTGGATAGCGCGCCGGAGAAAGGTACGACGTTTCGCATTTACCTGCCCCGCGCTAAAGGCGCAGGACAGCCAGCATTGCCGGAGCAGCAACGGGCGAAGCTTGCCGCCAACGCGCGAACTATTCTGCTGGTAGAAGATGAGGCCTCGCTTCGAAAGCTCACCCGGAAGACACTGCTCGATATGGGCTACGTAGTGCTCGAAGCCGGCAATGCAGAGGAAGCGATCCGGCTGGCCAACACCTCCAGCGGGGCCATCCATGTATTGCTTACTGACGTCATTATGCCAGGAATGAGCGGCGGCGACTTGGCGAAGAAGCTTTCCGCAGAGCTTCCCGGCTTGCGCGTGCTTTTCATGTCGGGGTACACCGACGGAGCGATCGAAGTAAGGGGAAATTTGAAAGCAGGTCTCGTTGTGCTTCGCAAGCCTTTCACGCGCGATGTTCTGCTCAGGGCAATCGAAGACGCCATTACAGCACCCGCGAATCCAGCCGAGTCAGACGAGAGCTCCACGCCCACGGCAGCACACACGGTTGCAAATTAGGAGGACTTCATGCCCAAGCTGCTGATTATTGATGATGACGAATCCGTGAGGAAAATGCTCCATTTTCGTCTCAAGCATTCCTACGAGATCATCGAGACCAGTTCGCCGGAAGAAGCGCTCGCGTTGGCCTTGCAGGAAAAGCCCGACGCCATTCTGTTGGACTTGATGATGCCGAAATACTCCGGCTTCGAAGTCTGCCAGACGATTTCTTCACTGAGCTTTACGCGCCACATTCCCATCATCATCGTGTCCGGCGAGTCGAGCGCCAACTACAAAGACTTTTGCGAGTCGCTGGGAGCAAGAGATTTCATCCAGAAGCCCGTGAATTTCGAAGCTCTCGAAAGCAAACTCCGAAACTACATAGACAAGCGTTCAAAAAAAGACGCGGGAGAGCCCCGCGTACGATTGAGAGTCATGCTCAAGCTGCGTCCCGCGGAAGCTGGCGACGGTGGAGCAGACGTTCTCGCCGCCACGGAAACGGTCAGCGCCAGCGGGTTTCTTTGCGGATACCAGGCTGCTGTGAAAGATGGCACATTAATAGATGTCTTCCTCGCGCAGACCGGAAATCATTGTGTGGGGCGGGCGCGTGTGAACAGGGTCGATTGGGCAGGAACGCCCGGACAGCAGGTCGATTGTGCTTTCCTTGATAAGCCATCGCAGTGGGTGCTGCGTTAGGATTTGAAGAGGGCCGGCGAATATGCAAGTGAAAAGCTCCGTCAGTCTTTGCTTGTTGGGAATCCTGCCTCGGTCCAGCCTCGCCAGCCGCCATCCATTGAAACCACGTTCTTGTAACCCATCTTCTGCAGATTGTCCGCGGCTAACGCAGAGCGAAAACCCCCGCCGCAGTAGAGTACCAGTGGAGCGTTTTTGTCAGGTATGGCCGATTCAATGTCGCGCTCGATGATGCCTTTGCCCAGATGAATAGCATGGGGAATGTGCCCGCGCTGCCATTCGTTGTCCTCGCGAGTGTCAACGAGGACGAATTTCTCGCCCGCATCGAGGCGCTTCTTGATTTCGCGAAAATCAATTTCCTTGATGCGCTTTTTGGATTCGTTCACAATTTTCAGAAATTCAGGCGAATGTGCGTGCGCCATGCTGAACCTCCTCTTTGCGACTTCCGAAAATTATCGCACATCAGAGCGGCTTCATATCGCGCCAGTTCGGCCCGGCTTTGATGTCAACCAGGAGCGGAACACGCAAAGGATGAACTTGCTCCATGCAGGTCTTTACGAGAGGCGCCAGCCGCGGCAAATCGCTTTCCGGCCCTTCAAAAAGCAACTCGTCATGAACTTGCAGGATCATACGGGAGCGAAACTTCTCTTCAATGATACGGCGATCAATTTCAATCATGGCCAGCTTGATCAGATCGGCCGCCGTGCCCTGCAAAGGCGTGTTCATCGCAGTGCGTTCGGCAAAATTGCGAAGATTCACTTGCGCCGAATTGATTTCGGGTATAGGCCGGACGCGCCCGAAGAGAGTGCGCGTGAAACCGGTTTTCCGCGTTTCAGCAACCTGCCGCTCGAGGTATTTCTTCACTCCGCTGTAGCGTTCGAAGTATGCAGCGATAAATTTTGCCGCTTCTTTCTGGTCAATTTGCAGATTCTGCGCGAGACCGAACGCAGAAAGCCCGTAGATGATCCCGAAATTGATCACCTTTGCGGCGCGGCGATGCTCGGGGGTCTGCGCAAAAGGCGCCACGCCGAAAACTTCCTGCGCGGTGCGGGAATGAATATCCTCGCCTTTGCTGAAGGCCTCGACGAGGACGGGATCTCCGGAGAAATGCGCGAGAATGCGCAGCTCGATTTGCGAATAGTCCGCGGAGAAAAGAACATTCCCCGGCTCAGCGACAAACGCAGCGCGAATTTCGCGGCCCAGCGCGGTGCGAATGGGGATATTTTGCAGATTGGGATTCGAAGAACTCAACCGGCCTGTGGCCGTGCCGGTCTGGCTGATTTGCGTGTGCAGCCGGCCCGTATGCGGCGAAATCAATTCGTGCAGCACGTCCGCATAAGTGGACTTCAGCTTTGCCAGCTCGCGATATTCGATGACCAGCTTCGGCAATTCGTGCAATGCGGCAAGTTCATTCAGAATTTCCGCCGCAGTGGAGCGCGCTTTTCCGCGCGTGCGGCGCGGCAACGAGAGATTGAGCTTGTCGTAAAGCACTTCCGCAAGTTGCACGGGCGAATTGATGTTGAATTCGAATCCTGCGAGTTCATAAATGCGCTTTTCGAATCCGGCGATCTCTTTTTCGAGGTTCGAGGAAATAGCTTTTAACGTTTTGGGATGAATGCAAACGCCCGCTCGTTCGATGCGCGAGAGCACCGGCGCCAGCGGCAAGTCAATTTTTTCGTAGACGGACACCAGATCGCCGTTTTCGACTTCCGCACGCATCAGCGGCGCTAGCCTCATCAGAAAATCCGCGTGCTCGCCGGGCGCGCCCGAAAGCGTCACATTCAGATGCCGTAACACAATTTCCGGGAAGGTATGGTTCGCGGTGGTCGGCCGCAGCAAATAAGAATAGAGCATCGTTCCGTGGTGAATGCCCACTAAACCGCGCACGTTCGTAGCTCCCTTATCGCAAATCGCGAACAGCTCGAATCTCTTCGGATCATGCACGATTTTTCGCCGAGACTTTTCGGAAAGCCAGTTGGCTATAGCGGACAGAGCAGAGTTCTTTGCGTCGTTTACGCACACGCGCGCGAAGCCCGCTCGATGAGAGATTTCAATGGAATGCACGCAACAGCCGTAGCCTTCTTCGTCTTCGCTCGCGGCATTCGTTGCGAGCCAGACGGCAATTTCCTGCTCGCGCGGCAAAGCTTCCAAAAAATCGTGCAGCGCGGCAGGCGAACCAAAGGTATCGTAATCCGTCTTTTCACTCAGTGTTGCAGCGGGCAGATTCTTCAGTAGTGACGTGAATCCTAATTCGCCAAAAAGCTCGCGCAAAGCACCCACATCGGGCTGCTGCAATATCAGCTCACCGGGATTCAGCTTCACCGGTGCGTCCGTTGGAATCTGGGCGAGTTGCTTGCTCAAGCGCACAAATTCGCCGTATTTCTCGAGCGCTTCGCGATAACTGGCGCGCTTCACTTCGCCGGCCCGGCGCAGAGCCTCCTCAGCACTGCCAAACTCCTGAATCAGCATGCGCGCGCCGACTTCGCCGATGCCGGGTTTGCGGCGCTCGCCCGGAGCAGGCTTTTCGTTCGGATCGCGCGCGCCCGGAATGTTGTCAATCGAATCGCCCATCAGCGCCATCACTTCTACCACTCTGCCCGGTGGTACGCCCATGAGCTCTTCCACTTTTTTTTCGTCAACGATCAAGTCGCCCTTGGTGGGATTAAAAATACGCACGGGGCCGCCGACCAACTGCATCATGTCTTTGTCCGCGGTGACGATGTAAGTGTCCATATCTTGCGCGGTCGCTTGCTTGGCCAGCGCGGCAATCACGTCGTCTGCCTCATATCCGGCGACTTCGATAATCGGAAAGCGCATCGCTTCGCAATAGCGCCGCACAAAGGGAAGCTGCACCGACAAATCATCGGGCATGGGCGGTCTCTGCGCCTTGTATTGCGCGAAAAGCTTGTCGCGGAACGTCGGCGCCATCACGTCATAAACCACCGCCAGATAATCAGGCCTGAGCGTCTTGCTTTCGAGCAGCCGACGCATCATCGTCGCGAAAAGATATGGGACTTTCGTGGGCACGCCCGCGCGCGTTTGCAGCCGCTCCATAGGAGCGTGGTAGGCGCGAAAGATGTAGCCCATCGCGTCGATCAGAAACAGTTTTTGCCGTGATGTGGGAGCCATAGATTACCCTGAGACCGTCAGAGCAAGACATCCAGTATAACAAGAGAGCATCGCGCTTGCCGAAGCGCTGGCCAGTGTGCGATTCTCCAAAAAACTGACTACAAGGAGCTGAAGCATGGCCGAAGAATCGCGTGAAGAACTACTGGCGCGCATCGCCGAGTTGGAGAAGCAAACAGGTTCCCGCAAGCGCGGAGAACTCGAATTTCGCGTTGGAGAGAAAGGCGGCGTGAGCGTGTATGGCCTGGGCCGTTTCCCAGTGACGCTCTACTACGAGCAATGGATACGCCTGCTCGACGCCGCGCCCAGCCTACGGGCCTTTCTCGAAGAGAACAAATCGCGACTTAAACTGAAACCAAGCGGCAGTTGACCCGTAGCATAGGAACGAGCAGCCGGAGCAGTGTAATTTTGTGCGGGTCTGGTGCGTAGAGCTATATGACGACCGAAAGGCCAATGCCGGAGGAGCTACAACCAGGGCTGGCTGAGCTGGTCGCCCGTGCCCGCGACGGGAACCATGATGCGTGGGCGCAGATTTACACCCGGTTCGCGCCGGGCATTTTCCGGTTTTGCCGGCGGGCAATGCCTTCGCGAGAGGATGCGGAGGATGCGACTTCGGAGGTTTTCCTGAAAGTGCGCAGCAAGCTCGACCAATACGACCCGTCACGGCCATTTAACGCCTGGCTCTACCGCGTGGCCGCTAACCAGTGCTGGGATTTGCTGCGACGCCGCCGTGTTCGCCAGGATCTGGAAACGGGAGACATTGAAAGCATGCCGCTGGAGCACGCTGATCCCGGTCAACTGGAGCGGCTCATCTCCGAAAAATCGCGCGAGGACGTGCGCAAGGCGCTGGAGCAGCTTCCCGGCCGCGCGCGCATGGCCCTCACGCTGCGTTACTACTCCGAAATGAACTATGACGAGATTGCTGAAACTTTGGGCGTGCGCCGCGCGTTTGTAGGAGTGCTTTTGCTGCGCGCGCGCCATCAACTTCGCGAAGTCATCGAACGCGGAGCCGCCGGAATGCGGCGTTCCGCGGCTGGGAGCAAGGCATGAATCATTTCGACGAGATGACCGCATTCCTCTATCTGGATGGCCAGTTGGAGAGCGCACAGTCGTCCGGCGTGCTGGCTCACACAAAACAGTGCGGTGAATGCCGCGCACTCCTCGAGTCGTTGAAGAGAGAAACCATCTGGATCGAGCAGAGCCTTCAGGAAAAAGACCCCGTCCCAACTCAATTTATGGCGCCAGCGAGGCGAACAAACGTTCGCTGGGGATGGATTACCGCGCTGGGAATCGCTGCGGCTGGAATTCTCACGGTTTGGAACGGAATTATCGAACCCCTCGAACAGCAGCTCAATCAAGCTGGATTCAGCGGAGGCAATCTGATGACCATGCTCTTCTTCAGCGGCGCATTTTGGAAAGGATGGTCCAACGTGCTCAGTTTTGTCGAATTTTTCGCGACGGCGGTGGTCATTATGCTGGTGTTCGTCGCTCTTCAGCGGCTCCTGCGACGCAGCGCAACGGTCGGCATTGTGCTGGTGAATGCGAGTTTCCTTGGTCTCCTGTTTTCTATGCTGCTGATGACACCCGCTGCGCACGCCAGCAAGGTTATTCGCGGGCATCATTTAACCTACACGCTGCCGGCAAGTGAAACAGTGAACACAGACCTATTTGTCTTCGCCAATTTTGCGCGAATTGACGGCACTGTGAATGGCGACCTATTCGTCTGGAGCAACGAGGTGGAAATCAATGGGCACGTCACCGGCGATGTAATCACCTTCGCTCGCGAAGCTCGTGTCAACGGCACTGTTGACGGAAACATCCGCAGTTACGCGCAGACGCTGAATATCAATGGAAGCGTGGGCAAAAACGTCCTTACCGGCTGCGAGCTGTTCGAGATGGCCTCAACCGGCAAGGTCGGCGGAAGCCTAACACTGGGCGGCGCAAACGCGATGATTGCCGGCAGTATTGGCCGGGATATTACCGCAGCCGCGGGAGACGCAACGCTGAACGGTTCGGTGGGCGGTGAAGTGAAACTGAGAGGCGACAACCTCCATATCGGGCCTAATGCGAACGTCAAGGGCGCTTTGTCTTACCGAGGGCGAAGTCCTGCGTCTGTTGATCCTCAGGCCAAGCTGGCCAGCCCCCTGGTTTTCACACAGCTCAAAACCGGCCCTGACTACGCATCGTGGGCATACTACCGCCATCGAATTGAATTTTGGGCCGCGGCGTTTCTCTTTGGACTTGTGCTCTTGCTCTTGATCCCCAGATTTTTCGCAAGCGGCTTGCAAGCAAGCAAAAATTTTCTGCCTTCGATTGGCTTTGGCGTGCTCTTCTTGATCGCCACGCCCATCGCCGCTGCCATTGTATGCCTTACGTTCGTAGGTCTAGGCGTGGGCATTACGACGTTTATCCTGTGGCTGATTGCGGTTTATGCGGCACAAGTCTTTGTGGCCAGCTGGCTCGGAGACATTCTACTCGGTTCAGCGATCGGGACGGGCGCGCTACTCGGTCGTCTGGCCTTGGGGCTGGCGATAATCCAGGGGCTTGAGATGGTCCCCTATCACATTGGAGCAATCGTTCATTTCGTCGTGCTGTGCTGGGGCTTGGGCGCGATTGTGATGGCCATATTCAGCTATCTGCGAAGAGCCACGACCGCCGCACCAGTACCCGTCGTCGCATAGCTCCTGCGGTTTCACATCAGGTGCCGGAGACCTCGCCGCGTACAACCGTCGCCACAATGGTCGGAGATCCCACAGACGGAGTATTGAACAAGAATCCTCCTGTGGAAACCACCGTCGTTCCGCTAGTGATGCCGCTCATGCTGTTCGGTGAAAGCGCCTGAAATAAGGTTACTGCAGGCGATCCTTGCGTTACCGTTAGAACTTGAATCTGGGTCACACTTCCTAACGGATTATCGACGAACAGACTCGGCAACGGATTTGTGCTGGAAGCCGAAGACAGAACGTACGAGGGCTGCGGCGGCTGGGCCGTCGCGTTAACGCTTGTTGCCGTCGCCTGCAACTGCGTCTGTTCCAACGCTAGCCGGTCCGTCGTGAATGCTCCATTTGAAATGCTGCTCCCCGACGCCACACGCGCCTCTACTTCCTGGCCAACGATTACATCCGAGGTCGAAGCAAAGCTCAAAGTCGGGCTGCTCGGCAGTACGAGTGCACCATTGTTAATTACATACGTGGCAGGGTCGGTGGTGGAAGTACTGATTGTCACGGTTGCCAGGCTCCCGTTCGGCAAACTGGTTGCCGCCGGAATTGTATTGTGCACCACAATGGTGAGAGTCGTCGGGGGAGTCGCATCCATTGCCACAATTTGCCCGCTGATCTGCTGTGTGGTACCGGTGTCATCGAAATCCACTTCAGTCGCTCCAAATGTCGTGCCATTGCCCATGACATTGAATGTCACATCGACGATTTGATTTGTCGTAATGCAGGTGAAGTTGTTGTTCGTGCAATTCGCCCCAGTGAATTCAAACGCCGTCGTGCCTGTTGTGGTGATCGTCAGTTGTGGGCCGATAGCTGGCGTTATGGTGAATTGACTCGAGCTTGCACTGACTGCGGTGACTTGCCCGCTCACCCGCAACGGGTCACCGATGGCCGCCGACGCATTCGTTCCCTGGGTCACTGTAGCCGCTATGGACTTGCTGAAATCGACATCGAACGTGCTTTGAATCAAATCGTTCAGATTCACATCCACTTCGATCAATGTCTGGTTGTTTTGTTGCACCACGATTTGCGAGGAGAAAGTAACCGTTCCGGTCACATTGTCCACGGTGGGACTCGTTATGACGCATTCGGCCGCAGCCGCGCATGTTTGACCGTTTATTGTGAGGGAAGCTCCCGTCCCATTGAAAATCGTGTACTGCGGGTTCGCATACGTAATCGTTAGGCTTGTGTAGTTCCCCACCGCAACCTGTGTCGTCGACAGATACACGGAATTGGTTTGTAGCTGCGTAAACTCGATTGTCTGGGAGCTGGACAGGAGCGACACTGGCGTTCCGCTCGCCGGTGTGAGCGATGCGCCCGTAACCGTCGCCTCAAACGCCGTCACAGTCACTCCACTCGTTGGCGCGTTCGAGTCGTGTATCGTGAGAATCATCGGGCTGGTGCTGTTGCCGCCGCCTCCTCCACCATTTGTTGGAAAGATGGCGTGGCTGCATCCCGCCAGAAAAGCCGGAACGGCGACTAGCAACGCCAATACGCCCAAGCGCCTCTGTAGACTCATGGAGTTCCCCATCCTCTGCTCATTTGCCTGATTGGCAGGACCCGATGGCTACTATCTTGAAGGCGTTCTGTCCCGTTGTGAACCAGCTTCTCCGTACGCCTTAGTGAAAGAGTCAACAGAACACAAGGAAGTCGCGCGGGTTATTCCAGGATTCTGACGATCAAACGCGGGCTGAATGCATCGCTGCGGGATTACTTAGCGTTTCTTACGCTTAGAGGGAACGTTCCACGCGGGTGCATCACTGGCCGGAAAGGATTCGCGCGAGGCCTCATCCACGGAATTGTCGTTCTCAGGTTCCCTTGTGTTCTGAGGAGGCGCCTGCCTTTTCTTTTCTTCGGAGGATTGCTCTTTACCTGATTTCATAGCGGCCCTCGAATCAAAACGCGACCTCGGGTGGCTCATCCATGGTGCCACACGCTCTCTTTGCGATGAATGTGCGCCCTTAGTCGTTTAGAGGAATCACGAGATTGACATCAAAAGTCCGGCGATCGTCATAACTGGAGATCGTGTGACTCGATGACTTCCTGCGTTTGTACTCAGCATGGATTTCGAAGTCTACGTTGGGATCGAGCCCGGTGAACTGATAATGCCCCTGCGAATCGGAGATATGCGTGGAAATGTTATTGGTCTTCTTGTTCCGCAGGTAGACGATCCCGTTCACGATGGGGTTTTGATTCTTATCGAGAACGATTCCCTGAACCGTGCGCAACTGCGAACGATCGCGCCCACTCTGGGCACGCACAGACACGCCGGAAAGAACAAGAACTGCCAGGACACAAGTCGCGGAAGGTACTAACCGAGTTGCTTTTGAGCTGATGCTCACTGGGCCTCCTTCGTCCGGTCAGCCAGACGCCGGTCGCAACTGGTACTTAGATGTCCAAAAGCACGCAAAAAGATGCAGCCGGGAGGGGCCGAAGCAACGGCATCACGAGCAAAATTCCGTTTCGCCTTCTTCTTCTTCGTCTTCTTCCTCATCCTCATCTTCGAGATCGAGTTCGTCTCCATCTTCGGAGGTCTCGTCCTCGTCGTCATCATCTTCCGAGATAACATTCAGGCGCACAGGATGGATCTGAGCGACTTCAAGCTCCGCGTCGCACTCCAGGCAAGTGAGGATTTCGCCCTCCTCGATTTCGTCTTCGTCGAGGTCAATCTCGGCATCGCATTTGGGGCATCTCACCACGTCAAATTCTCCTTCATGTCAAAATCAGGCACAGGGAAGCGTATTATATAACGTCCATGTCAAGCAATGATGTAAACCGTGCGGAAGTAGCGGAACGGGAATACCCCCAGCGACCTGTCATTGCCGTCGGCGGCGTGGTGATTCACGGCGGACGCGCGCTCCTGGTCCGTCGCGGACAGCCGCCACTCGAAGGTCGCTGGTCCATTCCCGGCGGCATCCTGGAAATCGGCGAAACCATCACATCCGCAATCGAGCGTGAACTGAAGGAAGAAACGGGCGTCTCTGTCCGCGTTCTGGGACTCCTCGAAATTTATGAGAAAGTTTTACGCGACTCTGACAATAGGCCACAATACCATTTCGTTATTTTGGACTACATGTGCGAATTCGTTGAAGGTGTTGCCGCGGCCGCCGGCGATGTCACCGATGCGGAGTGGGTGGCGGAAGAGGATCTGGAGAAGCTTCAACTTACCTCAGCAGCGCTGCGCGTGGTGAAAAAAGCCTTCACACTCGCGGCCTGCAGAACCGCGGCACGCGTATAGCACGAAATCTGTCACGGAGAGCGTCTGCGAAAAAGGCCCAGTGACTTCCCCAGGAACGCGTAACCGACGATCAGCCCGGCCGTTTCCAATCCAATGTAGGCCGAGATCACCAGCGCGAGCTTAGCGCGAGGTATTCCACCGCCTTCCGAACCTTCTCCCGCCACGAAGAACAGCCCCACAAGTACTCCGACAAGAATGACGACGAGCCAATGATATTTTCTTCGATGAAACGCTTCAAGCGTGATGAGGTGTTGCTCTGGGTGCGCGCTGACATGCGGAACCAGGGTCATCGTCCAAGCCCATACGGGAGCAAACAGGATCACAGTCCCGATAAATGCCGTGGAGAGTACTCCGATCAAACCTCGGCGGAAATGCTGGGGATAGAAAACAAGAACGAGCGCCATAAAGGCCGAAACGGCGACTGCTCGAGCCCTCGCAGCCGAACTTGCTTGCCCAACCGGAATTTCTGCGGTGCGCCGAATCCATAATCCAACAGCGCCGGTGAGAATCGCCATGCCTACGAGCAGCGCGGCAAGCCCGTATCCTGCCGCCGCTCCTATCCACAAGTGTGCATACCGGAGCATCGCCAGCGCGTCCGCCGCGAGAGTAACGCCAACCGACAGTATTGCGGCAGTCTCTGCGCGTAGAAGGAAAAGATCATGCTCGAACGCCCAGGCGTCTGCGCGACTCCGAAACGAGCGTATCAAACAAACTACCGCGAGGAACATTGCCGCCTGAATACCGAAAGAGCCAACCGCGTCGTAGGGATCGTCAGCGAATGCATTTACTTTGGATAGCGCCGGGTCATGCTTGGCGTGCATAAAGAAAAAGTAAAAGAGCACGGCGATGACGGCGATCAGCAATGCACTGGTCTTTGATCGTTGATTTCTGTTCATTGTGAAGCCGCAGGATTTTTTTGCTGAACGTGCTCTTCAGATTTGAACTCGGTTAGTCAGCGCTCCTGCGGCACGTGCGCGAGGCGATCCACCCCAGCACTGTCCACGCAGAAACCCAAAACGGGAAAATTCCGTATAGCGTATCAGACGCCGAATGCGAATGCCGGTCAATCGCTGCAAACACCTGCACACAAAATAGCACCGTCAACAGAAGCAGAATCCATCCGGGCAACGCCACAGGAGCATAGAACCAGCCCCATTCACGGAACCATTTCGCCTTCATATTTCATCTCCGGAACATCAAATGCTCAGGCCGAATTTTTTTTGCGCTATGCGAATACGGAAGAACGAATCAATGGACATTAGGGACGTATGGATATATCTCGTCCGCAATCCAATAATTCGCAAGGAGCAGCGCAAAAAGCATCCCCACGGTCCAAAGCGCCCAGCGCCAGCGCCGCCAGTATTCTCGAAAGGATGAATACTGCATCGCCAGGTCAGCCACGTAAGCGGCGCAATAGCAAAGATTCGCAAACATGGCGAGGACAACGAGCGCTACAAACGGCTGCCACGCAAACGCGGGACGAAAATGCGGCCATGTCGCGGTGATCCAGATCAGTACAGTAGCCGTCAAGAGAGAGTTATAGACGATGCGCCGGCGTTCCCAGTACCCAATGGCATCGCTGAGAACGCTTCGGAATTCGGTGGATCCAGGCGCAGGAGAAATTCCAGCAGTCATCATATGCATCCTCCGAAACTTAGAACGCTTTCGAATTCATGCGGTTCAACTAACAACCGCATTCGCGGCAGGCGCAACGGGGATACGACCGAAACGGCGGTCGCGCGCGCGAAAATCCCGCATTGCCAATTCCAGGTCAGCCACATCAAAATCGGGCCACATGCATTCGGTGAAGTGCAATTCAGCGTACGCGCATTCCCAGAGCAGGAAATCGCTCAGACGCTGTTCGCCTCCTGTGCGTATCAGCAAATCCACATCGGAGGATTCCGCCGGCGCATTAGTCACCTGGCCCAGGCGCTTGGAGAATTCCCGCTGCGTCACTTCCGTACTCGAAACCATCCAGCAAGCGGCGCGGAGCATGGCTTCGCGGGCGGAGTAGTCCACCGCAATGCGCAAGTCGAGTCCTGAGTTTTTTGCGGTAGCGGTTTCGGCGGCCTCAATCGCGGAAACGTGCTGGGTAGACGGTCGCGCCGGCCGATGGCGCAGATGCGAACGTCGTGCTCGGCCGCGTGAAGCGCCTGGTCATAAAAAAACTTCTCAAGCAGTCCAAACAGCGAACCCACTTCCCCCGGGCAGCGCTCCCAGTTCTGGCTGGAGAACGCAAAGAGCGTCAGCTTGCCAATGCCGAACGCTGGCGCAACGTGCAGCACGCGATGAACGGCTTCTACACCGGCGCGATGACCGACCGAACGTGGCAATCCTTGCGCTTCGGCCCAGCGCCCATTGCCATCCATAACAATCGCCACGTGTAGCGGTTTCGCTGTTTTTGCGGGAACGATATACAAAGCACTTTCTCTCATAAAGTAAACCGGCAAAAAAATTTGCCCCTCCTGTCCTTTTTATCCTTCGCGCGTTGCACGAATCAGAGCTTCCATGTGATCCAGGTAACGCTCTAAAGCTTTGCGGCCCGCGGTCGCGAGGCGGTATTCCGTCTTCGGCAAGCGCCCGGAAAACGATTTGGTACATGCAATGTAGCCCGCGTCTTCCAGCTTGCGCGCATGAACGCTCAAATTGCCGTCAGTCGCCCCAATCAATTTTTTCAAATCATTGAAACTGAGCGAATCATTCACAGCCAGCGCGCTCAAGATGCCCAGCCGCGTGCGTTCATGAATCAGCCGATCCAGCGAGCGTGCAGACTCCTCAGCGCTGCGCGGGCGATCTGCCTGAACCTCTTCCTTCTCCCGCGAACGTAGACGCTCGGATGAAGTGCGAATTGTCGCCGGCCTACCCACCGTAGCTCCTCGCAATAATGGCGCCAAATATAATGTGGAATCCCCCGAAACCGGCTCCCAGCAAAATATCACCCCACGATGCCGGGCAGAAAAACGCAACCGTCCCCAGCACGACAAAGCACAGCCCCATGAACGGCACGGCCCGAATCGAGAATGCCCCGGCGGTCATTACACCGGTTCCATAAAGTAGCAGCCACGTTGCCGGAATCGCCGAAGCCAGTCCCGCGTGAAAAAGAACATACGTCAGAATGCCTCCCGCAAAAACGGGCGGAACGAAACTGAGCGCGAACTTGCGGGCTGGCCCGGACAGAAGCGAATCCTGCGCGCGGCGCGCCTTCATCAAGGTGCTGAATGTAGCGATCGCCAGCGCAATCGCCGCCTCAATCAGCCAAACCACCAACCAAGCTTCGCGTGTGTTTTGCTGAGCGGCGACAAAGGCTGCTCCCAGCGCTGTGATACCGAGCGCGACTCCGCCCCATCCCGGAACGGCGGTAAACGAGCCGGCGCGCTCCATAGTCTCGCGGATGTACCGCAAGTTCTCGCGTGCGTGATCGTCGATCGCCACCGGCCGGTTGTGGATAGGTTCGGTTGCACCCATACCGCCATCATACGCCCGACGGAAATAATGTCAAGTACTTTGTCTTGTAAAGTTAAACGGTCGACTTGCTTTTCTTCCCTCGCTTACCGGCTTCAGGAATACTTGTGGCCGAGCGCGCCAGCCAGGACTATCCTTTCTGGCGCAGTCAAACGTACAGGAGGGACTTTCATGAAGTGCTTCTTGATTCTCGCAATCGTGGCAGCAATAGTTCCGGCGCTCGCATCGGCACAACAGAACGCCGCTTCGTCCAATCCGGTATCCGACACTGTCAAAGCGATGGTCGCGCAGCGCGCCAAAGCCATTATTGCCGGCGCGGAGGAGATGCCGGCCGACAAATACAGCTACCATCCCACGCCCGATCAAATGACTTTCGGACATCTCATCATGCATTTGGCCCAGTCGAATAATTTTCTGTGCTCCGCCATTGCGGGAACGAAGCCTCCCGAGCAGGAGAAACTCGCGGATACCGACCCGAAGGACAAACTGGTCACCGCGCTCAAGTCCTCATTCGAATATTGCAGCGGCGTGCTGGACAAAGCGACCGACGCGAACCTCGGCGAGATGGTTTCTATGTTCCGCGGCCAGGCGCCACGCGCGCGTGTGATGGTTGGGCTGGTCGCCGATCTTTACGATCATTACAGCCAGGAAGCCGCCTATCTGCGCATGAACGGGCTCACGCCTCCTACAGCTCAGGGCGGACGCGGCAGAATGTAGTTTTATTTCGCTCGTCGCCTCGTGGGTCAGTTTGAATTTTCTTGATCGTGACACAAAGAGTCAAAATTCAAACTGACCCGCTATCACTGCTTTTTTGGATAGCGGCCCCGTATCTCATTCCAGCGAATCTCAAACAGGTCGGCGAACATTCCTGCGCTGTCCCGCATCATGTTTACTTTAGTGCGCGGGTCGTGCGACCACACCACCGGAACTTCTACCACCCGAAAGCCATGCAGCCGCGCAAGGAACAAGATTTCCGGATCGAATCCGAAATCCTCAATCCGTTGCTGTTCGAAGATGATTCGCGTTTCCGCAGTGCGAAACGCCTTGAACCCGCATTGCGTATCTTCGAACGGCAATCCCACCAGCAAGCGCACCAGCCGATTGAAGCAAATCCCCGCCAGCTCGCGTCCCCGCGATTCGTGCACTTGAATTAACTTCCGGTCGAGCGCGCGGGAGCCGATTGCAATGTCCGCCGAATCGAGCGCCGTAAGAAGCTTTTCTGCTTCCTCAATCGGCGCCGAAAGGTCTGCGTCCGTGAAAAGAGAAAATGTTCCGCGGGCGTCGAGCATTCCCGTCCGCACGCTCCAGCCTTTTCCATGATTTCGGTCATGATGGGATATCAGCCGCAACTCAGGAATTTGCTGCTGCGCCGCGCGTACAACCTCACCCGTACCATCGCTCGAGGCGTCGTCTACAACTATGATTTCACTCGCGGGATGTGCTCGGCGAACATACTCGCTCACTCGCTCGATAGTCCGCGGCAAACGTTGTTCTTCGTTGTAAGCGGGAATGACCACGGATAGCTCGACGGATGAACTCATTCCGCGGTATCCGCCCAGCCGTAGCGGCCTCGTAAGGGCACGAACTGGCAGGCGAAAAGCTTCTCTTCCGTGATCTCGCACCCGCGCTTGCGAATGCGCATCAGCATTTGCTTGTCGCTCTGGCCTGCTGGAATGACCAGCCGCCCGCCCTCCGCGAGTTGGCTCACAAGCGGCTGCGGAATCGCAGGTGCTGCCGCAGCTACGAGAATCCCGTCGAACGGCGCTGCTTCAGGCCATCCCAACGTGCCGTCGCCTATTTCTACGCATACGTTGTGGTAGCCCAGAGCAGTGAGCCGCGCTCGCGCTGCTTCAGCAAGTGCTGCATTTTTCTCGACCGTCACAACTTCCCGTGCCAGTTCGGCAAGCATCGCGGCTTGGTACCCTGACCCAGCGCCAACTTCGAGCACCCGTTCGGTTTTCCGCAGCTCCAGATACTCCGTCATCGAAGCGACCATGTAAGGCTGCGAAATGGTTTGCTGCTCGCCGATACTGAGTGCGCGATCTTCATACGCGTGCGCCGCCAATTCCTCCGGAACAAAAAGATGCCGCGGAATGCGGCCCATGGCCTCCAGCACGCTCGCGGATTTAATGCCCCGCTTGCGAATCTGCTCTTCCACCATCGCGTGCCGCAGCGCCGCCCAATCGTGATGATCGCCTCCGCTCAAAATGTCATTCTCGCGGCACGCTCGTCATGTAGAGTTCTTCCGCGTGCTGCGACAGAATTGCTTGCCGAACGTGCGATTGGCCGCGTGGCTTCATGCTGGTTGCAAATGCCGTTCATACGCGCGTGTTGTGAGAATTTCATCTACCTGCGCGAGCGTAAAATCAATTTCCTCATCGCGATTATAGAAGTGCGGCGACACGCGAATGCCTGCGCCCGGCCGGTAATCCGCCAGAATGTTCCGCGCGATCAACTCGTTCTTTACTTCCTGTGCGTGCGGACAATCAATCGAAACCGTCCCGCCGCGCTCGCGCGAATCCCGTGGAGAATTCACGCGCCAGCCGCGCTTGAGCGCGCCTTCAATCAGCCGCCCCGTTTGCCGCACTGACTTTTCGCGAATTTTGCCGACGCCCGCCTGCTGAATGATTTCCAGTCCCGGCTGGCATGCATACAGCGCCGGAATGTGCGGCGTTCCATTCAAAAAACGGTAGGCATCGCTCCGCGCGTCCAGCGCGCCCACTTCAAACGCAAACGGGCGCTGATGCGCCACCCAACCCGAAATTTTCGGCCGCAGTTTCTCGCGCAAATCCGGACGCGCATACAAATACGCCACGCCCGGGCCGCCGCAAAGCCACTTCAATACGCCGCCGACCGCAAAATCCACATTCAGTTCCCGCACGTCCACCGGAACCGTTCCTGCCGCTTGAAAACAATCCAGAATCACATGCGCGCCAACCTTGTGCGCCCGCTCAATGATCGCTTTCGCGTCGACAATCGTCGCGCTGCGAAACAAAACCAGCGAGATCGGCACCAGAAGCGTGCTCTCGTCAATTGCTACCAGTAATTTCTCAAGCGGCACATGCAGACCGTCCTCGCTCTTCAAAATCTCAACCTGCGCGCCATTCCGCCGCTGCTCCATGTAGAAGTAAACAGTCGAAGGAAACTCCAGGTCCGTGAGCACAACTTTGTTTCTTCGGCCCGAAAACTCAAAGCAGGACGAAATGATGGCCTGCGTCAGCGTCACATTTTGGTGCAGCGAAATCTCGCCCGGCCCCGCTCCGATGATCGCTCCGACTTTGTCGCCCACCGCGACAGCCATCTCCCACCAGCCCTCTTCCCACGCCCGCACGCCGCGAGTGGCCCACATCTCCGCGTAATCGTGCATGCGCTGATACACGGTGCGTGGCATCGCTCCCAGAGAATTGCTGATCATGTATGTCGAATTTTCCAGAATCGGAAATTCCGCGCGCCATTTCAGCAGCTCGTCCATGCATCTCTCCTTGGCCATATCCGCCTGGCCTTCATGGTATCAGACTCACCTCCGCCAGAGTCGCGCGCGCCACGAAATCGCCAAATTGCGCCGCACCGCCGCTTCGTCTACGATATGGGCGCTTTCATACGCCCTTGCAGAAGGATTCTGGATGAATTTCTCCGGGCTGAACAAAATGCGCAGATTCGCCACAACTCTGCCGCTATCGGTTGCGCTTTGCTTTGCTCTGATTGCCTGCGGCGCTGTTGGACATTCGCCGAATCAGCCCGTTTCACTAACTATTTCCGCAGCCATCAGCTTGAAAGAGCCTCTGCAGACAATCGCGCAAAGCTACGAGCAACGCCATCCCGGCGAGCGCGTCGTCTGCAATTTCGGCGCTTCCGGAACGTTGCAGCGCCAGATCGAGCAGGGCGCGCCGGTAGACATCTTCATTTCCGCCGGCGAGCCGCAAATGGATGCGCTCGAGCGAGAAAAACTTCTCGTCCCCGGCTCGCGCCGCGATTTGCTGGCCAATCAAATGGCGCTAATTGTGCCTGCGGAATCGCACAAAATCACCGGCTTTGCCGATTTGCGCGAGAGTGCCGTCAGAAAAATTGCCGTCGGCAATCCGCAAATCGTCCCCGCCGGAACCTACGCCATGCAGGTGCTGAAGTCTCTGAACTTGCTACCTGCGATTCAGCCGAAGCTTGTTTTTGCAACAGATGTGCGTCAAGCGCTCGCCTATGTCGAAACCGGAAATGCTGATGCGGGGCTTGTCTACGTCACGGACGCGAAGATTTCTGCTGCCGTCCGTGTCGCGGCAATCGCTCCCGCCGATTCCCATCTGCCAATTCTGTATCCTGTCGCTCTGCTGACGAATTCCAAATCGCCGGAAGCCGCCCATTCTTTGCTCGACGCGCTCGAATCCGCAGACGCGCTGAACGCATTCGAGAAGGCCGGTTTCGGCGCTGCGGCCGCGCCTGCCACGGCGGCCGGTTCGGGAAATTAGCCTACCAATGGCCACCGACCTTTCCCCGGTTTGGCTTTCGCTCGAAACAAGCATCACCGCAACCGTCACCACGCTTGTTCTTGGCACCGCTGCCGCCGTCTGGCGTGCGCATCGCCGCGGAATCGGTCCCGCTCTCGTTGACGGAATTTTCCTGCTTCCGCTCGTGCTGCCGCCAACGGTTGTTGGCTTCATTCTGCTGGTGATTTTCGGACGAAATGGCCCGCTTGGCCGCTTGCTTCTGCATTTTGGCGCCACGGTTGTGTTCTCCTGGCCCGCAACCGTGATCGCGGCCGCTGTGGTTTCCTTCCCGCTGATGTATTTGAGTGTCCGCGCCGCCCTCGAGCAATTGGATCCCGCCCTCTTGCAAGCAGGCCGCACACTCGGCGCCTCCGAGTGGCGCATCTTCCGCCGCATCGCCTTGCCGCTCGCCTGGCCGGGAATTCTCGCTGGAACCATTCTCGCTTTCGCACGCGCTCTCGGAGAATTCGGCGCCACTTTAATGCTCGCCGGCAGCATCCCCGGAAAAACCGAAACCATTCCCATCGCCATTTACATTTCGGTGGAAGCAGGCGAAATGCACCAGGCCATCGTCTGGTCGCTCATCGACGTCGCCATTTCTCTCGCCATGATCGCCGGCATGTATTACTGGACGCATCTGCAGAATCCGCGCGCGCAGGCGGCGCATCGCTGATGCCGCTCGAAGTCAATTTCGAGAAAAAGCTGCCCAGCTATACTCTGTCCGCTGATTTTTCCGCTGACGAAGAGCCGCTCGCGATTCTTGGGCCCTCCGGCTCCGGCAAGAGCATGACTCTGCGCTGTATTGCCGGACTTGAGTGCCCTGATCGCGGCTCAATCGCTCTCAATGGCCGCGCGCTCTTCGATTCTCACCAGCGAATAGACGTCCCAGCCCGCCATCGCGAAGTGGGACTCCTCTTCCAGCATTACGCGCTTTTCCCGCACTTGAACGTCGCTCATAACATCGCGTTTGGAATAAAAACATTGGTTGGCGCAGATCGCGGCGCGCGGGTGCGACAACTCCTATCTGAGGTGCATCTCGAAGGACTCGAACATCGTTTGCCGCGCGAACTTTCCGGCGGCGAACAGCAGCGCGTCGCACTCGCTCGGGCCCTCGCAATCGAACCGCAGGCTTTGCTGCTCGATGAACCGCTCTCCGCGCTCGATACTTTTTTGCGGAGCAAGGTCGAGCAGCAACTGATTCTCACCCTTGCGCAATTCCGGCGTCCCGCGCTTTACGTCACGCACACCATGGAGGAGGCCTATCGCATCGCCCCAAAAATTCTCGTGCTGTCAAAAGGGAAAGTCGCAGCCTCTGGTTCGCGCGAGCAGATTTTTCGTCATCCGCCCACCCTCGAAGTTGCGCTGCTCACGGGCCTGAAGAATTTTTCGCGCGCTCGCGTCATCTCTGCAGGAACGGTCGAAGCGCTTGACTGGAATTGCGCCCTACGTTGCGATATCGAAGCTTCAGCACGCCCCGCTTACATCGGAATCCGCGCCCATCATATCCGCTTCGCCGCTTCACCGGACGAAGCCAATTCGCCAAACTCCTACCCGTGCTGGCTCGTGCGCACCAGCGAAGCGCCTTTCCGCGTCACCGTTTATCTTCGCTTGCACTCACCCGAAGGAGAACACCATCATTTGCAAGCCGAAATGACCAAGGAGAATTGGTTTCACCTGAAGGATCAGCCGCAACCCTGGCGCGTCCTTCTGCCCTCGGATGACGTCCTCGTCCTCTCGTCCTAAAAAACGCGCCGGTCGCTCAAAACTATTATCGGAAGTGCTTCGTAAACTTCACGCTCACGCCATAAATTCCATTAATGTCCCGCAGCGCCACAATAGTTATGTCGCGGTGAATCGCGTAATCCACTTCGATCACCTGCTGCTGATTCGAAGCCGCGTTTGTGCTGTACGTCACGCTTAAATCGTGCGTCACCTGTTTTTGAATCGTCACGCGTGCTTCCGTCGTTTGCGTCACTCCGCTGGTCGCCAGCGTACTCGCCAGAAACGGATCAATCCGAAAGTTTGTAACTCCAAAAAGCCTCTCGATCGGCGCGCCGATCTGGCTGGTGACCGCTTCCGACAATAGCGCCGTTGCCGTGAAGTTCTGCGCCTGGCTCGAAGTCGTACTCATTAGCGCCGATTCTTCTCCCTGCGTGCCCAGCGCCAGTAAATTCACAATATCCGAAGCCGGCAGCGGCGGATCTGACCGGTACGCGAGCTGCATGTGGCTCGCCGGCCCGCTGAAATCCAAAGTAATTTCGTACGGATTAATTGTCGTCGCCACTTCGATATTCAGCACCGGATCAAACCGAAACGGATTCGAAAAATTGATGTCTCCGCGATTCAAATGATAATTGTTCCCGTGAAAAGCCATCTCTCCCGTAAGCAAATGAATATTGCCCAGCACAATCGGATGCTCCCACGTTCCGCGCACGCGCACTCCACCTTCCGCCGAAAAATGCGCGCTGCCCCAATCGACGCGCATTCCCGGCACAGCATTCGCGGCAATATCGAACTGCAAATTCCGCAGGTACGCAGAAGAAATCGAAGGCCCCGTAAGCGTAGTCGTCGAAGACGCCAGCATCAGTGAAGAGAAATCCACGTTCGGCGCAAAACTTACGCGCTGCACGCTCGCCTCGCCGGAAAGGACCGCGCTCGTCGTTGTGCCGCTGAAGCGCACATTGCCATCGAGCAGCCAGCTCATTCCTTCCGGATAGCGCACGCGAACTCGTCTCGCCACTCCGTCAATCTCATACCGCGCCGGCCGCTCCCCGTATCCCACGTTCCCTGACATCGTAAGCGTCCCGCCTCCCGCCGACCCCGCAAAATTCTCCAGCAGCAAACGGCTGCGATCGAACACCACATCTCCGTTCAAATTGCTCACGCCTGCGGGAAAATCGCCGTAGTGCGCCGAAGCATCAACGATTCTTGCCCTCCCGATCACCTGCGGATTCGAAAACGTCCCGCCAATGGTCGTATCAAGCTGCGCAACCCCTCGCGCATCCAGCGCCGGAAAAAGTCCGGTCGCCAGTCGCAGGTTCACCGAGCCGCCAACTTTCAAATTCAACTCACGGCCCCCGCTGAAACGCGCATCCCCGGAAATCTGAAAATTCGTGTCCGTTCCGCTCAGTGTCGCCTGCTCCACGCGCACTTCGCTCTTGCTGTAGGTCAGCCGTACCGGGCCTTCATTCTGCAGCTTCACATACTCATAATTGAACGCTACACGCGACAGATTCGCCTGGACCACAATCGTCTGCGGATCTCCTGCTTCTCCGGAAAGATTCAACTGCCCGTCAATGCTGCTGTGGCCGGTCAGTTGGCTCAGATGCAATCCCGCCGAAATGAACGGATCGAGGTCCACCTGCGCCATCCCCAGCGTGGCGCTCAGTGGATAATTGTCTGTGAGCTGCACCTGCGCTCGCGCATCCAGCTTGCCGCTGGTATGAGAATGCAAAACAAGCTGGGCCTTTTCTCCATCGGAATCGACTGTGCCGGAAAAGCTGTCCAGCACTTCCCCGCCGAATCTCAAATCAATCAGTTGCACCGTGCCGTGCCCTTTCGGCGCCGTAAGCGGGCCGCTGCCGCTCAAATCGAAATCAATGTCTCCGCCAATGGGCAGCGACTTCGCCTGAAGAAACGGAAATTTCGCCAGCGAGATGCCCGTTCCAATCGTTTGAAATTCGACTGTGCGTTCTTCCGGTCTGTACAGCAAATTTCCGGTGACGTGCCCTGTGTCGCGATCGAGCTTCGCATCGGTGAGGCGAATCTCATCATGGCGCAAATTCAGCACTGCGCTTGCGCGATCCAAGTGCACGCCATACGCATCCATATTTTCGAGCAGGAAATTCCCGTCCAGCACGGGCTCCTCCCGCGTCCCACTGCCGCGAAAATCCGCCGTCAGCACCGCCTGAGCCGGGTACGAAGTCCCCATCAGCCCCTGTACATCCGATAGCGACGCGCGCACCAAATGCGCCTGCAAACTCCACTCGTTTTCTGGCCGGAAATTCCACTTATCCAATTGCAGCATCAGCTCCAGATTTGCCGTCGAATTTCCCCTTTTCACAGCGCCGTTGGCCAGCTCGAATTTCACCGGCGAATACTCCATCGATCCGCTGATGCTGTCCCAATACAGCCGTCCAAAATGCGCATCCTGCGCGTCAAAGATCCCCGCGAAGGTCGGCCCATCCACGGGCCCCGTGAGATTCCCTTTCCAATCCGCGCTCCCGGTAATTTCCTGCCGGCTGCTGTGCGGCCCGCGAATCACCGCGATGAAGTCCGACCAGTCCGCGATGTGCGCCGTGTGAAACACCACTCCCAGCGCCGAATTGTGCGCCGCCAGACGCCCGTTGAAAGTCACCTGACTATCCGGCGTATTGATTGTGCTCGACGTCAAATCCACGCCGTGCCGGTCCATCACATAGTTGAACTTCATGTTAGCGCTCACGCCGATCACTCCCGCTTGCGGAGTCGCCGGAGGCGTCCATGCCGTCGTACCCTTCACCGCGAAGTGTTTGAAATCGCGCTGCCACGTGCACACCGTATCGGTCGCCAGCGAGCCGCCCCAGTGCAACGCGTGCACCGGCATGGACGAGTTGTTCACTGCGTCCAGCACTTCCGCCAGGTTCGCTCCTGCAAATCTTGTGTCCGTTCGAAATTGCAAACCCTTGAATGCCAGGTCGAGCCGCCCCTGCAGATTCCCACCCAGCGCTTTGGCATAGAAGACCGGCATGTGCAGCGAGCCGTTCTCCGCGTACAAATCGCCCCAGCTCTCGATCCCTCCCGCATGAAACCATTTGAACTTGAGCACCAGTCCGCGCGCGTGATAATGCCCTTTCAGCTGCAGTTGTTTTTCCGCGTAAGTGCCATTCGCGGTGAACTCCACGTTTCCATCCGGCGTCGAAGGCTTGCGCATAATCGTGCGTATGTCCGGCAGCGCCAGTTGCCCGCGGACGTGAAAATCCGCGTCTACCGGCGAAAAGTTCCTCACGTCCGCCCGCGCTTCAATCGTCGTGTGCGGCAGCATGAGCCGCAAATCATCCACCGATACTCCCGTGCGCGTCAGCGTGAATTTCGTCCCGAAACCAAACGGAAACTCCCTGTACTTTCGCGCTTTCATGCGCACCTGATCCCAGCTGAATTCCCCGGCGTACGAATCTTTTTCGTTCGGCGCTGCCTGATAATTCATCGCGAACTGAAATTTCCCGCCCTCCACATCCAGCGGAATCTTCTGGTCATTAAAAATCAGAACTCCGTTGCTGATTTTCAGATTGGCGATTTGCAAATTGAAAAGCTGCTGCTTAAAAGGCGTGGACTTTTTCTTTTTCGGCGGCACCGGCAGATTGCTCTGGCCAGACTTATCAACAGCAATAAATATCGCCGGGTTGCTCACATCCACATCGCCTAGAGAAAATTTGTGGCTCAGCAACGAGATGATGTGCGCGCTGACGTGAATATGGTCCGCGTGAAAAAACGGCGGCTGGTCCGGCGTCTCCCGCCCATGCAGCGTAAAATCATCGAGGTCCGCGTTCAATCCGCGCAAGCTAAACTGAAATCCGCGCAGCTCCACCCGAGCGCCTGTGCTTTTTGTGATGGCCTTGATGACGTACGTGCGAGCCCAGCGTTCCGCAGTGCCAGTGTTGAGGATTACCGCGAGGAATACAGCGAAGGCCATGACCAGCAGGAGCAATCCCCATAAAATCCGGATTGTCCATCTTTTCATCCGCCCCCTCCCGAGGGCTGGACGACAATCTTCAGGCGCGCTTTTGCTTCTTCAAGCCACTGTGCCGCTTTTTGGTTGATCTGTTCCTGCGTGAGCAACTGGCGAATCTGCGCTTCCACTTGGCTAAGCGGCGGAATCGCCGAGCCGCGCTTTTGCAACTGCGGCGAGAGCTGCTGCTGATAGTAACCTTCGATCTGTGCGCTGGTCACTTCCGCGGCCGCGTGGAACTTGTAATTCAGAAACCGCACATAATAAATCTGCCGCGCAATAACGCGCCGCAGTTCATCCTGTGTCAGGTTCACTGCCGCGAGCCGCGTCTGAAAATCCACAGCCGTGGGAAAGTGCTTCAGAAGCGCCTGGAATTCCTGATTGATCTCATCCGTACCCGGTTTCGGAAACTTCATCGTCGCCGCTTCCGTCCGCACGATCCACTGATCCACCAGCTCCTGCAACACTTCCGCGCGGCTCTGCGCATGCCCATCAATCAATTCCTGGAAATCCGCCAGCTCGCGAACCTCACTCTCAGTGACCACATCATTCCCAATGTGCACCGCGATCGAATCGATGATCCCCGCTTGCGGCTGGGCCGCCACAGGTTGCTCCGCGCTGGACACACCAGAGCCAACCGCAGCCAAACTGGTGCGCTGAGTTTGAGCAGCCGCCGTAACGGCCGCGAAAACCACCAGGAGCGCAATTGTTCCAAAATGGCGCATCAGAATACTGACCCTATATTGAAGAAAAACTGGAAATGGGGCAATCGTGACGTTATCACCTGCGACGTATTGGTACTCGTATTCGTCTGTAATGAAAGGAATGACGGTGGATTCAGTTGGTACCCAAAATCCACTCGCACCGGACCGATCGGCGTCCCGTATCGCAACCCGAATCCCACTGTATGCGAAAAATAATTCAAATTAGGGCATTGCGAGAGTGTTTGCAGAATTCCAGTCCCCGGCTGGCATCCCGCA
>DAIRCW010000021.1:0-25456 GCA_036796475.1 Candidatus Acidiferrales bacterium | reverse complement strand
CTTTGTCGGTGGCAGGATAGGATTGCGCGAGGCGGCGCGCGAGGGTGTCCATCTCCGCTTGCGCCTGATTAACAGAAACGCCGCGCTTGAGCCGCGCAACAACGTGCAAATTCTGATGAGCGCGGTCAGCGCGCTCGGCAGGGGTCAGCGCGAGAGGAGTCCACAGATCGGAAGGAACGGGGAAATCGAAGTCTTTGGCCATGACTCCGATGACTGTAGATTGCTGGCCTTCGATCTCGAGACGCTTGCCGAGAATCTGCGGATCTCCGCCGAAGCGCTGCTGCCAGAGGCCATAGCTCAGAATGACGGCTTGCGAATTGCCGGGCTCGCTTTCGTTCGCGGAAAAAACGCGGCCGAGCGAAGACGCGACGCGTAGCGTGGAAAAAAAATCTGGCGTTACGCGCGAGGCGAAGACGCGTTCCGGCGTGCCACCGCCGGTCAGGTTCATATCGTCCTGGCGATAGGCAGAGACTTCCTCGAAGGAGCGGCTTTGGGCTTTGAGATCGAGGTAATCCGCCGCGGAAACAGGCGCCTTTTGATCGAGCGAGAGCATAAGCAAGCGGTTTGCGTCAGGCAGCGATATAGGATGAACCAGGAAGGCATCGGCCATGGAGAAGATGGCCGTGTTCGCGCCGATGCCGAGGGCGAGGGTCAAAATGGCGATCAGAGTGAAAGCTGGCGATTTGGCCAGCATGCGGAGAGCGTAGCGAACTTCCTGAAACAAAGTGCTCATCTGCTTCTCCATTGCTAATGATCAGCGATCGTTAATCAGCAAACGAAAAGCTGAATCACTTCTACCGGCATGCCCGCTAGTCCGGTGCTCGCACAGGTTATTCGTAGCGCAATGCGACCATTGGGTCGACTTTCATCGCGCGGCGCGCGGGAATGTAGCACGCCAAAAAGCCGACCACGAACATCAAGAGCGACGCCAGAGCGAGCGTAAGCGGATCGGCGGGCTTGACGCTGAAAAGCAGGCTGGCAATCCATTTGCCTGCCGCGAAAATCACCGGCACGCCGATGATGACACCGATGCACACCAGCAATAGAGATTCACGAAGAATCATCCAGAGCACGTGTTTGCGCTGCGCGCCGAGCGCCATGCGGATGCCGATCTCGTTGGTGCGTCCAGAAACGGCATAAGCCATGATTCCGTAAAGGCCGATGCACACGAGGATGATGGCCAAAACACCAAAAGCCCCGGAGAGCTGGGTAATCATATGGTCGGAAGAGAGCGAGTCGGCGAGCCGCTGGGTCATTGTGTCGAGTATTGGAGGCGGCAGATTCGGTGCGGAGTCTCTGACCACGGAGCGAATCGCAGCAGTTATCGTAGAAGGCTCCCCGGCTGCTCGAATAACAAACGTGGCGCGAGTTGGCCATACTGGCTGATAGGGATTGAAAAACGGAAGGTAAAATCGCGGGAATGGTTTTTCGCGCACACTTCTGTGCTTGGAATCGGCAGCAACGCCGACAATCACAAAGTCAAAATGGTCGCCTGCGGAGTCATGTACAGTGACGCGCTTGCCGATGGGATTCGATTTCGCAAAAAACTTTCGTGCGAAGGTTTGATTGATGACGCCGACGCGCTGGCCGTTGCCGCTATCCTCCGCGGTAATTTCGCGCCCCTCGAGTACGGGAATGCCCGCGGTGGAGAAAAAATCCGGGCCGACGACGTCCCATCGCGCTTCTTCGTCGTCTCTTGCTTTGGCTTCTCCTTCCAACGTGAAAGGATCCTGAGAATCCGTGCCTGCCAAAAGGCCATTATCAGAGAGACTGACGCTGCGCACGCCGGGAATGGCGCTGAGGCGCTCCAGCAAGCTTTCGTAGAGAGGAATGACTTCTGGCCGCTGATACCCGTAAGTGACAGCGTTGGTGCTGAATTGCAAGATATGATCGCGATCATACCCGAGTTGCACTTCGGACAGATTGCGGAAGCTGCGCACGAACAGTCCGGCGACGACCAGCAGCAGAAGAGAAAGTGCGACCTGCGCGATGACCAGGACTTTGCCGACTGGCACGCGCCCGGGGCGAGAGGCGCTTGCGGTAGCTCCGCGCGATGCTGCTTTGAGAATGGGATTGAGGTTCACGCGCATTGCGCGAAACGCCGGAGCGAGGCCGAAAAGAACTCCAGTCAGCACGGAGACGAGAAGCGTGAAAGCAAGAATCTTCCCATCGGGGTGCAGATCGAGCGGAAGCTGGCCCGAGCCGGCCGAGACCATTCGGAGAAGCGCCGCATCAGCCCATTGCGCGAATAGAAGGCCGGCAGCGCCGCCAATTATCGCCAGCAAAAGACTTTCGGTGAGCATTTGCCGGAAGAGACGCAGACCTCCAGCCCCCAGCGCAACGCGGACGGCAACTTCTTTTTGCCGAGCGGCAGAGCGGGCCAGCAAAATATTGGCGATATTGACGCAGGCAATCAGGAGGATCAGGCCCACGACAGCCATAAGGATCTGTAGCGGCTTTCCGAAATCGGCACGCAACGTCGAACCCCCATGGCTGCCTTCCACGGGCGCAAGGTGCTGGTTCATGTATTTCTGCTTGTCCTGCGGCGACATTCCAGCCGCTTGGGCCTGCATGAGCTGCTGCCATTCAAACTGAACGGCAGTTTTGGCTTGAGCGAAGCTGACCCCCGGCTTCAGCCGGCCGACCACCTGAAGCCATTCCGTTTTGTGAAAGTGATTCGGTTCCGGCGAGAGGAAATCTCCACCGGGAAACAGTTCACTCTGCATGGTGAGCGGGACCCAAATGGCGGGATCCGCGCCGACCGTCTCGCCATGAAATTGTCTCGGCGCGACTCCGACGATTTCGTAAGACGTTCTCAGAATGCGAACCTTGCGGCCCAGGACGTCCCGCGCGCCGCCAAACCGATCCTGCCAGAAGCTGTAGCTGATCACGGCTACAGGATTCGCATCGCGAAGCTTGTCCACTTCCGGGCCGAAGGTTCGGCCGAGAATGGGAGCAACGCCGAGCGTTGAAAAATAAGAACCACTTACCAGGCTTATTTGAGCACGCGGACCGCTGTCGTTCGCAGCGGGGCCTTCGCGTTCGACTGGGATTTCCGCGGTGAAGCTTGAGGCCGCCAGCAAACCGGAGAACACTTGATTGTGCTCCTCCAGTTCCTTGAATTCAGGATACGTTAGAAAATCGCGGTTGCCGTCGCCAAATCCGCTTTCCATACCCTGGTTATCGGGATCAGTAAGGAAGACGAGCTGTTGCGGATTTGCGACGGGCAGGTTGCTCAGCAAAACCGAATTGACAACGGAAAAAATCGCGGTGTTTGCGCCGATGCCGAGCGCCAGAGTGAGAACGGCGATGGCAGCGAAGCCGGGAGATTTGATCATCATGCGAAGTGCGTAACGGATGTCTTGAAATAGAGTATTCATGTGCGCTTCTCCATCAGGTTGTAATCAATGATCAGTGCTCAATCGCCGAAGAAAATTCCTGCCGGCCTCGCGCTCATAGCTTGAAGCCTGGACACTATTTATTCGTATCGTAATGCCACCATCGGGTCGAGGCGCATCGCGCGCACCGCCGGAATGTAGCAGGCCGCGAGAGCGATGAGCGCAAGGAGCAGGCATACGGCGACGAACGTGAGCGGGTCCTTGTCACTGATGCCGTAAAGAAAACTCGCCAGGACATTCGAAAGAGCTAATGCCGCCAGCGCGCCGGCAGCGATGCCGATGAGCACCGAACGCATGCCCTGAAAAACGACCAGCCGGAGAACATCGCGGCGCTGGGCGCCGAGGGCCATGCGAATGCCAATTTCATGCGTCCGCTGGACGACAACGTACGCCAGGACGCTGTAGATTCCCACGGCTGCGAGGACCAACGCTAGTGCCCCAAAAAGGCCGAGCAAAATCGAACGGAAGCGCGCATCGCCTTCCGAATCGGAAATGAGAGAAGAGAAAGGCTGAACATCTTGTACTGGCAAAGTAGGATCCATCTGATGAATCTGCGAGCGCAGCGCTGAGGCAAGCGAGGACGGATCTCCTTTGGCACGCACAACGAAGCTCATCACCCACCAGCTTTCCTGCGTGTAAGGAAAATAAACCATCGGCGTGTCCGGATCGGCGAGAGTTTTGTCTTTCACGTCGCCCACGACGCCGATGATGCGCGCCGGATACGGAGCGGTGATGCCGTTGATTTCCAGGCTGTGCTGAAGCGGATCTCCGTTGGCGAAAAACTGTTTCGCGAGCGTCTGGTTGATGACCACAACTTTGGGGGCATTAGGAGCGGTATCGCCAGGAGTGAAAGAACGTCCGCGAAGCAGCGGAATGCGCATCAGTTCCAAATAACCAGGAGTAACTGAATGCGCTTGCGCAGTGGGCACTCGCCCCGGAGGAGGAGCCGGAGCGCCGACCACGGTGAAACCGTAGCCGAGATTCGAGCCAGTGAAGGGAATGGGCAGAGCGGCGGCAGCGTCCTCGGCACCCGGAAGGGCCTTGAGCCGCTCGACAGCATCGCGAAAGAATGCGTTCCACTGCTCGGGCTTGGTGTATTGCGCTTGCGGGAGCGACACATCGGCGGTGAGAAGATGCTGCGCGTCAAATCCGGGATTCGCGCGCGTTAGCAGATAAAAACTCTTAATCAGCAGGCCGGAGCCAATGAGCAGGACAACGGCGAGGGCAACTTCGATGGTGACTAGCGCGTTGCGCGTCCAGCGGCGCTTCCCTGCGGTGACTCCACGGCCGCTTTCGCGAAGCGTTTCGTTCAGATCAACTTCGGAGGATTGCCACGCAGGAGCGAGTCCGAAAATAATTCCGGCAAGAACGGAAATACCGAAGGTAAATGCGAGCACCCAGCCGTCCACTCCGATGGTGCGCAAGTGAGGCAATTGATCGGACGCGAGCGCTTTGACTCCGGCGACTCCCCAGTAAGCGAAAAGCAGGCCAATCACGCCGGCGAGAATTCCGAGGAGCAGGCTTTCGGTGAGCAATTGGCGGAAAATGCGCGAACGTCCGGCGCCCAGCGCGACGCGGACAGCCATTTCGCGGGCGCGTCCCGTGGCGCGGGCGAGGAGCAAATTCGCGACGTTGGCGCAGGCGATGAGCACGACCAAACCGACAGCACCGAGGAGAATCAGCAAAACTGGCTGAATATTGCCCACGACAAGGAGCTTAAGGCTTTGGATATGAGCGACGAGTTGCTGGCCGAGAGCACGCGCGCCGTGCTGCTGCTTATCCACGGCTTGCACGATGCTGGTCATTTCGGCGCGGGCTTGCGGAATGGTCACGCCAGGTTTCAGGCGGCCGATTACTCTCAAGAAATTGGAATCGTGGGTATCCAGAAATTTCGCGTAGTCGGGACTCTGCTCGACAGGAATCCAGAATTGCAGTGGCGGATTCTGATCGGGGAAATGGAAACTTGCGGGAAGCACGCCGACGACCGTGAAACCTTCTTGGCTGAGTTCGATGGTCTTGCCGACGATGTTCCGATCGCCGCCCAGCTGCCCACGCCAGAACTTTTCGCTAATCAGCACGACGCGGGCGGCACCTTTGACATCATCCTGGGAATTAAAAACACGTCCCATTACCGGAGTGACGCCCAGCGTGGGGAAGAATCCAGAGCTGACAATCGCACCTTGAAGCACGCTGGGTTCCCCGTGGCCAGTGAGCGTCAAACCATCGAATTGATAAGCGCCCATGGCCAAGAAAGATTTGGCCTCGCGCTGCCAGTCGAGAAAATTCAGATATGACTCTGCCGCAGCGGGAAGATTTGCTACGGAAGCGGCCTTGACCGTCGCCTGATCTACGACGACCAGTTGATCCGGATGGGGAAAGGGAAGCGGCTGCAGGACGACGGCGTTCACAACCGAGAAGATGGCGGTATTCGCGCCGATGCCGAGCGCAAGGGTAAGAATGGCCACCGCAGCGAATCCCGGTGACTTAGCCAGGATACGGAAGGCGTAGCGAAGGTCCTGAAATAGCGTATTCATTATCTGCTTCTCCGATTTTTGCGAGTTAGTCGTATTTCGTATTTATTCGTATCGCAGCGCGACCATGGGGTCCACGCGCATCGCGCGGCGCGCGGGGACGTAGCAAGCCGCTAGAGCGACAAGCATCAGCAAGAGTGCAACAGCCGCGAAGGTAAGCGGGTCGGCAGCGCTCACGCCGAAGAGCAAAGTGCTCATCAGCCGCGTGAGCGCAAATGCGGCGCCCAAACCGATGGCCACTCCGATCAAAATCGTTTTGGCGGCCTGGCCCAGAATCATTTTCAGAATTTGGCGTTGTTGCGCGCCGAGAGCTACGCGAATGCCGATTTCATGCGTACGCTGCCCGGCCAGATAGGAAATGACGCCGTAAATTCCGATGGCTGCGAGCAAAAGCGCGAGCGCGGCGAAAATCGCGAGAATCATCATGGAGTAGCGCCGCGTCGCGAGGGACTGGGAGATGATGTCGTCCATGGTTTGGGCCCCATAGATCACATTGTCGTGATTCAATTGCTGCAGCGAATTGCGAAGCGCGCTGAAAATCGCGGTCGCGGAGCCGCTGTAGCGAACAACCGATGTGGTTCCGGGAGGAACGAGGGCCATGTCGTCATCGCCGAGTTGCATATACGGCAAATAAATCTGCGCGCGCAAAGAATTCGAATCGTCGGAATCCAGGCCCCATTGCTTCACGTGCCCGACAATACCCACGATTTCTGCGGGCTTATCGGGTCCAGCCAAATTGATACGCTTGCCAATCGGATCCTGATTGCCGAAAAACTTGCGCGCGAATACGTCATCCACAACGGCGACCAGCGGCGCATGCTCCTTGTCCTGCTCGGTGATGAACCGGCCACGCTCCAGCGGAATGCCCATGGTCTGCAAGTATTCGGGCTCGACGACGTAGCGCAGCGCCCACTTCATGTCGCTTTGCGAAGCGGGCTTTGGCTGGCCTTCATACCAAAAAAGAGCTTCATCATCGCCGGACATCGGAAAAGAAGCCCACGAGAGCGATACGGCTTTGATGCCCGGAACAGACTTCATACGGTCGTCTATTTGGCGCAGGTCGGCGCGAATCGCGTCGGCATTGGCGTGCATGAGGGAAGGCGGCAGACTCAACCCGAACGCCATCACGTTTTTCGAGTTGAAGCCCGGATTCACGCTCCACAGCTTTGCCAGGCTGCGAATCATCAAGCCGGCGCCAATCAGCAGCACGAGCGCCATAGCCGTTTCCGTAATCACGAAAACGGATTGCGTGCGGTGGCGCGCGCCGCTGAAGCCGCGTCCGGCGCTTTGCAAGGCTCCTTGCGGATTGATCTGCGAGAGTTTCAACGCCGGAGCCAAACCAAAAATAATTCCCGCAAACAGCGATGCGGCGATGGTGAACAGCAGCACCCGCCCGTCAATGTGAATGCTCGCCGCGCGAGGAATTGCTGCCGGCAACACGCTCAAGGCCGCCTGCGTTGCCCACGCGGCCAGCAGCAGGCCAAGTCCGCCGCCAATCATTGCCAGCAGAACGCTCTCGGTCACAAGCTGGCGAATCAGCCGCTTCTTGCTCGCACCCAGCGCCGCGCGCACGGCGAATTCCCGTCCGCGGGCCGTCGAACGCGCCAGCAGCAAATTGGCTACGTTAACGCAGGCGATGAGGAGCACAAATCCGACCGCGCCAAAAAGCACAAGAAGAAAGGGTTTCACTTTACCGAGCAACTGCTGCTTCAGCGGAATCATGCTCGCACCGATGCCGCTGTCGTCTTTGGGATATGCTGCTGCGAGCGCACGCGTGACGCTGTCCATATCAGCCTGTGCCTGAGCGGGTGTGACACCCGGCTTCAGCCGGCCGATTCCGTGAATGCCGAGCCCCGCGCCGCGGCTTTTCAACCACGGAATATCCCACTGCCCAATCGGCACGTAAACGTCGGAAACAGTCATATTGGGTAAGTTCAGGTCGTAGCTGGCGGGAATCACGCCGACCACGCGGTAGCCTTTGCCGTCAAGGATGATGTTCTTGCCCAAAATATCAGTCGAGCTGCCGAACTTCCGCTTCCAAAATCCTCCACCCAGCAAGCATTCCGGCGCCGCGCCGATTTCATCTTCCCCGGGAGCGAACAAGCGGCCAATCGCCGGCTTCACGCCAAGAATGGAGAAGAAATCCGAAGACACGAAACCACCGCGAATCTGCTCGGCCGGCCCATTGCCGGTGAGGTTGAAATTGAATCCGCGCTCGATGGCCATTCCTGCAAATGTGTGATTGTTCTTTTGCCAGTCGCGGAAATTGGGATAGGAAATCGACCCTGTGGGGAAATTTGGCTTGCTCTCGTGCAGCGTCACAATTTGTTCGGGATGGGGATACGGCAGCGGGTTGAGCAGCACGCCATTGACAATACTGAAGAGCGCAGTGTTCGCACCGATCCCCAGGGCGAGCGTAAGCACCGCGACCACCGTGAATCCCGGCGCCTTGGCCAGCATGCGCAGGCCGTAGCGAATGTCTTGAATTAATATGTTCATAACCTACCTCAATTTGGTTCATGCCAGCCGCGATGTTTTCATTTCGCAAATGCCGCGAGTTTAAAGACCCGTTCACGCCGTTCAGGACACGCCCGTTTTCATTCGTATCGCAAGGCCACCATGGGATCCACCTTCATCGCGCGCCGCGCCGGAATGTAGCAAGCTAGCAGGGCTACGGCGAGCAGCAAGAGCGCCATCCCGATGAACGTGAGCGGGTTTGTCGCACTGATGCCGAAAAGCAAACTAGAAATGTACCGCGTGAGACCAAGAGCCCCGGCGATTCCAATCGCGACGCCGATCAGCGCCAATTTCAGCCCATGTGTCAGAATCAGCCGCATTACTTGCGATGGCTCCGCGCCGAGCGCCATGCGGATGCCGATTTCATGGGTGCGCTGCGTGACGGAATAAGAAATCACGCCATAAATTCCGACGATAGCCAGCAGCAATCCGAGCGCGCCGAATGCGCCAAGCAGAAAACTTTGAAAGCGCGGGGAAGCAACGGATGCGGCAAGGCGCTGCTGCATGGTTTGAACGGAGGAGACTGGCTGGTTCTTATCAAATGCCCACAATTGATCTTGCGCTGAGGAAATCATTGCCTCGGGATTGGCGCGCGTGCGCAGGAGAAAGTCGGCGCCGGTGAGCATTCCGGAGGTAAAGCCAGCATCGTAGAACGGAACATAGAGCGTCGGGCCGGCGGGAATTTGCGGATTGCGATCGTGCACGTCGGCAACTTCGCCGACAACTTCGTCCCAAATCTTTTTGTGCTGGGCGTCTTCATCCCCCATGAAAATGCGTTTGCCAACCGGATTTTGGCCGGCGAAGAATCTCTGCGCGAACGCGTGATTGACGATCATCGTCTGCGCGGATTTTCCTGTGTCTGCGTCGCGGAATTCCCTCCCGCGGATCAGCGGAATCCCCAACGTCTGGAAATAGCTTGGCCCAACTGAGACCGTTTCCGCCGTCAATTGGGCTTTGGGGTTTTCGGGCACGCCCTCGATCTCGAAATTACCTTCCCCATGAGCACTGGAAATCGGACCATTGCCGGCAACGGCCGCAAATTCCACCCCAGGAGTCGCCCGCAGACGATCGGTCAACGTCCGCACGTACGCAAACATCGCCTCGCTGTTCTTGAACTTCGTGGAGGGAAATTCGAGGCGTATGTCCAAGACATGCTCGACGTCAAATCCAAAGTTGACGCGCAGCATGCGAGAGAAACTGCGCAGTGCGAGAGTTGCTCCGATCACCAGAACAAGCGCGAGAGCAATTTCGCTGACGACCAGCAGTTGCCGCAAAGGATTGTGCCGGGAACTTGACGCGCCAGTTTGCGCGCCCGGTCCTCCTTCTTTCACTGCGCTTGCCAAGTCCTGGCGCGAGGAAAGCAAGGCAGGTGCCAGACCGAAGAGCAGCGCCGAGAGGATCGAAACGCCCAAGGCAAAGAGCAGAATCCTGACGTCAATTCCAATCTTGTCGACACCGAAAAGAATCGGTTGCATCAGCTTTCGCAGCGCATCCACGCTCCAGAACGCCAGCAGCAAACCGAAAGCCCCGCCCGCGAGCGCCAGCAGAATGCTTTCAACAAGCAGTTGGCGAATCAATCTTGCACGCGTCGCGCCCAGTGTCGCCCGGATGGCTAATTCGCGGCGTCGCGCCCAGCCGCGCGATAAAAACAGATTGCCTACATTGGCGCAGGCGATAAGCAAAACAAAACCCACCGCGCCAAGAAGTATGAGCAGCGGCATTTCCGAATTGCGGCGCATGTCGCTGCGCAGAGCATTCACTCGGAAGCTCCACTCCTTGTCATCGTTGGGATAAGACTTGGCCAGCCTTGCGGCGATTCCGTCAAGCTCCGCCTGCGCCTGTCGGACAGTGATGCCCGACTTGAGGCGTGCAATCGCGGGTATGCCATGCATGCCCCGGCTCGCCAGCTGAGCTGGTGATGGCGCGAACGGAATCCATATATCAGCGAATCCTGGAGAGAGAAATAGCTGGGGCATCGGCGGCATGATGCCAACAATTGTGTGAGAATCTCCGCCAAGATCAATACTCTTGCCGACGATGTTCGGATCAGAGCCAAATTGGCTGCGCCACAAGCCACAGCTCAGGATTGCCTCGTGATCCGCTCCCGGCTGAGTTTCGGAAAGCAAAAACGCGCGGCCATAGAGGGGCTTGATGCCAAGCATTGTGAAATAATCAGCGGTGATCTTGGTGGCGTTGAGTTCACGAGGCGTTCCATTGCCGGTCAAGTCGACGGTGGCGTACTGAAAAGGAACGACGTAGGAGAAGGATTTGCTCTGCGCGCGAATGTCATTGATGTCCGGCAGCGACAGTCCGAGATTCCAGAAGTCGAAAAACGTAGCGTGCGCGTGAATGTCAACCAGTTGGGATGAGTTTTTGAAGGGCAGAGGGACAATCAAGGTGGAATTCACGACCGAGAATATCGCGGTATTGGCGCCGATGCCCAGCGCCAGCGTCAAAATGGCAATGGCAGTGAAGCCCGGCGATTTGCCCAGCATGCGCACGGCGTAGCGAATGTCCTGAAGGAGGGTGCCCATTTCCATTCTCCTCAAAGAGTGAGGGTACACAAAGAGCCACCTTAGTCGAGGCACATGGGATTCCTTTCCTGAACGGACTAAGCCTTAGCAATTCAATCATATAGAGTTATTCGCCGCCTTGGCGGGTGGGCGTATATGTCCGATTGCGGGAGGTTCAATGTCACAATCGGACAGTGTACTCATCAAATGAGCGCCGGAAGCGAAAATCGCTGCGCGGCTCTAGTTCGGTGCTTGCAGTGTTCAGCATCGATACGGGGACCGCGAAGCCGCCGTGACTATGAGCTATGGCTATTTTTGCGGCGGCTCGAACTTCGAATCGTCCACCGGCACGTTGTTCTTCACATCCGTGACCGTGTACGTCGTGGTTTGCCCATTCATGTACCAGACGGTCTTGAACGGGATTTTCACGCCGTCCGCGTCGCGGTAGTCGGAATAATCCGCCTCGACCTGTAAGGCGCCGAACACTGTGCGGTAGCGAATCAAGCGCCGTATGAGGAGTCCGGACTGCTGATCGAAAAAGAAGCCCTCCTGATTGCCGTCGGGCGTGGTTGCCAGTACGACCCAGGTGTCCGCGCTACCTACTTTCGCACTAGCGAATAGCCGCTTCGGTTTGTAATCGGCGACGGCCGCGGACGGATTAATCTGCGCTTCTGTCGCAAGCATGATTGCTTCTGGGCCATTGGCTGGGTGCGCGCCCTCCGGTGACGAAGTCCACCCTTCTTTTCCGTCGTAACCCAAAGTCATGCTGCCGCGAGGCGTCGTCATGGTGGCATACATTTTGCCTGGCGCTTTCTGATACAGTTCGGCAGACATCGCCGGCTGATCTCCATGGGCAACTTGCAACGTAATCTCGCGCGTAGTGATTTTGTTGAGCGCGTTTTGGCCGCCCTGCGCTTGCGCGAACTTGCTGAGAACCGCGTCCAGCGTCGGCGCGCCAGCAGCCAGCCGTGAGAATTGCGGCTGGGTTGCTTCCGCAGGCAAAGCGGGAACGCCCATCGGTTCCTCGTGTCCTTGATGGCATGTGAAGCAGCTCACCTCCGGCCGGTCGTTAAAATTATTTTTGTTAATCGCAAAGAGCATAGTCATCATTTGCCGGGCCGTTTGTTTCGGGCGTTTGTCATCGGAGGGAAAGTTGTCTTGCACGTGGCAGTAATCGCAGCGAACGCCAAGCGCAGTAGTGATGTAACGCATGCCGGGAATCAGTTGCGAGGCGGGAATATCCTTGAGTACCTGAATATTTTTGTAGTATTGCGCGGCCGTTTTGCCCTGCATATCAGCGGGCGAAGGAGGCTGCTGCGATTGCTGCGACTGCGCGGCGACACCGATGCTGAGCGCGAACGCCGCCACGGAAATCCAGAGGACCGGACTTGCGAGTTTCTTCAACATTGTGCGAAGGATTGCAATTCGATTGGATGAATTCCCGTGCATCAAAATCCTCCCGAACAAATTTTCAAGCGGCCAAAAAATGCGTCATCGTGCGCCGTTGCGCGAATGAGCCGTTAGAAGCGGCATTCGCGCAATGATTCTACCCGCATGTAGGACGCATGCGAAATATTTAGGTTGCAATAAAGGACAGCTACTCGTAACGAAGGGCTTCGGTGGGGTCAAGCCGCATGGCGCGACGAGCGGGCACGTAAGAGGCGACGAAGGCGGCGAGCGCGATCAAAATCGATACGCCGGCAAAGGTCAGCGGGTCCGTAGCGGTCACGCCGAAGAGGAGGCTGAACATCAGGCGCGTCACGGTGAAGCATGCACCAAGCCCAATCGCAATTCCGGCAAAGACAAGTTTGCCGCCATGACTCAGCACCAAACGCAATATGTCTGCCCGTTGCGCGCCGAGGGCCATGCGGACGCCGATTTCGTGCGTGCGCTGGCCGACGGAATACGCGAGCACGCCGTAAATTCCGAGCGCTGCGAGGACCAGTCCCAGAATTCCCAGTGTGGCCGCGAGAGCGGCAGCAGTGCGGTACGAAAAGAGCGAAATGTAGAGCAAGTTGCTAACGGTGCCGGCTTGCAGCACCATCACAGCGGGATTCAGAGATTTCACAGCGGCGCGAACCTGCGGTAGCAGAGCTGCGGGATTTCCGGCGGCGCGAATGAGCACATTTGTATCGGTCCCGCCCTCTTGCAAGCTCGGGAAATAAAGGAACGGCTCGGCCTGCTCGGTCATGTTGTGATATTTGATGTCCTTCGCTACGCCGATAACGGTGCGCGTCGAGCCCCACACTGTAATGTGATGCCCAACAGCATTCTGCCCGGGCCAGAAATGACGCGCCATGGTCTCGTTGACGATGATCGCCGGCGGCGCGGCTTCGCGATCCTGTGCGGTGAATTCGCGGCCAGAAACGACTGGGATTTGCATCGTGGAAAAGTAATTCGGACCGACCACGTTGAAATCAATGTGCAGATCTTCGTTCGGCGCGGGCGTGTAATTTTCAATGCTATTGCGCCCCAGCGGAGTCTGCCCCCTGCCGTAAAACCAGAGGGGGACGTATTGCTCCATGCTGGCGGATTGAACGCCGGGAAGCGCGCGAACGCGGCGAAGCAGGTCATTGTAAAATGCGCGAGAAGACTGGCTAGAGTAGCCGTTGCTGCGAAGATCGAGCGCGGCGAGAAGAACGTGATTCGGATTGAATCCGGGGCTAGCTGTTTGCACAGCTTTCATGCTTCGGACGAGAAGACCCGCTGCGACGAGCAGGACAAGAGCCAGAACCATTTCGGAAACCACCAGGGCGTTTCGCATACGTCCATGCTGCGCACCGGATGAGCTCGTCCGTCCGCCTTCTTTGAGAGAATCAATCAAATTTGGCTTAGCTGACCGTAACGCAGGCACTAACCCGAAGATCACCGCGGCAAGAAGGGAAAGCGCGACGGTGAAGGCGAGCACTTCGCCATTCACGCCAACTTGCAATCCAACGGGCAAATAACCATTGGGCAGGAAGTCCGCCAACAAATTAACAGACCAAAGGCTGATAATGACTCCTCCCGCGCCTCCAGCGAGTGCAAGCAACAGGTTTTCAGCGAAGAATTGGCGCAAGAGCCGCGAACGACTCGCTCCGAGCGCGGAGCGAACGGCAATTTCGCGCTGGCGGGATGTCCCGCGCGCCAGCAGGAGGTTGGCGATATTGGCGCACGCAATCAGTAAAACGAGCAGCGCCACAATGGCGAGAAACAAAAGAGCCTTCAAGAGCAAATCCTGGGCGCCGTAATGCGCTTTCCAGACAGGATTCACGGCCATGCCAATGCCGCGATCAAACTGCGGGTACTCTTGCGCAAAATGCTGCGCAATGGCGGAAATGTTCGCGCGCGCCTGCTCGATAGTGACGCCAGACTTAAGCTTACCCATCAAATGCACGAACGTAGGTCCGCGCCATTGCAGATCTTCTCCGGGCAGAGCTACCGGCTGCATCATCATCGGGACCCAATAGTCAGGCTCGATGCCGACAATCGTCCCCTGAAAACCGACAGGAGCGACGCCAATCACCGTGAAAGCGTGCAGATTCAGTTCCAGCGTGCGGCCAACGATGTGAGGATCGCCGCCGAACTGATTCTGCCAGAAGTTGTGGCTCAGAATAATGTAAGGATCGCTGGACAGTCCCTGATTGTCCGAAGCGTGAAATAACCGTCCGCTCTGCGCACTAACGCCGAGGACTTCGAAATAATTTTCGGTGACAATTTCGCCCCACACGCGCTCATCTTGCTGGTGCCCGTTCCAGCTCATATTCACGGGCACGAGTTCGAAGCCGATCATGCCGGAGAAGACCTGATTCTGCGCGCTGTAATCACGGAAATCGAGATACGAACTGGTGTGAAATTCACCGCTGGGCATGATGGTCTCGACGGCGACCAGGCGGCTGGAGTCCTTCACTCCCGGAATCGGATTGAGCAGCGTGCCGTGAATCCAACTGAAGACGGTCGCATTACCGCCGATGCCGAGCATTAGCGTGAGCACGGCGATGATTGTGAATCCCGGATTCTTCAGCAGCGTGCGGAGACCGTAGCGCACATCTTGCAGAATATTTTTCATGTCCGGCTAAAGTCTCCTATTCATATCTGAGCGCATTTACCGGGTCGAGACGCATGGCGCAGCGTGCGGGGATGTAAGAAGCCAGCAATACCACGCCTGATAAAACCACCGCCACAACTAGAAATGTGAGCGGATCGGTGGTTTTTATTCCGAAAAGCAAGCTCGAGATCAGCTGCGTAGCGGCAAAGGACAGTCCAATGCCAATCACCAGACCAATCGCTGTCAATCGAGCGCTTTCGCCGAGAATCATGCGCAGTACATCGCTGCGCTGCGCGCCCAGCGCCATGCGCACGCCAATTTCCTGCGTGCGCCGCGTCACAGATTGCGCGACGAGTCCGTAGATACCCACTGCCGCGAGCAGCAGCGCCACACCGGCAAAAACTCCCGCGAGCAAAAGCAAAAACCGCCGCTGGGCCATCCAGCCGCCGAGCGCCTCCGCGAAAGTGGAAAACTCCATTGAAACACTCGGATCCAGTTGATGGAAAATTGAGCGCACGGAAGGAATAATCGCGGTCGGGGCAACGCTTGTGCGGAAAACAATCGCGGGCGATGAGTTCGGAGCCAAACCGCGCTGGCGATAGTCAACGAAAATCACGGGAGTGGCGGGTTGGTCGAGGCCGTCAGCGCGAATATTCCCGACGATTCCGATAATCGTCAGCGGCTTTATAATGCCATCCATGTTGCCGAAGAAAATTTGCTGACCGATGGGATTGGAGTGCGGCCATCTATCGTGCGCCAGATTTTCCGTAATCAGCGCGACATGCGGAGCCTCGGGACCGTCCTGCGCGCTAAACATGCGGCCCTGCAGGAGCGGGATGCCGGAAGCTTGAAAAAATCCCGCGCTGGCGACGGCATAACTTGCCGAGCCGGTCTGATTTGGATCCAGCCACATGGGCCGCAGTGCATCAATGCTGGAAGGCAGCGCGCGTCCATTGAGAAGCACAAAAAGCCCATTGGGAAAGCCGCCGGCATCGGCAATGGGAAGGGCGCCGGTTATGCCCGCAGAGGCAACGCCAGGAATGGCCCGCACACGCCCCAGGGCATCGTCAACAAACTGAGCCTGGTGGGTGATGTCCGCAGTCGTGACCTCGAAACCTTGCTTGAGCGGAAACGAGAATTTCATGACCAGCAAATTCTGCTCGTTGAAACCCGGGCTCACGGAAATCAAACGTATGAAGCTGCGGCCCAAAAGCCCCGCGCCGACGAGCAGCATCAGCGTGGCCGCAATTTCGCCGATAACGAGCGCACAGCGCGCCTTCTGGCTGCCCGCGCTAAAGCTGCGCGACCCGGCGCTCAGGGATTCGTTCAGGTCCACTTCGCCCGCGCGCCATGCGGCGAATAATCCAAGGCCCACCGCAACAACTAAAGTGGCAATCAAAGTGAACAAAAGCACCACTCCGTTGATGGCAATCCCTTGCTGAGGAAGACTTGACGGGAGAATGGCGGGGAGAAGACTCATTGTCCACAATGCCAGCAAAATGCCAAGCACACCGCCCACAACGGCGAGCGCCAGAGATTCCGCTAACAATTGCTGAATTAGGCGGCCAGGTCCGGCACCTAAAGCCGCGCGCACAGCCAACTCTTTGCGCCGAGCCGAAGTTCGTGCCAGCAGCAGCCCGGCGACGTTCGCGCACGCAACGAGAAATAAAACGATGACCGCTGCGAATAGCGTAAGCAGCGCCGGCCGCACAGGCCCAACGAGCTCATCCGCGAGCGGAGCTACAGCGGCGTCGGATAAGAAGTAGTCGGGATTCTCCGTTTTGCCAAACTGCGCATGAATGCGCTTTGCGATCGTGCTCAAATCCGCCTGCGCCTGCGCCAAGGTTACGCCTGGCCGAATCCGTCCGATGCCTTCTCCGTTGTGCGAATCGCGACTTTTTGACCAGCCGAAACGCTCGTAGGCAATCCAGGCCGAAACGCCTTCCGGAAAATTGAATCCTTGCGGCATCACGCCAATGACGGAGTAGCTTTGTTTGTCCAGTGTTAAATGCACAGCGGACAAATCATCCGTGCTGCCAAGAAAGTCGCGCCAGAAGCCGTAGCTGACCAGCATCGCCGGAGCGCCGTGTTCGACGAGTTCATCGGGCGCAAATTCCCGCCCTCGAAACGGTTCCACGCCCATCACTTTGAAAAAATCCTGAGTAATGTACCCGACATCCACGCGAACAGGCTCGCTGCCGCCTGAAATCGATGCGGAGTCAGAGCCGAATGTGGCTAGCGCAGCGAGCGTATGGTTCTGCGAGCGAAAATCCAGAAAGTTCGGGTCAGCCAGATGCGCTCGATGACCGTGGGCTTCTAGCTCTTTGACAGTGACAATTTGCTGAGGATTGGGATACGGCAGCGGGCGCAGCAGCACAGCATCCACAACCGAAAAAATTGCGGTGGACGAACCGATGCCCAGCGCCAGCGTCAACACCGCAACAATGGCGAACCCCGGATTCTTCGCCAGCGTTCGGACGCCGAAGCGGAAATCATTGAAGAAATTTGTCATCGCCGACCTCAGAGAAAATGGCGTTCGAGTTCAAGCACACCCCGGCTGATAGTAAAAACAGCCGGGGAAAAATCTACGAAACAGGCCTAACTAGACGGCTTGCGTGCGCGCGTGCATGGTCTCTTCGACGATGCGGCCGTCAAACAGATGAATGGAGCGATCGGCCACGCCCGCAAAGCGCGGATCGTGCGTCACCATGCAAATCGTCGCGCCTTCGCCGTGCAACTGCCGTAGCAAATCCATCACCGCTTCGCTGTTCTTCGAGTCCAAGTTTCCGGTGGGCTCGTCCGCCAGCAGAATGGACGGCTGGCCGACCAGCGCGCGAGCCACAGCGACGCGCTGTTGCTGACCGCCGGAGAGCTGCGAGGGATAGTGCTTCATGCGGTGCGCCATGCCCACGCGTTCGAGCACTTGCTGGACGCGCTGTTTGCGCTCCGCCGACGCCATGCTGCGGTAAGTGAGCGGCAGTTCGACGTTCTCGAACACAGTGAGATCGCCAATCAGATTGAACGCCTGGAAGATGAAGCCGATCTCACGATTGCGTATGCGCGTGCGATCCGAGAGCGACAAATTCGCGACAGGCTGATTGTTCAGGATGTAAGTGCCATCCGTCGGCGAGTCAAGCAGACCCAAGATAGAGAGTAGCGTGGACTTCCCGCAGCCGGAGGGCCCGGCAATGGCCAGGAACTCTCCCACCTTGATTTCGAGGTGCACGCCAGCGAGCGCGTGGGTCTCGATTTCGTCAGTGAAGAAAACTTTGGTAACGCCATCCAGGTGAATCAAAGCTTGCGTGCTGTTCATACCCTCTCCTTATGCCGGTATCTTAATACCTTTGGTCTTTTACTTGTTAATGCGAATGCGATCGAACTGGTCGTAGGCCGACATGTCGGAAAGAACGACCACGTCTCCGACGTTCAGCCCTTTCAAAATTTGCACGTTGCTCACCGAGACGGCTCCAATCGCTACTTGTGCGCGCACAGCCTCTGCGCCGCCATCCACTTCCTTGAACAAGCTGATGGTCTGATTGGCGTCGCCGTGCACGGGACGGCCGACGTGCAGCACATTAGTCAGCTTCTCAATCAAAACTGTTCCCTCGACGCTTAAGTTGGGCACTGCACCCGGTGGCAGAGGCCCATCTAGATGTACGTCAACGGTGCGCGTTCCGTTCACTACCGCGGGATCAATTCTCTCGACGTGGCCGGGGATAATGCCGTTATGGGTATCCACCTGCGCGCTTTGGCCCAGTTGGACGTCGCGGGCCTGCGTTTCGGCAATTTGCAGCGCCGCTTTGAGCTTATTCTGCTCGGCAACTTTGCACAATTCCGCGCCGGGCTGGACTTCGGCACCAACGTCGATTCCCGGGCCAAGTTCTGTCAGCACGCCAGTGATTCCCGCTCGCACATTCAGTTGGTCCACTTCGCTCTGATACAAGTCAACCTGCTTCTTATCCGACTCGACGGTGGCTTCCTGAACAGCAAGCTGCTGCTCCACAGACCCGGCGAAAGCATCCACCTGCTGCTGCGCCAGCGCGTCCTGAGACTTCAACTCTTCCGCCTGTACTTGCGACTTGTCGGCAATCACCTTTGCCACCACGCCTTGCTGAAAACCAGTTAAATCCGCCTCCGCCTGCATTTTTGCTTGCATATAGCTAGAATGAACATTCGCCGCAGTTGAACGCAGTTGCATCAGGCTATTTCCAACTGTAGCCTTCAAACTGGCTAGCTGAGCTTGCGCTGACTTCAACGTGTATTGCGCGCTCGCCAACTGCTGCTGCAGCGTGGGGTTCGTTAGCACCATCACCAGCGTATCGGGTTTTACCTGAGCGCCGGGAAGAATCACGCGTTTAACGACGCGGCCTTCCGTTATCGCCGGAATGGTGACAATATTCTCCGGAACCAGCGTGCCCAAGCCCTGCACATCGCGAATCATGTCGCCGCGCTCGACTGTGCCGGTCCAAATGACCGAGCCATCCACCGAAGGCGGAGCGGGCTTTAGCCGCGACAAGCCATAAGTCACCAGCGGCAGCAGAATCAGGATCGCCACGATATAGATGATCCTGCGAATGCGCTTTTTTCTCTTAACTTCTGGCCGGACGATATCCAAGAAAATCTCCCTCGGCGAACACAACCGCAATTCCGATACCTATAGCGGCGAACGCCTAAATTGCTCGTATGTATCGATTTAGATGCAGTCTACACCTGTTTGTTTGCCATTGCACGCCCGATAGTGGGATTGCCCTGTCCCACTATCGGACACTGAATTCGATTGCGAAACGGCCTGCGTCAGCGCCAGGCCCCCGGGTCCAACGCTTCAGGAATTCTTCCGGCGCGCAACTCGGCGGCGAAGTCAGGGTTTACTGATTCGGGGCACACGGCGAATCTGCTCCGATCTACTACATCTTGAGCGGGCATTGTTGAATCTAAGCCCGAGCGACTGTAACACCTTGGCGTAACGGTGGGTTGTCTGATTTGCGTCGGCAACGGTTTTGAGCATTGCGCTCGAGAACCAGAGATCTCATTCTAATCGGAATTCCAATTTATTGCTGCGGATCGAGGAGGACGAAACGTGTTCCTGAGAAAGTGGAATATTCGCTCCATTCTGCCGGCACTTCAGCGTATTGCGAAATTCGTGGCCGCGAATAAATTCAGCATCGTATTGCCCGCGCTCGCTCTCACGCTGGTTTTTACAATGCTGCCGCTCGGCGGACAAGCACCAGTGCGCGAGCGCCTGGAACGTGAAAAAGATTCAGCGCAGCTCATCCGCAAACGCGCGCAGTGGTTTTTTCACCAGCGCGCCTATCCGCTCAAGCATATTCCCGCGGGAGCGCAAATGCGCGCGATTCAGCATGCCGAGCAGATGCGCGCCGCAAACGGCACATTCATGCAACGCTTGCTGCAACGTTCGGGCCTGCCGAATTTCAGCACCGTAATAAATGCAGGTGCACAGCAGATTATGGTGAGCTCCAGCAATTGGACGCCGATGGGCCCGCAGCCAACGAACAGCACGTTCTTCAGCCAAACTTCCGGGCGCGTGACGGCGCTCGCGATTGACCCGTGCGATGTGAGCGGCAACACACTTTATGCCGGGGGCGCGCAGGGCGGCCTTTGGAAAACAACGAATGGCGGCACGAGTTGGACCGCCATGACGGATAGCCAGCTTTCACTTTCGAGCGGCTCCATCGCTGTCGATCCAGAGGCGACCGATTGCACAGGCGGCCACACGGGTGCGATTTACTACGGCACTGGCGAAGAAAATTTCGCCTTTGACAGTTTTTATGGCGCAGGCGTACTGATTTCCCACGACGGCGGCAGCACGTGGACAAGAGACAACACCTTTGTGAGCGCCACTGCCGGAACACCCTCAGTCATCACACCGACGAATCCTGGTTTTGCCGGGCCGTTCATTGGCGCGATTGCCGTCGAGCCCGGAACGAGCGGAGCAACCCAAGTTTTGCTCGCCGGGATTCAAGGCGTCAGCAGCATGGCCAATTCGGGGATTTGGCGTTCGACGAATGGCGGCGCAAATTGGGCGCGTGTGCTGCCGCCGCCCGGCGGCGCGGGTTTTCCTGCGGTGAATGATTTCGGCACGGGAGTGGTTTTCGATCCCGCCAATTCAAGCGTGGCGTATGCTGCGCTGGGCATCCCGTTTTGCGCCAGCAACGTTTGCGGTTCGTCCGGCGATGAAGAGCTGGACAACGGCGTCTACAAATCCACCGACGGCGGAGCGACGTGGACTTTACTCAACGGCTTGGACACTGCCACCGGACCAGTCGGCGGGCCTGCGAACTTTGGGCGCATCACCATCGCCGTCGGTCCACCGGCCCAAGCCGGCCAACCGGGCGAATTGCTCGTGTCCATCGCGAACATAACCAACAGCTCCAGCAGCTTGCTTGGGCTTTTCAAGAGCACCGACGGCGGCACCAATTTCTCACAGGTCACGAACGTTCCACCATTCTGCGATCAGCAATGCTTTTATGACATGTCCATCGGCATCAGCCCCAGCGATCCAAATTTGATTTTCCTCGGCGGCGGACCTGCGGCGGACGGAAATTCCACTGCGCCCTGCGGAATCTTCGGCGCCAATCAAGGTATTTCAACCGTGATTCGCTCGACGGATGGAGGCCAATCTTGGTTTGATGTGTCCTGCGACAATTCGAGCGGGTCATTCATTCACGTGGATACCCACGCCTTCGCGTTTAGTGCCAACGGCAGCCTTTATACGGGCAATGACGGTGGGATTTGGTCCTCATCCGACGCTATCAGCGGTACAGCCGGGTCGCAGCACTGGTCTGACTTGAACACCACGCTAAACCTGACGCAATTCTATCCGGGCAGCTCGATTCATCCGTCGAATCCGCAGGTTGCCTTTGCCGGCTCGCAGGACAATGGCACGCAGATGTTCACTGGCAGCTTGAACTGGGACGACACTGGCGCATGCGGCGATGGCGGTTGGACGGCCATTGATCCGCAAATTCCCAGCACGGTTTACGCCGCTTGCGCGGCTATCGGCAATTTCGAGGTAAACAAGAATCAGTTCGACGGCGTCCCCGGCCCCGGTGACCAGAACTGGATTGGCTTGGAAAACCAGGCCATGGATACCGACAACCAGAATTTCATTCCGCCGCTCGTGCTCGATCCCACGAATCCGCAAAATCTTTACTTCGGAACATACCGCGTGTGGCAATCGACGAATGGCGGCATTTCCTGGAATGTTATCTCGCCCGACTTGACGGGCTTTACATCGAACCAGAACTGCTCGGGTGGCGGGTGCGTAATCACCAGCGTGGCTGTTGCGCCAAGTTCGTCAAACACGGTTTACGTGGGAACGGACGTCGGCGCAATTTGGGTCTCCAACAACCTGAATTCTGTCGCGCCAACGTTCACGGAAATTGATAACGCGAGCACGCCCGGACGCGTTGTGACGCAAGTTATTGCCAGTCCCGCCGCGCCGAATACGGCTTTTGCTGCTTTCTCGGGCTTCTCCGGTTTTAATGGCGATAATCTTGGCCATATTTTTGAAACCACGAATGGCGGCACAAGCTGGACGGACATCAGCGGGAACCTGCCGAACACGCCGGTAAACGATGTGGTCGTGGATCCCGACGATGTGACCAATAACACGCTTTACGTCGCAACGGACGTCGGCGTCTTCGCCACGAGCAACGGCGGCACCTCCTGGTTGCTGCTCCAAAGCGGGCTACCTCACGTGGAATGCACTTCGCTCAAGTTGAACGAAACCGCGCGCATCCTGCAAGTGGGCACGCACGGACGCGGCGTCTGGGATTTGCAGTTGCCGTTTGCGGCGGGCATTACCTCCGCGCTTACCGGCATTTCCCCGGCGAGCGCCTCGGCAGGCTCCGGCGGCGTCACCATGACGCTGACGGGCTTTGGCTTCGCGGCCAGCCCGACGGTGAATTTCGGTTCTGGCGTGCAATTGACGCCAACTGCCGCAAGCGCCACGCAAATCACTGTGAATGTCCCGGCCTCTGCGCTGGCCAGCGCCGGAGAAGTAGCCGTGAGCGTCACCGGCGCCAACAATTCGCTGAACTTTAGTATCGAAGGCCCTGTGCCATCAATCAGCGGAGTCAATCCTGGCTCCGTCACTGCGGGAGCGAATGCAACGCTCACTATTACTGGAGCGAATTTTGTTTCAAATTCTGAGGTAGTCTGGACGCCTTCATCTGGCCCGAATCAGGGAGTGAGCACGACCATATCCCAAAACAATGGCTCAGTTAGTTGCACCAATGCAGTCCCGCCGTGCACGTTCACGGTGACAGTTCCTGCAGGCCTCCTCACAGCCACACTTGGCAACATTACTCCCATTGGTGCTCCGACGCGTGGACCGCGCGAACCCGCCTTACCGTGGTTCCTTGCAGCGGCTTGCGCGGCGCTTCTCGGAATCGCACTGTTTCTCGCCCTTCCGCGTAAACGCCGCGCCGTATTGGGTGCGACAGCAGCGATGATTTTGCTGCTGTCATTTATCGGCGGGTGCAGTAACAACGGCAACCCGCCGCCCATCAAGCTTGGCAACGCTGTCTCGGTCGTGATCAACGTAAACAATCCCGGACCAGGTGGAGGAATTTCCCTCAACACGGGATCCGTCACTGTGAATCCGCAGTAGCAGTTCGCATCGAGACATTAAAATGAAGTCTTTTGCAAAGATGTCCAAGTGCCTGGCGTTTTGCTTGGCTCTGTGTCTTTGCGCCCCGCTCATCGCACAGCCCTATTACGCACGCCTGGATTCCGAGACGATCCGCGAAGCCTTTGAGTTTGGACGGCACAGCGATGAGCCGGTCGGAATTTTTCTATCCAAGTACGTCCGGACGTTCCCGACTCCGCCGAAAGGTCCTTATATTGGTTGGATTGAGGTGCGGACGCCCTACGCCCAGGTTGTGTATGCGGGGAAAGACAACATGTCGACTCAGAGCGAGTTCGATGCCGTGCAGAAGTTCGATGGCGCCAAGCTTCCGGTAATTGTCATCGTTCGCGTTTACCGGCCGACCACAAACCAGCTAGAACCCATGCAGGATTCGCAAAAGGACACCTGGAAGCAATTCCCTATTACTGTGTCTCAGGGGCGGCCTCTCGTAGTCAGCGAGAAACGGTTGATCGCTTACCATGCAGCAAAGGGCTTTGCACGCTATACGGATCTCCAGTTGGATTTCAGCGCGGAGCAGGTTTCCTCAGGAATGCTCACCGTTGTTGCGTCATCCCCCGATGGTCAGCATGTCGAAGCAAAGTTCGATTTGTCGAAACTGAAGTAATCCTCGCGGGATTGGTGGACGAAAGCGCCGCGCTAGGACATCTGCCGCAGCACGTAATGCAAAATTCCGCCGTGCTGGTAGTACGCAGCCTCGACCGGCGTGTCAATGCGCGCAATCGCGCTGAAGCTGCGCTCCTTGCCTGATCCATCGCGCGCCGTGATGCGCAGCGCTTTGCGCGGCTTGAAATCTTTCGCCAATCCGTCAATCGCGAACGTCTCTTTGCCCGTTAGTCCCAGCGACTTCGCGCTATCGCCATTCTGAAATTCCAGCGGCAGCACGCCCATGCCAATCAAATTGCTGCGGTGAATGCGTTCAAAACTCTCCGCCAGCACTGCGCGCACGCCGAGCAGCAGTGTGCCTTTCGCCGCCCAGTCGCGCGATGAGCCTGCGCCGTATTCCTGTCCGGCAATCACCAGCAGCGGCACATTTTCTTTGCGGTAGCGCTCCGCCGCGTCAAAAATCGTCATTTTTTCTCCGCTTGGCTGATGCAACGTCCACCCGCCTTCCGTTCCCGGAGCGAGCTGATTGCGCAGCCGGATATTCGCGAACGTGCCGCGCATCATCACTTCGTGGTTGCCGCGCCGCGCGCCGTAGGAATTGAAATCCTTGGCCTGCACGCCGCTCGCAATTAAATATTTCCCCGCGGGACTGTCCGCCGGAATCGAGCCCGCCGGTGAAATGTGGTCCGTTGTTACGCTGCCGCCCAGGAGAGCCAGCAGGCGCAATCCTTTCAAATCCTGCAAAGCGGGAGGCTTCGCCGGCATGCCCTCGAAAAATGGCGGAAGCTTGATGTACGTGGACTTCGCGTCCCACGCGTACAAATCGCCCTTCGGCACTGGCAGCGCGCGCCAGCGATTATCACCGGTGAACACGTCAGCGTATCTTTTATGGAACATCTCAGTAGTCACCGCGGAGCGCATAATCGTTTCTACTTCCCGCGGCGTCGGCCAAATTTCGCGCAAGTACACGGGCTTGCCATTCTTGTCCGTGCCCAGCGCCTCTTTTTCCATGTCGAAGTCCATGCGCCCGGCGAGCGCGTACGCCACGACCAGCGGCGGTGACGCCAGATAATTCGCGCGGCACAGCGAATTGATGCGTCCTTCGAAATTGCGATTGCCGCTCAGCACAGACACCGCGACAAGATCATTTTCCTTAATGGCTTTACCAATCGCTTCGGGCAGCGGCCCGCTATTGC
>DAIRCW010000020.1:25500-25737 GCA_036796475.1 Candidatus Acidiferrales bacterium | reverse complement strand
GGGCCCTTAGCCACCCGCTCTACCGGCGCTCAGCAATGGAACCTGGTTCAAAGGGCGCGCGCGTTAGCTGATCGCTTTTTCTTGACCTCATCCAGCAGCTTCTGCAAATGCTCGAGCTTCTCTTCAAGGTTCTTCTTGAGCGGCTCTCCGACTTTCGATGTGTCCAGGAAACGCAACGCCGAGTCAGGTGAGAGACGTCTTGCTACTTTCCATCGTGTACCTCCGAATGGCACAGCG
>DAIRCW010000020.1:0-25490 GCA_036796475.1 Candidatus Acidiferrales bacterium | reverse complement strand
CGTTCCGCCAGCTCGCGCTTTGCTTGCGCTTCCTTGCGAAGCTGCTGAGCGGCCTCGCCTTTTTTCGTTGCGGCGGCCTCCAGAGCGATTTCCGCGCCTTCCTGCAACAGGACAATCGCAGACCACAGTGTGTTTTCCTCGCGCGCTGTGTGTGCCGTGCGCGCTGAATCCGCCGAGTACGCGTGCCCCACGCGGCAGCGGTATTGAAGGATATTCCCGCTTTTCAGCTTTTCCAGTGCCCCCCCGCAGTCGGGGCAGGTCAGAGAAGTCTTGCTACTTTCCATCGCGTACCTCCGAATCGCACAACGACGCCAGCAATTCGCCCATTTGCGAAAGCGGAACCACGTGGTCCACAGCTACATTGGCCAGAGCGCTGCGCGGCATGCCCGGATGCAACGCTTCTACTGGATCCTGAACCACCGCGATTCCGCCCCGGTTCTTGATTTCCCAAAGCCCCGCCGTGCCGTCATCCAGCGACCCCGATAGGATGACGCCGATAGCTTTCGGTCCATAAAAGAGCGCAGCCGAGCGAAACAGCGGATCTACCGCCGGACGGTGCCTGTTTTCCCGCGGAGCCGTGGTGAGTTGAACAGTTCCATCCTCCACCACCAAATGCCGGTTCGGCGGGGCAACATACACGACCCCTGCTTGTAAACGTTCACCGCTGTTCGGATGCCTTACCGGAAATGGCGTCAACCGTTGCAGTATTTCCGGCAGCATGCTCGTACTGAGCGGATTGAGGTGCAGCACCACGCATATCGCTGCGGAGAGATCCGCGGGCAACGCGCTGAACAGCGTCTTCAGCGCGTCTACACCACCCGCGGACGCGCCAATTACAATCAGGCAGTTTGCAGGCGAAGAGTTGTGGGGCGTCACGTCCCCAGTTGGCGGCTTTTCGGGGAGGCGGCCAATCAGGCTTATCCCTATAATCTCACGTGGAAGCCCGTACCGCTTTCGGCTGGACGGCGCCCATCATCCTGCGGGCGTATACGCGTTTGCCGAGGGCACTAAAGCCGAGTCCGATGTATCATCGTCGACCGGCTAGCCCGCGTGCGTCACGTTCACGTGAGAAATCATCGGGAATCACCGACAACCACACGATCCATGGCAGATCGGCAAATCCGAACAAAGCGGCCGCTCCGAGAACCGGTGCGCGAGGAAGCGGGGCCGAAGCCCAAGAACTACATCACGCCTGCCGGCTTGCAGCGGCTGAAAGACGAGCACCGATTCCTGCTGAGTCGCGAGCGGCCCGCCGTGGTGCAGGTCGTCTCGTGGGCTGCCAGTAACGGCGATCGCAGTGAAAATGCCGACTACCTTTACGGCAAACGACGGCTACGGCAGATCGATTCGCGAATTCGCTTTCTCACGCAGCGCATTGATGCGGCCGTGGTCGTCGATCCCGCCGCTCCACGACCGCGATCCGTCGCTTCGCGCGTCTTCTTCGGCGCCACCGTGACCTACAAGGATGCCGTCGGCCTCGAACATGTCGTCTCGATTGTCGGCATCGACGAGGTGGATCTCGACCGCAGCTACATCAGCTGGCGCTCGCCTCTCGCCAATGCTCTAATGAAGTCCAGCCCAGGCGATCGGGTGTTCCTGCGCGCGCCGGCGAAGACCGAGTCTCTCGAGATCCTCAACGTTGAGTACGCGCCGATCCCGATGGATCCTTTCCGCGAACCGCCGGGAGCTGAGTCAACGCCCTCAGGCGAGAAGGCATAGATCATGCCCTCTTTTTCCTTGACTTTTAGTTAACTATCAAGTATACAGGTGTTTCGGCTGGAAGATCGGCCGGGCAGTTTCGTGCGAGGGAATGTAAGCCGCCTTCTTGGCGGCTTTTGTCTTTTAGGAGGTCAAAAGGCCACTTTTCGAAGATCGTGACGAAGGAAGGATGGCCGTTGTGAAGGTTCTAGTCGCGGAGGATACGGAACTCGTTGAAAAATAGAGGGCGGAGGGACATTCTAATCGACAGGCTTTGCCACCTATGAAAAATTAGAACTTGACCTAAGCTCTTTGTCTTCAATAAGAATCCCAGTTCTAATCGACAGTCAAACGCACTTCGACCCAAGGTAACAATAAGCGAGAAAGAGAGGCCGCCAGCCCACTGAACGCTGGCCACTGAGCAACTCACCATTTTCTTCACAGTTCCTCCAAAAGGGGTCGTTAGGAACTAGCTTAGTCGGGGGGCCTTGGCTGCTCGTCACTGGGCACTTGTCACTGAACTGAAGCGCCCGTATAATCAATGTTTCCGCAAACGCTTTGGAGGGTTCATGTACGCCGTGATTCGCAGTGGGGGTAAGCAGTATCGCGTCGCGCCGGGAGAGACGGTTCGCGTCGAAAAGCTCGACGGAAAAGTCGGCGGCAAAGTGACGTTCGATCAGGTGTTGGCGGTCCACGATGACGGCAAGAAAATCGTGGCCGGTGCGTCGGCGGGGAAAGCCAAAGTGACCGGCAAAATCGTTTCGCATGGACGCGGCAACAAGAGTCTCGTCCTGAAGTACAAGCGCGGCGGGCAGTACAAAATCACGCGCGGGCATCGCCAGGCGTTCACCGCGGTGGAAGTCAGCGACATCAAATTGGATTGAGGATTTTCGAATGGCACACAAAAAAGGCGGCGGTTCTTCGGTAAACGGGCGCGATTCGCACGGACAGCGGCTCGGCATCAAGCGCTTTGGAGGCCAGGTGGTCACCGGCGGCAGCATTCTGGTGCGCCAGCGCGGCACGCGTTACAAGGCCGGAAGAAATGTGAGCCGCGCGAAGGACGATTCGCTTTTCGCGCGCATCACTGGTGTGGTGCAGTTCGAGGACAAAGGCCAGAAGGGCCGCTTCATCAGCGTGCTTCCGCTGGAGGACGCCGCCTCCGCGGCGCCCGCGAGCGCTGCAGCCAGCGATTAATTTCGCGCGAATTTGTGCTCTGCTTTCGGCCAATTAAATTTTGATTCTTTGCATCGCGGCCGCGAAAACTCAAACTGACGCGCCGCTGCTTTCCGCTGTGATTTCTGCCAAACGGTATCGTATTCTTTCCCTCAGAGCTTGCGAGGTGCAGGTGTGTTTGTTGACGAAGCAAAAATCCTGGTAAAAGGCGGCGACGGCGGCAACGGCTGCATGGCGTTCCGGCGGGAGAAGTATGTCCCGCGTGGCGGCCCGTCCGGCGGCGACGGTGGCGATGGCGGCGACGTCATTCTGGAATCCACCGAGCACGACAACACCCTGCTGCGCTACCGGTACAACCGGGAATTTCGCGCGGAGCGCGGCCGCCACGGCGAAGGCTCGAACTGCCACGGGCGTTCTGGCGTGCAAACGGTATTGAAGGTTCCGGTGGGGACGGTGGTCTTCGACGAGGACACGGGCGAGCAACTGTTCGATTTCACGGCAGCGGGGGAACAGTTTCAAGCGGCGCGCGGAGGACGCGGCGGGCGCGGCAATTCGCATTTCACGAAGCCGTGGCATCAGGCTCCGCGCGAGCACGAGGACGGCCAGCCGGGGCAGGAGCGGCATTTGCGTTTGGAGCTGCGTCTGCTGGCGGATGTGGGTTTGGTGGGACTGCCGAATGCGGGGAAGTCCACGTTCATTTCGCGGATCTCGGCGGCGCGTCCGAAAATCGCGGATTATCCGTTTACGACGCTGGAGCCGCACCTGGGAGTGGTTTCGGCGGACCCGGATGCGGCGCCGGGAACGGGACGGACTTTTGTGGTGGCGGACTTGCCGGGTTTGATTGAGGGCGCGCACGAAGGGGCGGGGCTAGGGATTCGTTTTTTGCGGCACATTGAGCGGACGCGTTTGATCGCGCATTTGGTGGATACGAGCGACGCGAGCGACCGCGATCCGGTGCACGATTTCCAAGTGGTGCAGGGGGAGCTGCGCGCGTTCAGCGCATCGCTGGTGCAGAAGCCGATTTTTGTGGTGGCGACGAAGCTGGATGCGACCACAACGCGCGAGCGGCTGGAAGCGCTGCGAAAATTTGCGGGCGAGCAGGGGTTTCCGTTTTTTGCGGTTTCGTCGGCGAGCGGAGAAGGAATTCAGCCGCTAGTGCGCGCGATTGCGGATGCGCTGGAGAAAATTCCGGCAGGAGAGAGAGCAAGTTCAGAAGCGAGTGCGGAGAAAAGCGAGACGGCGGGGATTCGCAGTAATCGTGCGGCGTTGCAGGGGAAGCAAAGTTGAGCAAGCGCGGCGAGAAGCTGCCGAGCGCGATTGCGATATTTGGCGGCACGTTCGATCCGATTCACTCCGGGCACATCGCGGTGGCGGAAGCAGCGGCGCGGCGTTTTGGGCTGCGGCAGATTTATTTTGTGCCGTCGTCGCGTCCACCGCACAAAAATCGGCAAGAGCTTGCGCCATTCTGGGACCGCTACGCGATGGTGGCGCTGGCCTGCTGGAAGAAAAAACATTTTGTGCTTTCGCTGGAGGAAGCGCCGCTCGAATCGTCGGATGCGCAGGCGTTTTATTCGGTGGATACGGTGGAGCGGTTTCGACGCAAGCATCCGCGGCAGAGCATCTATTTTATGGCGGGCGCGGATTCGTTTTTGGAGATTGGCACGTGGAAACAGTCTCGCGAACTGCTGGACTCGTGCGACTTCATCATCGCGAACCGTCCCGGCGTGCGCATCGAGGCGCTGCGAGGAGCGATTCCTGAAGAGATGCTCGGGGAAAAATCATCCGATGGCGCGAAGTCGCTGGCGTTGCGAAAATCCACGGTGCATTTGCTGACCACGGTGGCCAACCGGATTTCGTCTACGGAGATTCGGCGGCGCTGCAAACGCGGGCTGGCGATTCGCGGGCTTGTGCCCGTGGCAGTGGAAGAATACATTCGTAAACAGGCGCTTTACCGTTGATTCCGGAATCCTTACCCAAGCCGATACGACTGGCCATTGAGGCCGCGCAGGACAAGAAGGCAAGCGCTATTACGGCGCTCTCGCTCGAAGGGCTTGGCGCGTTCGCGGAACATTTTTTGATCTGCTCGGCGGAAAGCGCGCGACAGATTGAAGCGATCGGTGACGCGATTGAAGAAAAATTGCGCGAGGATGGTTTTCGCGCACCACGGCGCGAAGGGCGCACAGGAACGGAATGGCTGCTGCTGGATTACGGGCGATTTGTGATTCACGTTTTCAGCGAGAAGGCACGGCAGTTTTACGACATCGAGCGATTGTGGCGCGCCGCGAAACGCGTGGACATTCCTGAGCCGCACCGCAGTTCCGCAACAGGTACCGGCGATGAATGAGCAGCGAGCGGAGTGGATTGCGGAAGATCCCGCTTCCCAGCGCACGCTGGAGATTGCGTCGAAAGTTGCGAGCAGGGGGACGACGGTTTTAATCACCGGCGAGAGCGGCACGGGAAAAGATCAGCTGGCGCGATGGATTCACGAATCGGGAACGCGACGCGACGCGCCTTTTTTGAAGATTGATTGCGCGAGCCTGCCGCAGGAACTTGTAGAATCGGAACTTTTTGGGCATGAAAAGGGCGCGTTCACAGGCGCCGAGGCGCGCAAGCGCGGACGGATGGAACTGGCGCAGGATGGCACGATTGTGCTTGATGAAGTTGCCGCGCTGGCACCGGCGATTCAGGCGAAACTTTTGCGCGTGCTCGAGGAAAAAAGATTCGAACGTCTGGGCGGCAGCGAAACGCTTACGATGGAAGCGCGGCTGATTGCACTGACGAATGCGGATCTCGAACATGCGGTGAAGGCGGGCTACTTCCGCGAGGATTTGTATTTTCGCTTGAATGTGCTGAAGATTGCTGTGCCGGCACTGAGAGAACGTCCCAAAGACATCCCCGTTTTGGCCGAGCACTTTGTGAAGCGGCTTGCTCCCGTACACGGGCGGCCTGATGCGAAAATCGAAAGCAGTGCGATGAAGGCGCTGGAGAAGTATGCGTGGCCGGGCAACGTTCGCGAACTGAAGAATGCCGTGGAGCACGCGCTAATTTTTGGGAAGAAACAGACGCTGCAGCGTGAAGATTTTCCTTCGAACTTGAAAAAAAGTACGAAAGGGATGGGGGACGGGCTGCGTTCGCTCGAAGAAATTGAAAAAGACGCGATTCGAGAGACGCTGGAAGCTACGCATTACAAGATTGCGCGCGCCGCGGAAGTCCTGGGCATCAGCCGGAAGACCTTGCTCGAAAAACGCAAGAAATATGAATTGATTTGAGATGCGGAGCGCGCGCGTTTCGTTATGAGCTTGAAGATTCGCGTGGTGATGCTCGGCCGCACGCGCAATGCGGAAATGCGGGCGCTGGCGGAAGAGTACCTGAAGCGCATTCAGAATTACGCCGAAGTTGAAGTGAGCGAATTGCGCGATGGGAGCGCCGCGGCGCTGCGCAAATTCAAAATGTCTGCGAATGCGACGTCCGTTTTTCTGGACGCGAGCGGAAAAGAGTTTACATCGCAGGAATTCGCGAGCTGGATTGGTAAGCTGCGGGACGGCGGTACGCGCGAGCTGGTGTTTTTTTGCGGAGCCGCAGAGGGTTTCCCCGACGAGCTGAGGGGAAACAAAGGAGTCGGAATTTCGCTTTCGCGGCTGACGATGCCGCATGAGCTGGCCCGTGTGGTGCTGCTGGAGCAGATTTATCGCGCGTTTGCGATACTCGCGGGGCATCCCTATCCCAAATAGCGAAATTCGAGGAGTTCTGCGAGGATATAGGAGGAATGAACGCGAAGATCAGTTACGACAGCCGCGAGCCTACGGTCTCTGTGGAGTTCATGATTACGAAATTGCTGCCGGACTATGATCTTTTCGAAGTGGAAGCGGAGACGCCGCGCGACGTGGATCCGATTTTGGCTTCGCAAGGATTTAGGGATCTGCTCGATGACGCGCGCGCGATGCTGGAACACGAATTGAACGGCAGCGGACTGGAAATCGTGCAACTCACCGGCGCGATTTGTGAAGATAAGTCGATCCATCGGCCGGGGATTTGGCTCGTGCTGCGCGAAGCGGGCGCGCAGCGGGAAATGTCGGCGGGAGCACGTTCGAGCGTTGTGAAGGCGGCTGAGTCGGTGCAGTCGAGCCTTGGCCTTTCCTGATTTTCGCGGACGATGGGCACGCGGAATTGAACTGATTGCGGAGAAAAAATGCCGGAAGGCAAAGGGCTGCTGATCGTTTACACGGGCCCGGGAAAAGGCAAAACGACGTGCGCGTTGGGGACTGCGTTTCGCGCGGTGGGTCAAGGATTGCGCGTGCTGATGGTGCAGTTCATCAAGGGCTCGTGGCATTACGGTGAACTCGACGCCGCGAAAATGCTAGGCGATGACAAATTCGAAATCCGGCCAATGGGCCGCGGATTCATCAAAATTGGCGGCGCGGAAACGGATCCAGAGGACGTAAAACTTTGCGAGGAATGCTGGGAGTTTGGACGCGAGCAAATTTACAGCGGCAAATACGATCTGGTGATACTTGACGAAATCAATTACGTAATCAGCTACAAGATTCTGGATGGTGAGAAGGTGGCGGAGGCTTTGGCGAAGCGTCCGGAGAATGTGCACGTGATCTGCACGGGTCGAAACGCGCATCCGAAGCTCGTGGAGATGGCTGATCTGGTGACGGAGATGCGGGAAGTGAAGCATCCGTACACGAAAGGAATTCTGGCACAGCGCGGAATTGATTACTGAGCCGAGGAATCTGAGGCATGGCCTGGTTCAAAAAAGAAAATAAACCGACGGAGACGCCGCCCAGCGAAGAGCGCCGGGTGAAGACGGAAGGCTTGTGGAGCAAGTGCGAGAATTGCCGGGCCATCATTTGGAAAAAAGATCTGGAGGCGAACTGGGAAGTTTGCCCGAAATGCGACAAGCATTTTCGTTTGGGTGCCAAACGGCGGCTGGAGCTTTTGCTGGATGACGCAGAATGGAAGGAGCGCGACGCAGAGCTGGCGTCGACGGACCCGCTGAAATTTGTGGACACCAAGCCGTATTCGCAGCGGCTGCGGGAGACGCAGGACCGATTGGGAATGTGCGACGCGATTATCACCGCGGAAGGGAAGCTGAACGGGCGAGCGGTGATTTGCTGTGCGATGGAATTTGCGTTCGCGGGCGGATCGATGGGAGCAGTGGTCGGGGAGAAAGTGACGCGCGCGGCAGAACGCGCGACGGAACGCAAATCGCCGCTGGTGATCGTCTCGTGCTCGGGCGGGGCGCGCATGCAAGAGGGCGTGGTGAGCCTGATGCAACTGGCGAAAGTGTCGGCGGCGCTGGCGCGGCTGGACGAAGCGCGCGTGCCATACGTTTCGGTGCTCACTGATCCCACGACGGGCGGAGTTACCGCGAGCTTTGCGATGCTCGGTGATTTGAACATCGCCGAACCGGGCGCGCTGATTGGTTTTGCGGGGCCACGCGTGATTGAACAGACCATTCGACAGAAGTTGCCGGAAGGATTTCAACGAGCGGAGTTTCTGCTGGAGCACGGTTTTCTGGATGCCATTGTGCCACGCAAAGAAATGAAGAACTACATCAGCCGCGCGCTGGATTTCTTCATCGCCTGAAATGAACTACGAACAATCTGTGGCGTTCCTGCTTTCGCTGGGGAAGGAACTGGCTTCTCCGAGGCAGGCGAGCGTCCAGAAATTCGATCTGGAAAATATACGCGTGCTGGCGGGGGCGCTGGGATCTCCGCATCGCGCGATTCCTTGCGCGCACGTTGCCGGAACAAATGGAAAGGGTTCGACGGCAGCGATGCTGGAATCCATTCTGCGAGCTTCGGGGCTCTCCACCGGATTATTCACTTCGCCGCACCTGCAACGCATCAATGAGCGGATCGCATTTGACGGTCAGCCGATCTCAGATGGGGAATTCGCGGCGGGATTCAGCCGTGTCCACGAAAAAATAGAGAGTTTGCTGGCGAATGGCGAACTGGCCGCGCATCCGACATTTTTTGAGTGCGTGACGGCGATGGCATTTGAGGCGTTTGCGAGGCGGAGAGTTAATTTTGCGGTTTATGAAGTCGGAATGGGAGGAAGGCTGGATTCGACGAACATCGTTTCGCCAGAGGTGGCGGTAATCACGCAAATTGGCTTGGACCATGAAGATTTTCTCGGACATTCGATTGCGCAGATTGCGTCGGAAAAAGCGGGGATCATCAAGCCGGGAGCGTGGGTGGTTGTCGCGGCGGAACACCCGGAGGCGCGAGAAGTGATTGCGCGGCGCGCTGAGGTTGTGGGCGCGCGTGTGGTGGAGATCGACGGTACCTGGACAATTGAGAAGGCTAGTTCGCAGGATGGCTGCTATCTCGTTGAGGCAAGCGAAACATTGACTGGGACGCGGTGGAGATTGGAGATTCCGCTTCGCGGACGAGTTCAGATACGAAACGGGCTGGCGGTGGCGACGGCGGGTATTCTTTTGGGGCAGCGCGGGTTTCCCGTCAGCAACGAGGCAATCGAGCGCGGCATTCGCGAAGCACGGTGGCCGGGACGGCTCGAGAGATTGGCGCAGAATCCGACGATTTTGCTGGATGGAGCGCACAATCCGGCGGCGGCGCGCGAACTGGCGTCATTTTTGAAAGATGAGCTCGCCGGAAGAAGGATTTGGCTGATTTTTGGCACAGTGCGCGACAAGTCCGTGGACGAAATTGCCGGACTGCTCTTTCCACAAGTGCATAAGGTGTTTTTCACGGAGCCGCAGAATTCGCGGGCGATTTCGGCGGAGCTGCTCGCGGAAATGACTTCGCATCTGGCGCAGCAATATGAGGTACTGCCGCATCCGCAGGAAGCAGCTGCGCGGGCGTTGTCGGCAGCTGCTGCGGAAGATGTGATTTTGATTGCCGGTTCGCTGTATCTCGTAGGCTATTTGCGAGAGTACTGTTTGGGGCGCTTTTCAGCCGAACGCTCTGGGCGAGAGATGCGAACTTCTTCTTAAGCCTTTGTGTAAAGGCTGTTTGGCCGAGCCGATACACCTTCGGGCTGTTCAGGTGTCCATTTCCGGACTTGCGAATGCCAGATGTGAACAAATCCCCCGATTCCCATAAGCGAACAGTTCGTAACACGCACGGTTTACAGAAGATATTTGAATTTTTTATCCAAGCGCGCGGCAACCGAATTGCGATTTCCGCGTCTAAGAAAACTATACCGAGCAAAGGGAGACGTTATGCATCACACCAGACAGCAGCACATCGAGCTCTTCGGACGAGGGCCAGCTCTGCTGGGGGATGCGTTGCGCGGGTGTCCCAAGAAAATGTGGATGTATAGGCCCACGCCGGACCGGTGGAGCATTCACGAGATCATTTTGCATTTGGCGGACAGCGAGGCGAATTGCTACGTGCGGAGCCGGCAATTCATTGTGGAGCCGGGATCCGATTCAGTCGAGTACAGCGCGTCGAGCTGGGCCAGTTCGCTGGGCTATTTTCATCAGAGCACGCGGGATGCGATTGCGCTGATTACGCGGCTGCGCAGGATGACGCACCATTTGCTGCGATTCCTGCCGGATTCGGTGTGGTATCACACGATGAAGCTGCCCAAAGACGGCCGAATGACCTTGGAGCAATGGATTGAGAAGCAAGCCTCGCACATTCCGCATCATGCCGAGCAGATACGGCAAAACCTGGCGGAATGGTCCAAGACGCACAAACCGCGCAAGCCAGCGACGCGACGGCTGCCGGGTCCTTCAATCAAAGAACCAGCGCTGACGGCATTGGGGTAGCTAATTCGCGGCAACAACGGTCTCACTCAGATTTCAGACTCCCTCAATTTCCATCGCAACACCTAAACCCCCCGAAACACAGAGCGTGGCGAGGCCGCGCTTTGGCGTGGAATTTTGAGAGCTCGCGGGACCTGGCAATTCGTGGATTAGCGTCGTGGTGATGCGCGCGCCGGTACATGCGATGGGATGCCCGAGGGCGATTGCGCCGCCATTTGGATTGAGCTTTTCGCGCGGGAAATGAAGATCGCGGTCGCAGGCGAGCACTTGAGCGGCGAAGGCTTCGTTCAATTCAATGGCGGAAAAGTCATCGAGCTTTGTACCGGTTTTCGCGAGCAATTTGCGGACGGCGGGAACGGGGGAAATGCCCATGATGCGCGGATCGATCGCTGAAACGGTAGCATCAACAATGCGCGCCAGAGGTTTCAAGTTAAGCTCGCGAACTTTTTCTGCGCTGGCAAGCACCACCGCGGCTGCGCCGTCGGTAATGCCGCTGGCGTTTCCCGCGGAAACCGTGCCGGTTTTGCTGAAAACCGGCGGAAGCTTGGCCAGTTTTTCGAGGGTGACGTCGGGGCGCACGTGCTCGTCTTTTTCAAAACGAGTCACATTGCCCTTTTTGTCTTTGATTTCAACGGGAACGGTCTCGCGACTGAAGCGGCATTCCTGCTGCGCTCGGGCGGCGCGGCGATGGCTTTCGATCGCGAACTGGTCCTGCTCGTCGCGCGAGATTTTGTACTTTTCCGCGAGGAGATCGGCGGTCTCTCCCATGATCATTTTCGAAATGGGGCACACGAAGCCGTCGCGATACATGGCGTCAACGAGCGGCTGATTTCCCATCTTCACACCCCATCGCGCTTCGACGAGATAGGGCACGCGGGACATGGATTCGGCCCCGCCGGCCACGACGATTTCGGCAGCACCGGTGAGGATTTCTTGCCAGCCAAGGAGGATGGCGCGGAGTCCCGAAGCGCAAGCCATATTCACCGTGAATGCGGGCACGGTGTCGCCGAGGCCAACGCGCCAGGAAATTTGGCGAGCGGGATTTGGTCCAACGCCAGCGGGACGAGCGTTGCCGAAAATGAGTTCGTCGACGTGCCAAGCGCGGTTGGAACTGGCTCCTTTTCCGGCGTGAGTTGCCTGGCGGATGGTTTCTTCGACGGCGGCGCCTTCGCCGGGCTGGCGTTCGGGCGGGAGCGGCAGGCCGAAAGCGCGTTCGAGAGCGGCGCGCACGGCGATGACGCCGAGGTCAGGAGCGGTAAACTCCGCGAGCGCTCCTCCGAATTTTCCGATGGGCGTGCGCACGGCGCTGACGATGTAAACCTCACGACGGCTCATGGTTAAGGCAATCCCCTTTTCATTTCTCCAAGAGAGCTGAATAATGCGGCGCTTCCATAATAACGCAATGGCATGCGCGGAGGCGAAACCACGGAGGCCGCCCGCTAAAATTAGGATAATGCCACGGCGGCGGCGCAGATTCATTCTCCTATTGCAATCCAATAGGACACAGGTATGATGCTATGGGACTCCCATAGGAGAAATCCTAGGCTAGCGGCGCGCAGGCGGAATCGAGGCGAGAAAATTTATGGTGGCGAAAACCGAAGTCCAGCAGGGCACGCTGGCGCTGATGATTTTGAAGACGCTGGAGGTGCTCGGGCCGCAGCACGGATACGGGATTGCGCGGCGCATCGAGCAGACCAGCGGCGAGCAGCTAATGGTGAATTACGGGACGCTGTATCCAGCACTGCTCAAGCTCGAACAGGAGGGCTGCGTTCGCTCGCAATGGGGCGCGTCGGAGAATAATCGCAAAGCAAAGTTCTACCGCCTGACGCCTGCGGGGCGCAAGCAGATCGCGCGAGAAGAAAAACAGTGGGCACAGACGAATGCGATCCTGGCGCGTTTTCTTGCGCCAGAGGGAGAGCGGTCATGAGAACACTTCGGATGCTTGCGTCGCGTATTGCGGGATTGTTTCGCAGGAGCGGGCGCGATAACGACTTGGCCGCGGAGATGGATGCGCACCTGCAGATGCACGTCGAAGAAAATGTGCGGCGCGGAATGCCGCCCGTTGAAGCGCGACGGCAGGCGCTCATCAAGCTGGGCGGAATGGAGCAGGCCAAGGAAAACTATCGCGAGCAACGAGGGCTTCCGTTCATAGATACGCTGCTGCAAGACATGCGCTACGGTTTGCGAATGCTGCGCAAGGCCCCGGGATTCACGGCTGTGGCTGTTTTGACGCTGGCGCTGGGCATCGGCGCGAATACGGCAATTTTTAGTGTTTTAGATGGCGTGGTTCTGCGGCCACTGCCGTATCTGCAACCGGAGCGCATCGTCTATTTTGGCTGGCAGGATAAGCAGAATTTCACTCCCGATCTCAACGTTCCTGAACTCGCGTTTATCCGCGAGCACGCGACGAGTTTCGCTGCAGTCGCGGGATTTCAGGGCGTTTCTGACAGAGAGTTGACACAGGGAACTTCAAAGCGCTGGGTTGCAGCGGCTCTCATCACTGATGGATTTTTCGAAACGCTTGGTGTGAATCCTCAAATCGGTCGTCCGTTTGGGCGCCAATTCACACAACCGCGCAGCGCGGATGCCGCGGTGCTGAGCGACTTTCTTTGGCGAAACGCGTTTGCGTCTGATCCAAACATCAACGGGCGCCAAATCATCCTCGATGGCCGCCCCTACACCGTTACAGGCGTGCTTCCGCCGGGATTTAAATACGTTCAAGCCGCCGACCTTTTTGTTTCTTCGCATTTTGGAGGTAATTTCGGCGATATCGGGCTGAATACGGACGTCATTGCGCGGCTGAGGCCGGGGATTTCGTTTTCCGCAGCTCAGGCGGAAGCGCGACTTATTGGTGAGCGATTCTTCGCGCAAGCACCGGCGGAGCAGCGACAGGGTTCCGGCGTTTTGCACTTTGAGGGGTTCCAGGATTATCTCGGCAGCAGTTACCGGACGACGCTGCTCATACTGCTTAGTGCGGTGGCGCTGCTGCTGCTGATTGCGTGCGCCAACGTGGCGAGTTTGCTTTTGGCGCGCGCTACTTCGCGGCAGAAGGAGATCTCCGTTCGCCTGGCTCTCGGCGCCACTCGCCGCCGTTTGCTCCAGCAGTTCCTCTCCGAAGGGTTGCTGTTGGGAATCACCGGAGCAGCAGCAGGGCTTGCGGCAGCTTATGTTTCGCTGCGAGTTTTTGTGGCTGCGATTCCGTGGGATCTTCCCGCGCTCGACCGCATCGGTGTGGACTGGCGCGTGCTGGTCTTCACTTCGATCATTGCCATTGCGGCAAGCATCATTTTCGGCTTCGCTTCGTTTTTTCAAACGCGCAAGGCCGATTTGAACAGCACTCTTAAAGAGGGGCGCACGGTGGCAGGAGTGAGCCGCGCTCGTGCCGGCGTTCTTAACGCGCTCGTCGTGGGCGAAGTGGCGATTTCGCTTACGCTCGCGCTGGGCGCCGGCCTGCTAATCAAGACTCTCTACAATCTTCACCAAGTCAGCCTTGGCTTCAATCCTGCGCATTTGGTCATGATGCATACGCCGTTCGCTTCAAGCGAGTCAGACGCCCAGATTTGGGACTTTGAACGACAGGCCCTTGCGCGGATCAAAGCCATTCCAGGAGTTCAATCGGCTGCGCTAATTTCAGTTGCTCCCTTGCACGGCCAGGGCAATCTTCCGGCACAGCGCGACAGCCATCCCGAAGACAGCATCGGCCCAACTGAATACCGGCTCATCAGTTCCGATTACTTTTCGACGATGGGCATCCCGATCCTGCGGGGACGCGCGTTTCAGCAGACCGATTTCACCTCGTCCGCCCCAGTAGCCATCATCAACGAAACTCTGGCCCGCGATTGGTGGGGTGGGCAAACTCCGCTCGGCGACCGCGTCGTCATCGGAGAATATCAGGGACACCAGTACATAAACATGCCGCAGCCTGCGCTGCAAATCATAGGTGTGGTCGCGGATACAAAGGGACGGCTACTCGATAGGCCTGCGCCGGCGATGATCTATGTCCCGGCATCTCAAGGCTTGAATATGAACCAGTCCGCGGACTGGCTCATCCGCACCAGCGCGCCCGCGGGAATCTCTGATGCGTTGCGAAAAGCCATTACCGATGTTTCTCCCAATCAGCGCATCGTAGATGTCCAACCGATGTCTCAGCTCATCGGGGCTTCGGTTGCGCAGCCAAATTTCATTGCTTTGCTCATGGGGACATTTGGCGCTTTGGCCTTAGCGCTGACACTGGTCGGCGTTTATGGCGTGCTCAGTTTTCAAATGGCGCAGCGCACACATGAGATTGGCGTACGGATTGCGCTGGGAGCTACGCGTGGAGACGTTTGGAAACTGGTGATTGGTAAAGCGGCGAAGGTTGCTGTGATTGGAGTGGTGGTTGGACTTCTCTCCGCGTTTGCGCTGACGCGATTGATGGTTTCGCTGCTATACGGAGTGCAGCCTACGGATCCGGTGATTTTTGCATCCGTAGCTGTGGTGGTTCTCCTCGTTGCGCTGCTGGCGGCTTATGTTCCTGCGCGACGGGCGATGCAGGTGGATCCGATGGTGGCGCTGCGGTACGAATGAGGCAGGCATGAAAATGCTTCGCGCAATGTGCGCGCGTTTCGCAGGGCTATTCCGCCGCGAAGGGCGCGACGACGAACTGGCCGCGGAGATGGACGCGCATGTTCAGATGCACATCGAGGACAACTTGCGGATTGGAATGTCGCCGGACGAGGCGCGGAGGCAGGCGCTTATCAAGCTGGGGGGAATGGAACAGGCGAAAGAAGCCTATCGAGCGCAACGCGGGATTGCGCTGATTGACACGCTGCTGCAAGACGTGCGTTACGGATTACGAATGCTGCGCAGATCGCCGGGATTTACTGTGGTTGTCCTGCTCACTCTGATGCTTGGGATCGGTGCGAATACCGCGATGTTCAGTATTTTGAACGCCGTGCTGCTCGAGCCATTGCCGTATCAGAATCCGGAACGGCTCACGATCATCTGGCAAAGCGACGCCGCGCACCATGGAAGCGGCGCTTGGTTTAACACCTATCGCGAATTTGAGGAATGGTCGCAACATAGCCAGAGCTTCGAAAAAATGGCAGCAATTACGTGGGCGCGTGTGCCGCCGACGGTTCGGCTGAACGGGAAAGTGGAGAATGTAAACGGAATCCCAGTAAGCGAGGATTTCTTCGGGGTACTTGGCGCGCAAGCGGCTGAGGGCCGGGCATTCACCGCGGAAGATAACGATGATTCGTGCGCAGCGGTGCTTTCGGACGGCTTTTGGCGCGGGCGACTGGGAGGGCAAGAGATTGTCGGACATATACTCACGATCAACGACGAGCCGTGCAAGGTCGTTGGCATCATGCCCAAGGATTTTTCTTTTTATCCCAAAGAGACGCAGCTGTGGACTCTGATTCGGCCGCAGGGCGATTTCGCGCAGCATCCGTGGAATTCGCTGGTTGGGGTGGTTGGTTTGCTCAAGCCGGGAGTGACGCGCGCGGCAGCGGAAGCGGAGCTTGCTGCGTTGCAATCGCGGATCGTGAGCGAAGCGCCGCCCAATTCCATCCCGCCAAAGGCGGAGCCGGATGTTTTGGATTTGCAATCGGAATTCATATGGCTCACGGGCAGGAATTTGCGGACGAGTCTGATGGTGCTCTTTGTCGCGGTGTGTTTTGTGCTGCTGATTGCGTGCGTAAATGTCGCCACGCTGTTTCTGGGACGCGCGGCGGAGCGCCAGAAAGAATTCGCCGTGCGCGCGGCGCTAGGATCGTCGCGTTTGCGAATTATCCGTCAACTGCTGACGGAAAGCCTGCTGCTGGCGGCCGGCGGGTCGCTATTAGGAATTGCGCTTGCGGTTGCGGTGATTCGGTACATCAACGCAGGCAACTTTGCGGATCTTCCACCGGGAAATATGCTGGCCATCGATTCGCGGACGCTTGCGTTCACGGTGCTGCTGGCGATTACGAGCGCGCTGATTTTTGGGCTGCTTCCGGCATGGAAGGCTTCGCGCCATGACGTGAATACGTTGCTCAGGGCGGGCGGGAATTCGAGGCAAAGAGCGGCAAGGATGTTCATTGTAAGCGAAGTGGCGTTGTCGCTGATGCTGCTAGCGGGCGCAGGATTGCTGATCAAAAGCCTGTTTCAAATGACCAAAGCACCGCTCGGTTTTCAGCCTGCGCATTTGCTGCTCGCGGAAATTCATTTGCCGCAGAAGAGGTATTCGAGCGGCAAGTTGCAGCTCAATTTTTACGACACAATGCAAAAAGATGTACTCGGCATTCCTGGCGTCAAAGGAGCTGCGTTTGGCCCGATAGTAACGGGCGCAAACAGCACTTTGAGCATCGAAGGTGAAACTGGCCCAACGCGCGGAGCTACGCCGGCACATTGGTCGGGCGACGCCGTAGTGGATGACAATTATTTTCGGGTGATGGAGATTCCATTGCTGCGTGGACGAGCATTCGATTCGCGTGATCAGACAGACACGCAGCCGGTGGCGATTGTAAACGAGAAGCTCGCGGAAGAGTACTTTCACGGAAATCCCATTGGACAGCACATCAAGCTGGGCAAGCCGGAGGATCCGGCGCCATGGCTGACAGTTGTCGGCGTGGTTGGCAATATGAAGAGTTTCAGCGTGTTCAAGGAAATGGGGTACGTCACGAATCCTTGCGTTTATCGGCCGCTTGCGCAGGATGCCAATGTCTCGGAAACACTCTTCGTGCGTAGCGCGGAAGATGCGAAGGCGATTACGCCGGAGTTGCTGCAAACGTTCTCGAACATCGACAGCAGCCTAGCGCCTCCTGAGGTATCCACGATGGATGAATGGCTGAGGCAATTCCTTTCGCAGCCTCGGTTGCGCGCCATTTTGCTGGGCGCATTCGCAGCACTCGGGTTGATATTGTGCAGCATTGGAATTTTTGGAGTTCTGTCGCAATCGGTGGCGGAGCGCCGGCGCGAGATTGGAATTCGCATGGCGCTGGGGGCGGAAGGCCGCGATACGATCGCGCTGGTTATACGAGAAGGAGTGCTTCTGGCGATGGCCGGACTCATCGTGGGCACCATAGCTGCGTTGTCGCTGACGCGCGTGATTTCGGGATTGCTTTACGGAGTATCTTCGACCGATCCGCTGACATTTGCCATCGTTTCGGGCTTACTTTTACTGATTGCGCTTGGCGCGAGCTATCTGCCGGCACGGCAGGCCGCTCACGTTGATCCAATGATTGCGTTACGCGAAGAATGAATCGAAGTTTAACGCATGACCCGCTTAGTAGCCACGCTGTAGATCCACGCGGTTCAGCAGTTCGCGGCCGCTAAACCAGCGCTCGAGATTTTCCATCAGCAAGGCTACCTGACGCTCCCACAGGCGATCTGTGACGGCGCTGATGTGGGGAGTGATGAAAACATTTTCGAGCTTCCAGAGCGAATCTTCAGGTGGCAGAGGCTCATGCTCGGTCACGTCGAGTGCCGCGCCGGCGATTTTGTGCGATTGGAGCGCAGCGGTAAGAGCGGTTTGGTCCACGAGCGTGCCGCGAGCGACATTGATGAAATACGCGGAGGGCTTCATGCGGCTGAACTCTTTCGCGCCGATCATTTTTTGTGTTTCCGGCGTTTCCGGAGCAGCGAGGACAACGAAATCGGCCTGCGGCAGCACGCGTTCCAGTTCGGAGGCGGGGAAAATGCGTTCGGCGAATTCCGCATCGCCACTACCCGAACGAGTGACACCCCAGATGCGCATGCGCAATGGCTGTGCGCGGCGGGCGAGTTCGCGGCCAATGGAGCCGAAGCCCACAATCAGCAGCGTTTGGCCCTGCAATTCGCGCGGACGCAGATCCCAAATTTCCTGCTGAGCCCAATGGGACTGCTGCTGGAAGCGAAACGCGTCGGGAAAGCGGCGTGCGAGGGCGATGATGGTTCCGAGAATGTGTTCGGCCATCGGTTCGGAGTGAATGCCGCGCGCGTTGGTGACGTCGAGACCGCTCTGGCGCAGCGCGGGATACATCAACTGGCCGACGCCCGCAGCCGTCGCGTGAATCCATTTGAGTTTTTTGGCAAGGGAAAATTGTTCGGGACGCAGGGAAAAGCCGACGAGGATGTCTGTGTCTGGAATTTCGTCGGCCACGTGATCGTAATTGGGCAGATAGACGACTTTCATTTGCGGCCACCGCGCGGAAATTTTATCGGCGAGTTCGCGAGGCGCCTGCCACAGAGTGAATTTGTGCCAGATGCAAATGACGAGCTTGGTTTGGGCTGGAGTTGTTCTATCCATTCGCGGATGAGGAGATTCTATCAAACCATTGAGACGCGCAAATCGCGGCCGGTCATTTCCGGCGGCGCGGAGATTCCAAGTATTCCGAGCATCGTGGGAGCGACATCGCGCAAGGAGCCGCCGGAGCGCAGGCGAAGCTTGTCGTTTTCAGTTAGAAGAATGAATGGTACGGGATTCGTAGTGTGATACGTGTGTGGGCCGCCCGTTTTTGGATCAATCATTGTTTCTGCATTGCCGTGATCGGCGGTAATGATCCAGGCTCCGCCGCGCGGCGCAAGCGCCTGATGGATGCGTCCGAGGCATTGGTCCACTGTTTCCACTGCTTTGATGGCGGCTTCGAGTTTTCCGGTATGACCGACCATGTCGGCATTGGCGAAATTCATGATGATGGCGTCGAAATCGCCTTTGTTGATGGCTTTCACGACCGCATCGGTGATTCCGGCGGCGGACATTTCCGGCTGCAAGTCATAGGTCGGGACTTTGGGCGACGGAACAAGGATGCGTTCTTCGCCCGGATAGGCTTTTTCGATACCGCCGTTGAAGAAATAGGTTACGTGCGCGTATTTTTCCGTTTCGGCGCAACGCAGATTGCGGAAGCCCATGTCGCCAAAAACCTGCGCGAGGATGTGTTCGAGTTTTTCCGGCCCCTCAATGTATTGCAGCCAGGGCCAGGTTTTTTCGTACTGAGTCATGCCGACGTAGAAGAGATTTTTGGGGCGCGAGGGGTCGGCAAATTCCTTGAAACCTGGTTCGGCGAGAGCACGTGTCATCTGGCGGGCGCGGTCAGCGCGGAAATTGAAAAAGATCACGGCATCATCGTCACGAATGGTTGCGCGCGGCAACGATGAAATGCCTTCGCTGGGCGTTTGCGTGATGACCGCGGGAACGACGAATTCGTCGGTGACCAGGCGTTCGTAGCTGGCCTTAATTGCAGCGAGCGGATCGGAGAATTTCAGTTCCGAGCGGCCGTGAACGATGGCGTCATAGGCGCGTTGGACGCGTTCCCAGCGATTGTCGCGATCCATTGCATAGTATCGGCCGCTGACGGTGGCGATTTGGCCAAGACGGAGCTCGGCCATCTTCTTTTCTAGTTGTTGCAAGAAACCGAGGCCGGAATTCGGCGGAGTATCGCGGCCGTCGGTGAAAGCGTGAACGAATACGCGAGTGACATTATTCTGCCGGGCCATTTCGAGCAGCGCGCAAAGATGGTTGATGTGCGAATGCACTCCACCATCGCTGACCAGTCCCATGATGTGCAGTTGATGGGCGCGGCCACGCTCCATGGCTTTCAAGAGCAGCGGCTCGCGGAAAAACTCGCCGGAGGAGATTTTTGCGTCGAGGCGCGTGATGTCCATTTGCACGATGCGGCCAGCGCCGATGTTGAGATGGCCTACTTCGCTGTTGCCCATCTGCTCGTCGGGAAGACCGACAAACGGCCCGGAAGTGTGAATCAGCACGTTGGGGAATTTCTTGATCAGCGCATCGTAAATTGGCTTGCGCGCGAGGGCGATAGCATTTCCATTGGTGGCGGGCGAGTAGCCCCAGCCGTCGAGGACGGTGAGCACGATTGGTTTAGGGCGCTGTGCCATTCAATCTCTCTGAACTGAAAATCAATGTGAAGGCGTCTGCGCGGCTGAAGTCGCAAATTCATGCAAAACGGCCAGCAAGCGCGAAACTTCTTCGGCGGTGTTGTAATGCACGAGACCGATGCGCAGCAGGCCGCCGGTTTTCTCCACGCCGAGGCGCTCGGTCAGATTCAGGGCATAGTAGTTGCCGTCCCAAGTAAAGATGCCGCGATCGCCGAGAAATTTGGCGCATTCGAGAGGCGTGCGAGCGGCGAGGCGCACAGCGACGGTCGGAACGCGTTCGGCGAAGCGCGCTGGATCAGAAATGCCGTAGAAACGCAGGCCGGGAATGGCGAGCAGGCCGCGAATCATTTCGGCGGCGAGGTTCATTTCGTGTTCGCGCATGGCGCGATGGGCGGAAACGAGGGCGGCACGGCGCGTTGGTGCGGAAGGGTCGCACTTTCTTCCGAGCGCGGCCATGTAGTCGATTGCGGCGGTGACACCGGCAAGGCCTTCGTGTAGTTGCGTGCCGCTTTCCCAGCGGTCGGGCAGATACTCGGGCGCGGGGCGGACTTTATATGGGCGAAAACGCATCAACAGGTCGCGTTTGCCGTAGATGCAGCCCATGTGCGGGCCGAAAAACTTATAGGGTGAGCAGGCCAGAAAATCGCAATCGAGTTCACGCACGTCGATGGTGCCGTGGGGCGCGTAATGCACGGCATCAATGAAAGCGAGAGCGCCGACGCTGTGGGCGAAGCGAATGATTTCGCGGACGGGATTTATGGTTCCGACGGCGTTCGAGGCGTAACCGACGGCAACGAGTTTCGTGCGAGGCGTAATCTTGCGCCGAAAGTCGTCCATATCCAGCGTGCAATCTTCTTCGCGGATGTCCACCTGGCGAATGACTACGCCGCGATCTTCGAGGGCGCGCCACGGCGCGACGTTGGCATCGTGATCGAGAGTGGTGACGATAATCTCATCGCCCGGTTGCAAATCGCGGCCGATGCCACGCGCGAGCGCAAAGGTGAGCGTGGTCATGTTGGGCCCAAAGAAAACTTCGGTGGCATCGCAATTGAAAAAATCAGCCATGGCTTCGCGGGCGCCGGCGATCATTGCATCGGTGCGGCGACTGGTGGCAAAGGCGCCGCAGGTATTGGCATTGGAATTTTCGAAATAGTCGCGGAAAGCCTCGATGACTTGCTGTGGAACTTGCGTTCCCGCGGGCGCGTCGAGAAATGCGGCAGGATGGCCGTTTACTTTTTGCTTTAACGAAGGGAATTGGGCGCGCACCCAGTTCAGATCGAGCGCGGCGCTGCGAGTTGAGGAGTTTGGCGGATGGGCCGGAGCGCTCATCAAAGTGGTCTCTCATTCATGATAACGATTTTACTTCAAGACTTCACGGCGCGGATGAAATCTGCGAGAAGGCCATAGGCCGTGGCGATTACGCCGGGCTTGTGCTCGATGATGGAAAGGCCAAAGACATCCATATCGAAACGAATGGCGGAGGTGGTGCCTTCGAGCTGCGCCAAGGGGTCGCTGAGCGGCAATTTTTCCGGCCGCACGCGTGCGCGGATGCCGGTATCGGCGCGTTCGGCGCTGCAAACCAGTTTGTAGCGCATGCCGGAATCATGCGCTGCGCGAACCTGCGCGGGGGTGAGCGCGCGAATGCCTTCGCGTTCGACCTCGGCTAGTTTGATTTCCGCGCCCATCAACACGATGGCAAGCGCAGCGACTTTTACGGCGGCATCCCAGCCGTCGAGGTCGTCTGTGGGATCGGTTTCGGCAACACCGATCTGCTGCGCGCGTTTCACAGCTTGCTCCAGCGTGGCGCCTTTTTCCATTTCCGTGAGCACGACATTAGTTGTGGAGTTTAAAATTCCGCGGAAGCCGCGCAGATTTACCGCCGGCAGGCAGTGCGGGAACATGGAAAAAATCGGGGTGCCGTCCATTACAGCCGATTCGAAGTAAAACTTGCGGCCGTGCAGCTCGGCGAGTTTGTGGAGTTCGCGATAGGCGTGGACGACCGGACCTTTGTTGGCGCTGATAGCATGAGCGCCGGATTCGAGCGCGGCTTTGATGTGCTCGATAGCGGGATGGCCGTTGTGGCGATCGAGCGAACTGGCTTCGAAAAGAATGTCGGCCTGGGCAGCATGGAGCCATTCACCGACATTGGTGGGTTGCGCCGATGCTGATGCAGGCCAATGATGATTGAGCGCGTCTTCAGCGCGCAGGCCACTGGCGTCAGCGACCCAGCCGATACTGCGCGAAGCTATGCCGGTGAGTTTCCAGACAATGCTATGTTCCCTCTGAAGGATTTCTTTTTTTGCCGAGAGCAGGCGAATAAATTCCTTACCGACGTTGCCGAATCCGACGAGAGCCAGGTTGTAGGTGCGAATAAAAACTCCTCGCGTGCGGTGTACGCTTGTTGAAGAACAAATACGAGCCTGCGAAAATACGCCCGAATTGCCGCTCAGTAAGGCTCGCCGGGCAAGGGCGGCAGCACGGGAGTTATTTTTCCCCAGCCTTGCTCCTTGGAAGTTTTCATGTCTTTGACCAACTGATCCGGTAGCGTGGCATTTAGCCGTGGCCGTCCTGGCTGATTTCCGAGCACCCACGCGACCGCGGCGACTGTTTTCGAGACTTGCTGAATCTCTTTGTAATCGATTTTTTCCGGCGTGTCGGTGGGGCGGTGATAATCCACGTGCAGCCCGTCGCTGAAGAACGCGATAGGAATTCCCATCTTCGCGAAATTGTAGTGATCGCTGCGGTAGAAAATGCGCTGGCCGTTTGGGCCGGGGCCGAGATTGTCATGCGTAGCATCAGGCTTGGTGACGTCGTAGAAATGATTCAAGGCGAGTTTCTGATAACCATTGTTCACCGTCTCGATAGTCTTCTCCAAATCATCGCTGCTGATATTCGGGCCCACCAGCATTACTTCGCCGGGGTTCACCAGGACGTGGGTGCGATTCGGGTCAACGGAATTGGGGTTCTTGGTGCGGCCGATCATGTCCATGTTGAGGTCGGCGACGACTTTCGTGAGATCAATGGGCGGAAATTCATTGAAGTAGCGCGAACCCCACAGGCCTTTTTCCTCTCCGCCGTTCCAAAGGAAAATAATGCTTCGCTTGGGACGCATGCCACGCTCAGCCCCTTGCGCGTACGCATGGGCGATGGAAAGCAGGCCGGTCGAGCCGGAGCCGTCATCATCGGCGCCATTATTCACGTTGTGTCCGTTGGGGAGGGGTGCGCTCAGGCCGATATGGTCGAGATGGGCGCTGATGACGACGTATTCGCTCTTGAGCTTTGGATCTGAGCCCTCGAGGATTCCGACGACGTTCTCGCCGTGGCTCTGCTCGCTCTTGATTACCGCGTGCAGAGTGAGACTCTTTTTTGTGTCCAGCGCGAAGGATTTTTCCGTAGTGTTCGAGCCGGCTGAATAAAAGGCCTGCTCGGGCGTCAACTTCTCGCCGGCGAAAATGTTGTTGGTCATTAGCACGCCGGCGATTACGACAGGAGCGCTCGGGCAGGCCGGCTGTTCTTCAAATTTCTCGACTTGAAAGAACGGTCCGTTAAGAGGCGGCGTGCGCTTATCGAAATTGGCCATGGCGTTGAGTTGTTGAAAGTCAGCGATCCTCACCACGGCCACGGCTCCATTTTTGGCGGCGTATTCTTCGGGAGTCAGATAATCGGTGCAATCCTCTCCCAGAGGATTCGTACCCGGGCCGCGGCGACCCTGCTGGGCAGCGAGTTCCGGAGGCAGCCCTGCGACCACGATAATTTTTCCGTGCACATCGAGGCCGGTATAGGGATTGGTGTTCGTCTTGTTTATAACGTAGCCGTTTCCAGCGAAAACGAGGCTGCCGGAAGCCTCGAATGACGCAACTGGAGGAAGTCCGCGAAATCCGCCTACAGGAGCGACGACCCAATCTTTGCCGTAGTCGAAAGGGGAAGTTTGCTGTTCGGCCGGCCCTCCAAAGCGTGCGAAAGGCGATGGGCCGGTGAAGGACGCCGAGCTTTGGTTTTCGACGACAGAGCGCGTAGTCAAAACGAATGGCATGAAGTAGGGCTGGAGAGGACCGTTCGTGCCGCTTGTGCTGCCGCCCGGTTTAAGGCCCCATTCGGCCAAGTGACTGGCCACGTACAAGGCGGCGGTGTCGTATCCACGCGAGGGAAAGTTGCGGCCCTCGAGTTGGTCGGAAGCAAGAAAATAGTCGTAGATGCGGAGCTCGTCTTGGGTGATGGAATCGGCGTTTCCATATTTTGGTGAGACGCGCGCTTTTCCGGCTGCGCCAGCGTTCTTTGCCGGCAATTTGGCGAGCGCAATGAATGCAACCACAAAAAAAATAACTAATAAGGAGAGATTCTTAGCAGTTCGCAGCATGCTTCCCTCGAAGATGAGAATTGAAAACGCGGTATATTACCGCGAATCCCGCCGGAAGGCATGCTCAGTGTGAGCGATAAATGTAACGGCTTTTATTTAGAGCTGGCCTTAAAGCTGCACGACTCTCTGGCGAGCTTGGTGGGCACGACAGTGAGTTCCTGCAGATGGTCTTTAGACAGCGCAGAGTTGAAGCTGGCGATATCCTGTTCCTGCATCGCCGTCCATGCCTCCAGAGTGCGATTGTAGTTGTTGCAATCGCTCTCCCAAGTGTCAATCCGAGCGGGAGTGGGCTCCATATCGAGTCCCACCTGCATCATGCTGACCATCGTGTTGTAGTCATCGTTCAGCTCGAGAAAAGATTGCAACGCGTTAGGCTCTGGAGCGGGGCGCCCGAAGAAAGAGCCTGGCGCCGGCATCACGCCTCCAATTTTCGCCAGGCTGGCATCGAGCGTCTTGGCCTGCGAAGCAACATCAGCGGGTGGATTGCTCTTTAAAAGAGAGGCAAGCTGCGTTCTGACGCTCTCCACTTCGCCGCGCCCGTCGTAGGTCTGCTGCATTCCATGATAAGCAAGCATGGTAAGCCGGTTCTGCGCGCGCAAGGCGGCCATGAGCTTGGGACTCTCGCCGACACGCGGATCGTTCATTACGGTGACATCGCGCGTGTAGACCTGGCCATCCACAGTAAGC
>DAIRCW010000019.1:1581-25772 GCA_036796475.1 Candidatus Acidiferrales bacterium | reverse complement strand
TCGAGTTGAGTGGAGGGCAGCGCTCTTTTATAATCAGGAATTCCAACAGCAGGGCGCATCCAGGCCGTGCCGGATAAAGGCGAAAAGACTTGCTAAATCTGCGTGACAACAAAACAGCGGTAAAAATTTTGCTTGGCGGCATTCTGGTATTCATCAGCGGCGTGATGGTTTTGCAGTTGACGCCGCTAGGCGGCATAGGCTCTAACAACGGCAGTCCTGACGCGGTCGTTACTGTCGGCGGCGAGAACATTAGCATCGTGGATGTGCGCCAGCAACTCGCGCAGGAAACGCGTGGCCAAAGTCTTTCGCCTATGCTCGAAGGACTTTATCTCCGGCAAGAGTTAGACCAAATGGTTTTCGATCGCCTCTTGCAGATGGAGGCTGATCGGCTCGGCATCCAGGTCACACCAGAAGAGATTACGCAGAGGATCAAGGAGTTGATTCCCACTGCGTTCCCCGGCGGAAATTGGGTGGGCCCAGAGCGCTACGCTGAGGAAGTCCAGTTGCGAACGCAAATGAGCGTGCCGCAATTCGAAGATTATATCCGCAAGGATGTTCTCGTCGGCAAATTCCGGAATTTGGTGACAGATGGTATTCAGGTAAGTCCTCAAGAAGTTGAAGCCCGCTATCGCTATCTGAACGAGAAACTTCAGCTCGACTACGTAGCCATCAAGGCCAGCGATCTGGAATCCTCCATTAAGCCAACCGATGCCGAGCTTTCCGCCTACTTTACAAAAAACGAATCAAAGTATCAGGTCCCGGAGCGGCGCTCGGCGAAGTACGCCCTTCTGGACACAGACCGATTGAAACAAACGATCAAGATTAGCGATGCGGATGCGCAAACCTACTATCAGCAGCATTTGGGCGACTACAAAGTCGAGAACCGGGTGGACGTGGCGCACATCGTTTTCAATACGCTCGGTAAGACCGATGCGGAAATCGCGCTGATCAAGAAGCAGGCGGAGAGCGTGGATGAACAGGCCAAGCGCGGCGCGAATTTCGCGGATTTGGCTAAGAAGTACTCCGAGGATACCAATACAAAGTCAAAAGGCGGCGAGATTGGCTGGATTGTGGCCGGGCAGACCGCGCCGGCTTTCGAGAAAGCCGCTTTCAGCTTGCCCAAAGGCGCGGTTTCCGACGTTGTGCAGACTTCTTACAGCTTCGACATCATCAAGGTGCTCGATAAGGAAGAGGCCCACACCAAATCTTTTCAAGAGGTAAGGTCCGAGATTGTAAATACCCTTACGCAGGAAAAGCTCAATAGCGAACTGAGCGACATCTCGGACAAGATGACCGCAGCGGTGCGCCAGCCCAATCAGAGCATTGATGCCCTTGCCAAGCAATTTGACCTTCAGACCGGAGAGACGCCCCTGGTCAGCGTGACGGATCCCATTGGGGATCTCGGGGCAGAATCCGCTTTGCAGGAGGCTCTCTTTTCACTCCATACAGGAGAACTGAGCCAGCCGATCTCTATCAAGCGCGGCTACGTGGTGCTTTCTGTGGATAAGATCGCCCCTGCGCACCAAGGCACACTTGCCGAGGTTCACGACCGGGTGCTCGCGGACTACCGGAGAGATAGAGCTCAGATCTTGGCTCAGCAGAAAGCCGAGGAACTGGGCAAAGAGGCGAAAAGCGGCCAAGCGTTCGATAGAGCTGCAAAATCGCTAGGTCTGGATCCGAAGACAACGGATCCGATTACGCGGACGAGTCAAGTGGGCGATCTTGGCCCCGCCAAGCAATTGGGCGCAGCATTTGAGATGTCCGTGGGACAAACCGGAGCGCCCGCTCTGCTCGGGGGGAGCTGGATTGTGTACCAGGTGAAATCGAAGGAAGCAGTAAACCCCGCAGATTTTGCGAAAGCAAAGGCCGATTTGGAGAAGCAGATTCTCCAAGAGAAGCAACAGGCGGCGTTCGAGGCCTTTCACATTGCGCTGCAGAAACGCTATGAACAAGAAGGCAAGCTGGCATTCAACACGGAGAACTTGAAGCTACTCATTTCCCAATCGTCCAGTTAAACTGCTGATTCTATAGGTACTTACGTTAGGACACTTTTCCTGTTGCGCTCCTACGGGCAATTATCTACCATATATCTTCCGCAGCTTCGAGCTCCTTCGCCAGCGGAGAGTCGGAAGGGTATCCTCCTCAAAGAGTCCTCCGCGGCGAGGCTGACCAGAAAAGCCACTGAAATGAAGTTCGATAGTTATCATGAGGCGACCCAGCTCTCTCCGGATTACCATGCGCGGGAATTGAGGAACGATATGGGCGACAAACAGACAGGCCGAAGGAACGAGTACCGCTGCTGCATTGAAATCAACCAGAATGGGAAGTATTCCGTTCGCATCCAGGCGCGTTTCGGGAAGGGCTGGTCCCTTCCGGTGTTTTTCCTGGTTTCTTCGTTCGACACGGCTATGAAGAGGCTCGAGGAGGCTTTGCAACTGCTCCAGCGGGATGAAGAACGGCTCTGGTTTTGGGGAGTGGAGCGCAGCGATGACCCCAAACTTGCTGCTGAATTGCTCAAGCCCATGGGGCTACATTATGACCAGAGGCGTGACTTCCCGAGGCGATTGGCCGAATTCGTCGTCTCGCCAGGGCGTAGCGTACCGGCATTCCGGCTGGCACAAGCCCGTCGGGCGCTGGCGGAATCGATTACCGTCGGACGGGCGGCGCTGGCCAGCGACTAACGATTCTATTTGGACCGGATAATGACTTCACCGTGGGCGACCACGTGGTCGTTGATTGCCAGCCGGTACTTGAAAGAGCCGGGACTGATGCCCGGGCGAGGCGTTCCACTCATAAGCCGTGTTCCCGGCGGCGCTTGAAATACGTTGGACGAAAACGGGCAGCGCTGGGGATCAAATTCGACGCGAAGATTCCCGGCCTGCGCCACCCACACCACTTGATCTGCGCCTTCTAGCAGCACAACTTCGGGTATAACGCCGACTAAAACCATTTTCTCTGCCATATAAGCGGTCCCTGTGCGGCTCTGAACCATAGCATACAAGCATCTATTTTGCATGGAATCAGCGCACTCTTAAGGGTTCTTTCTTTGCACTCATGACCAACTCGGCGATCATTGTTCTCAATTGTTGCAGGCTAAAGGGTTTCGGAAGAATTGGGATCCCTTGCAGATCATCGCTGGCCTGGTCAGCGTCGGCGAGGTTCCCCGTCATTAGCAGAAAGCGCTGGGCTAGATGGGAATGCTGTTCTCGGAGCATCTTCAGCACGGAAAGGCCGTCCCGCCCCGGCATTTTGAGGTCACAGATCACCGCATCGAAGCTGCCGCGCCCGAGCTCGGCTTCCACCCCATCGGCGCCTCGGACCGTCACGATCTCCGCGCCGGTCTTTCGGAGCGCTTCTCTTACCAGATTGAGGATTTCAGGCTCGTCGTCTACGACCAAGTAGCGATGGTGCGCACTTCCTTCCGTCAGAGCAGGCTTATTGGTTTGGGCTGTATCGGACGGTCGCACAATTTCGGCGGGGGCGGAGCTACCCTCCTTCGCCGACGCGAGCGGCAACCTTATCCGCAAAGTTGTTCCTCCGCCTAACTGGCTCTCAACCGAAACTTCGCCCCCATGCTGCTCGACAATCGCATGAGAAATACTCAGGCCCAGGCCCGTGCGAGAATGCGCGTCCTGTATCGTGAAAAAAGGATCGAAAATGCGCTCTCGCGTTTCCGCATCCATGCCGCAGCCCATATCCTCAATTTTCAGCACGGCACGTGTATCACTGGTTCCGCAGGCAATGCGAATCTCGCCTTTCTCTCCCGACTGGCGAATGGCCTGCTCAGCATTGAGCACAACCTGCAGCATCAGCTGAAGCAGCGCATCGTGGTCGGCCATAATCCATATCGCGTCGGCGGGCCGGTCGTATTTAACGGAAATATTGTTTGCCGCGAGCTGATACGACCGCAGTTCCAGCAAGTGGTCTGGAACAGTGCGAAGGTCAACGCGACGGAGTTGTGGCGGAGTATGCCGCCCAAATTGGCTCAAATTTGCGACAAGGTGTTTCAGTCGTAATGCTTCGTCGCGAATGGTTTGAATCTGCTGTTGAAGCGGATTGCCTAGGTTGCCCTGCGAAATGGCAATTTCGCTGAATCCGAGAATGGAGGTAAGTGGATTGTTAATTTCATGAGCGACGCCGGACACCAATTGACCAAGCGAAGCGAGTTTTGCCGCCCGAAGCAGATCCGTGTTGGCAGCCTCGAGCTGGCTCGCTCGCGTGCGTACCCTTTCCTCGAGAGAATCGCACATTTCGCGTAGTTCCCTAGACATGGCGAGAAACGCTGCGGTCAACGAGCCAAGCTCCATCGTCGAGGGTACATCGGCCTTCACGTCCAAATTGCCGCGCTGTACCTCGAGCACCATGGCATGCAGCGCCTCGAGCGGTCGCCAAATGTGCTGCCTGTGCGCGTGGCTAAACCAAAGCATTACTGCAACCGGAAAGAGCGCGAGCGCCGCGAGAACTATCTCGAGAATGCGCGCGTAAAGCGCGAATCCCTGTGTGCCCTGGCCGGCCGAGGATAACCAAGAGCTGATGGCCAGTGCTATACACATCAACGCAAGAGCTAGGGCCACGGTTGCGCCCTCCATCAAAATGAAACGGCTCTGCAATGAGCATGGCTTGGGCGGCTGAGATTTCGCAGTCTTTTGCGGAGACACCTGGGCACCGGCGGGAGAATCCGTCATAGCGCATTTCATGCGCGCAACAAACGTGCCATACAGCCAGACAAAGACCGCACGTAATCAACAACTTGCAGCAGAATGATAGGCGCTAGAAGTAGAGCCGCTGCTAGTCCGGCACAGTTGTTCCAGACTGGAACATCGCGCCAGCTTGCATTCAGCGCCTATTGTTCAGTCATGACCCGCGCACCGCTTCGGCGATATGCCGCGATGAAATCCCGAAAGCATCGAGTAGTTCATCGGCTTTGCCGGAATGCGGGAGTCCGTTCACGGCGAGCTTCTTAAATCGCGCTGGAGCGGCCTCGACTTCCGCCAGCGCGGAAATTACCGCTTCGCCTAATCCGCCTTCCGGATAATGGTCTTCGGCAGTAATCAGGAAATTGTTGCAGGCGTGCAGATGCTCCGCCAAGCGCAAGCCTTCGATTGGTTTCACGCAATAAAGATCCACGACGCGCACAGAAATGTTTTCAGACTTCAACTGTTCGTAAGCCTTCAGAGCTTCATGCACGGTGATTCCTGCGCCAATGACGAGCGCCGCGTCTTTCGCGCTCTGTCGCAAAACGTGAAATCCCGGCACCGGGAACTTCTCGCCAGCGGAATACAAAAGGCCTGTTTTTGGACGTGAAGTGCGAATGTAAGTGATGCCCGGCAAACGCGCGGCTTGTTCGGTGAGGCGTTCGGCGGAATAAGCATCTGAAGGATACAAAATCACCGAGCCATGCACCGCGCGAAATGCGGCGATGTCCTCAAGCGCCATCTGGGAAGGCCCGTCTTCGCCGATCGAAACGCCGCAGTGGGAGCCGCACAGTTTGACCGGGCTGCGGCTGATGGATGCCATGCGCACCTGATCGTACGCGCGCGAGAGAAAGCACGCGAACGAGGAAAGAAACGGCACTTTGCCGCGCGCGGCAAGCCCCACTCCAGCCGCAATCATATTCTGCTCGGCAATGTAAGCCTGGAAGAAACGCTCCGGAAAAGCATCGCCGAATTTTTCCGCGAAAGTCGAATTCTTCACGTCCCCATCGAGCGCCACAATGTGAGGATTCACCGCGCCGATTCGCTTCAGCGCATTGCCATACGCTTCTCGGGTGGCGACTTGCGCATCGGCTTTGTAGCTCGGCACCGGCGGCTCCGGAAAGGCAGGCGGCTCGGGCAATTCCGCGCGCGCGTACGAGCGGCCGGGATCCGCTGGTAATTCGACGGGGCCACCCAGCTCTTCCACCGCTTTACCAAGTTGCTCCTTGGAAAGCGGTTTGCCGTGCCAGCCGTCTTTATCCGAAAGGAAGCTCACACCATGGCCTTTTATCGTTCGCGCGACGATTGCTTGGGGATGGCCCTTCGCTGACGTAGCACGGTCGAGCGCAGCAATCACCGCAGCCACGTCATGACCATCAATCACCTGCGTGCCCCAGCCTTGCGCCTCGAATTTCTTGCGGTAGATTTCCATATCGTGCTGATACATCGTGCGGTCGCTCTGTCCGAGTGCATTGATGTCTGCCAGGGCAATGAGATTATCGAGAGCATAATGCCCGGCAAATTCCGCCGCTTCCCACACGTTCCCCTCGGCCAGTTCGCCGTCCCCGAGCAGCACGAATACGCGCGTGCCGAGCTTGTCGAGCTTCGCTCCAATCGCAAGACCGGCTCCGACGGATAATCCCTGGCCAAGGGAGCCCGTGGCCGCGTCCACTCCGGGAATTCGAGGCGTGGGATGCCCTTCCAGTTCGCTGGAGAATTGCCGCAGTGTCATCAGCCGCGAAGCCGGAAATACGCCCGCTTCGGCCAGAGCTGCATAAAGGACAGGCGCGGCATGGCCTTTGGAAAGGACAAATCGATCGCTTCTTGACCCATTGGGTTTACGCGGATCGAATTTCATCGCATGAAAGAACGTTGCGGCCACAAGTTCCGCCGCCGAGAGGCAGGAAGTCGGATGACCCGAGCCGGCGGCCGTCGTGGCCATCATGGAAAGAATTCCCAAACGGCGGGCTTTGTCGCGGATCTTGTCGATATCGGCTGCGGATGATTGCGGAGTTGCTTTCGGCGTTGCGGTCATGAGTCCCCCTTCAGAACCTATTTCAATTTTACTCCTGTCTGAGGAGGGTGCTCTGAGCGAGTCCTAAGGTTCTGACTGTAGGGATCAGTTAGAGTCGCGGCCAAATCGAATACCATGCGCCTCCGGTCCGAAGGCAATAGCGACAGCGCCCGCTGCAAGCACGGTCGCGGCAAAGATCCCCATAGCATGGCTGTAGGAAAGATGTTTGGCCATTAGCGCTTCCATCTGGGCGCTTGAGGCAGCGAAAACCACTCCCAGTTGGTAGGCGAAACCGGGGAAAAATCCGCGGAGCGTGTCAGGAGAGAGCTCGTTGATATGCGCGGGAATCACGCCCCATGCTCCCTGCACCATAAACTGCATCAGGAACGCGCCAAGCAGGATGATCCCGAAATTCGGCGCGGCAATCCAGGCGGGAATCAAAATAATTCCTAGAAGCAGACTTATCACCATCGCGCGACGCCGTCCGCGGCGGTCGGAATAAAATCCAACGAGAATGCCGCCGAGAATGGCGCCAATCATTGAAATCGCGGTCACAAACGCCGTCGTTCCGGGGGTATATCCGCGCTGTGATTGCAAGAACGTCGGATAAAGATCCTGAGTCCCATGCGAAATGAAGTTCACCATCGCCATCAAGACCACGAGATAGCCAAAGCGTTTGCCATTGCGGAAAATCGAGTTCCGGTATGTGCGCCAGTCAAGATGCGGAGCGGTAGCCTCCCACGCTTTGCTCTCTTTTACTTTGAAACGGATGAAAAGCGTGAGCAGCGCAGGCAAACCTCCAACGAAGAACATGGCGCGCCAGCCAAACCGTGGAAATACCAGCCAAAAAGCCACGGCTGCAAGCAGATAACCAAATGCATAGCCCTCCTGCAGAAAACCAGAGACTACGCCACGGCGTTTTTCAGGTACAGACTCGAGCGCCAGTGAAGCTCCTACCCCCCATTCGCCTCCCATCCCAATTCCGTAGAGCAGGCGCAGAAAAATGAAAACGGAAAAACTGGGCGCGAAGCCGGAAAGCACTTCAATCACCGAATAAAACAGCACGTCTAGCATCAACGGCAGGCGCCGCCCGTAACGGTCGGCCAGCAGTCCAAACAGAAAAGCGCCGATCGGGCGCGTAATCAGGCTTGCTGTAATGGCAGCGCTGATTTCCGGGATGCTGCGATGAAAGTCCTTGCCAATCGGTGCGAGGACGAACGTCAACACAAAAAAGTCAAAAGCATCGAGCGTCCATCCGAGAAAACAGGCGGCGACCGCGTTTCTCTGATTGGCGCGCTCGGCGGCGAGATCGTTTTGCGGCATAGCGGAGCGCGAATGTTAGGCCAAACCGCGATGGGAACGCAATGCTGGTTATTGCTTGCGGAGGTGATCCAGTCCCGCAAAAAGGAAAACAGCGAAGACGGAATTAATCAGCGAGGCGATCAGCAGATGAATGCTGAAGAATTGAGCGTTTTGCGCGAGAAGCAGCCGAGTCATCAGCGCCCACAGCACCTGATGAATGTGAAAAAAAAGAAACATCAAAATGAAGCGGCTGATGGGATGTTCGGTGTCCAAGCGCGCCCCAATTGAAGACGCGATGTAGCCAATGAATCCTTTCGTGATTCCGTATAGCCCAATCGTGTGAGGCTGGCTGATTCCATCCTGCAAGAGGCCTACTGCCGTTCCCAGCAGCAAACCAGTGACAGAGTTGCGCCTGCTCAGTCCGAAGTAAACGACCACCAGCAGCGGAAGCTCGAGGATTTGAAATCTCAGGCTGAGCCGGTTCAAAAACGCCTGCAGCACCAGCGCCAGAAAACAAACGATCAGCACCGTGCCGCCGTAAAATTTGTGCACTTCGATGTGCTGGGATTGAGAGTCCATGCCCGCGCCGTTCATCGGATCGTGGCCCTCATTGAGGAGTTCCGCCCGGCGGAGTAGTGGAAGATTTTTTGGGAGGCCCGATTGCCGGCTTCTTGTCCGCAGCAGGCGTTTTTACAGTAGTTTGTGGCGCTGATTTTGAACTTGCCGGCGGCGCGATTTTCAGTGTGCTCGCAGCAAGCGCATTCTTTTCCTCATTAGCTGCTGGCGATTTGCCTTGGGAGGACGTTGTTTCGCTCTCGCGCAACTTGAAGGGCTGATCGGAGAGCACCACGAGCACTTCTTCCAGTCGATCCAAGTGCGCCGCGGGACGCAGCTGAATTCTCTGGAACGGAGTTCCCGCCTTGGTCCATTCAACAACTCCCACCGGCAGATTTTTCGGGAAGATGCGGTCTTCACCGGAAGTCAGCACTTCGGCGCCGTCCGCCACTTTCTCCTCGCCATTCACATAGTCGAGGGACAGAAACGGATCGCCCGTGCCCTTTACCACTCCGTGTGTGCGTGTCCCCGCGAGCAGCGCGCCTAGGCCGCTTTCGCGATCCGTAATCAGCAGCACTTGAGAAGTGTGCGGCAGAACTTCGAATACTTTACCGACGACTCCGTCGGGCGTGATGACCGCCATATTGCGCCGCACGCCGTCGTGCTCGCCGCGATTAAGGAAAACCGTCTGGCTGTTGGAATCGGCATTCGCTCCAATCACTTGCGCGGCGAGCATGGGAACATCCGCGTTTTCCTGTCGAAATCCCAGAATCTTGGTCAGCCGCAGCGCCTCGGCGGCCTGCCCTTGCAACTGCTCATTTTTCAGCTGTAACTCGCCAATTTGCTCGGTCAGCTTGCGGTTATCCGAGCGCGCATTTCTCAGATCGAGGTATCCGTACCAAAAGCCGACAATCTTCGAAATGACTGTATTGCCTGCGCTCTGCGATGGTGCCAGCAGCTCCGCCGACCAAACGCGAATCAGCGGCACATCGTTGCCGCGTTTAATTTGGAACGCGAGCAGCAGCACCTGCGCCACAATCACAGCGGCGAGCAGAAGCAGCGGCCGATGACGGGATGGAACTTCCATATTCTTGCTTCGTCTTCTTAGTCGATTGAAACCAGTCGGAGGAGCCGGAAATCGCTGAGCATTTTGCCCGTGCCCAGCACCACGGATGCCAGAGGATCGTCGGCAATCGATACCGGCAAACCTGTCTCTTCGCGAATCCGCTTATCCAAATTCTTGATCAGTGCGCCGCCGCCGGTAAGGACGATGCCGCGGTCGCTGATGTCCGCGGAGAGCTCGGGAGGCGTGCGCTCCAGCGCCACGCGAATCGCATTCAGAATCGTCGCGATGCACTCCGAAAGAGCTTCACGAATTTCGCTGTCGTCAATCGTGACCGTGCGCGGAACGCCTTCGATTAAGTTCCTGCCTTTCACTTCCAGCGTGAGCGGTTTCTCCAACGGGTATGCCGAACCTATCTCGATCTTAATTTGTTCCGCCGTGCGTTCGCCGACCAGCAAATTGTATTTGCGTTTCAGGTAGTGCATCACCGACTCGTCCATTTCATTCCCGGCCACGCGCACCGAACGCGAATACACAATGCCGCTCATCGAAATCACCGCGATATCTGTGGTACCGCCGCCGATGTCCACCACCATGTTGCCGGAGGGCTCTTCAATCGGCAGTCCCGCACCAATGGCCGCGGCCATGGCCTGCTCGACCAGATAAACTTCGCTGGCCCGCGCGCGATATGCCGAATCCTGCACCGCGCGTTTTTCCACCGGCGTGATTTCGCTGGGTACGCCAATCACGATTCGCGGATGCACGAGCACTCGCCGGTTGTGCGCTTTCTGAATGAAATACGTCAGCATTTTCTCGGTGACTTTGAAATCCGCGATCACGCCGTCCTTCATCGGCTTGATGGCCACCACGTTACCCGGCGTGCGGCCCAGCATTTCCTTCGCTTCCTTTCCAACCGCCACCACTTCGCCATTGTTTTTGTTGATGGCCACAATGGAAGGCTCGTTCACCACGATCCCTTTGCTCTTCGCAAACACCAGCGTGTTCGCTGTGCCCAGGTCAATCGCGAGGTCGGACGAAAACAAACTGAACACCGACCTCATGGAATATCCGTTTTTCATGAATCCCCCGCGCCCTGCCATCCCCATGAACCAAATAGCAGCGTCAGAATTATTGCCGAAAAATCCACAATTTAAGGAACCACGACAGGTATATGCTGCGTCGCCGTCAACCCCCGGCGGTCCTGACCTGTGATGGTAATAATATGGTCGCCGGTTGTCATCGGCGGCGTAAAATATCGAAAACGTCCGTCTGCGCCGATGTCCGCCACCGCTTCTCCGTCAATCAGCAGCGCCGCCCCTGCTTCCGTGTGGCCGCTGATTTCCACAACTTTGCCGTGAAATACCGGCGCATCCACTTCCAGCGGCATTTTCTGCTCTTTATCCTGCTCGACCAGCGTGAATTTAAAAGGCGCAGCAGCCTGGCTCGACGCATCCTTCGCGTCAATCGCTTTCACTGTCCAAAAATACTCGCCGGAACTCAACCCCGTCACTTCAACCGCTGTGTCCGTCGTCTTTTTATCCGCGAGCACACGAGTGAACATCGCCGTGTTGCTGATCTCCAGTTCATATTGTCGCGCGGTATCCACCGGCTGCCATTCGAATCGAATCGGCGTATGCCTCGGATCCGGAACAATGATGGGCTGGAGGTTTACAGGCTGCACAAGGCCCGGAGGCGCCAGTATATTGGTTTTGGTAATGGGTCCGCCTTGCGTAAACGTCGCCCGCTGATACTGTGAAACCTGCACTTGCTCCGCGCCGCGGCGAACGTCGGCAGCACCCGCCGACATAGTAATCTGATTTTGTTTCGTTGTGGGATCGGTTTTCACATCCGCGCGGCTATTTTCATGAAGGATCGCTTCGGCATCCGCGAAGGAAACCTCAGCTTTCGACCCGGGCACCTGCCAGCTTCCTGTGGTCAAATCGACAGCGCCCGCGCTGATGTGAACGGCGACGCTCGAAGCGCTATTCTGCGGCACAAAAATCTGCTCGACGGTAACCAGCGTTTGCTGTTGCACCGTATATTGCGTGCCGTCCGCGAACGAAATTCTGGCCACCCCATCCGCGCCGGTTTGGATCAGGTCGCCTTTCTCCAAACTCATCTGATAATCAGCATTGGCCCATTGGACGGAATTCGCTTTCTTCACCTGCACTTTTCCATCGAGATTGACGAACCGCGCTGCTCGCGCATTCGCCGACGCTGACGTCGTATCCTTCGGCTCGAAAGCCCGCGTAACATGCTTCACGATTCCCGCGAAGGAATCCGGGAAAACGAGATAAGTCGCGGCGCCGATAATCACCGAAATCACGATCACGTACAGCAGCACGCTGCGATAAGTCACCGAGTGCCAGTACACCTCCACTCGGTTAACTCTCGGGCGTGACGTATCCGTTAGTTTGTCTGTTGTCATTCGAAATTTCTGCTGAATTTCGAATCTAACATACGGTTTTGCAGACGTTCAACAAAGCCCCAAAGAAGTTGCGAAAACACCAATACTTGTACGCAAGTACAGGTTCCGCAGTGACTTAGTACAAGTGACACAAAATGTCCGCAAGCCAGTGCCGCCCTGAGGTGTTAGCATCCCCAACATGATCCCTACTGACCAAAATGATGCCGCCACTCGCCAATTGCTTCGCCACACTCTCGCCACGCTTGCTTACCGGGCCGGAAAAGTTCTTCGCGGTGCCCCAGCCGACTTTGTCAATTTTCGCGTTTATGAAAGCACCCGAACTCCGGGGCAGATTCTGGCTCATCTCGGCGATCTATTGGAATGGGCTGATTCGATCGCAAAAGGAAAAGAGGAATGGCATGACTCTCCTGTGCATCCTTGGGAGAAAGGCATTCCGCGCTTTTTTGCCGCCCTCAAAAATCTTGACGCCCGCCTCGCCTCGAATCAGCCGCTGCCTGTGGAGTGCGGGAAACTTTTCCAGGGGCCAATTGCTGATGCCTTCACGCACATTGGTCAAATCGCCATGCTGAGGCGCATGGCTGGCGCTCCAGTTCGCGGCGAGAATTACTATCGTGCGAAAATTGCAGTAGGGCGCGTTGGTTTGGGACAGAGCGTGCCCGTGCGCGAATTCGATTAGAATTTCCGCGTTTCTTCCTTTACCTCGGCAGATCTCCACGCGAAAATTTTCCATGGGCAAAGCAACGGACGCGAATCCTGTCCTTTTGAACAGTGTGAAATTGCACGCATCACGATAATTGAAAAAGCACGTTCGCTTGCGCCGCCCTCTCCCAGGTGCTACGGTGAACTTTACCTTTTTCCAGATGAAATTTTAGAAGCGCCGCTCTTGAGCGGGGGCTACGAAAAAGGGTACGAGCGGGTTTTCAGGACCCGCCGCGCGGCCGGGAGTTTGCGTGGCGAATTGGATTGGTGGCGATCAGAAAATACCTCAGGGACGTCTAATCCTCGTCTCTTACATGGTTGTGCTCGGGATTCTTCTCCTCTTGGTGGGCTTTTGGAAATTGCAAATTGTCCAGTCCGGACATTTCGCCGACCTCGCCGAAAAAAACCGCGTCCGCTCGATTCCTATCATCGCGCCGCGCGGAAAAATCCTCGACCGCTACGGCCGTGTGCTGGTGGACAATTATCCTTCCTTCAGCATTTTGTTGCTGCGCGACGATCCCGCCCAGATCAAAAAAGACTTGCCGCAGATTACCGCCGGTCTCGGCATCACGACAGCAGACCTGCAGCAGCAACTCGAAGAAGCGCGCGGCGAGCCGAAATTCCAGCCTGTAGTCGTAAAGCCTGAAGCAACTGACGCAGACCTGGCCTTCGTGGAATCGCACCGCCTCGATCTGCCCGAGCTTGAATTGATGCTCGTGCAGCGCCGCAAGTATCCGCCCAACGATTTCTTGGCGCACGTAATCGGTTACGTCGGTGAAGTTTCGCCCGAGCAGCTTGCTGAATCTGGCAGCCGCTATAAGCCCGGCGACATCGTCGGAAAAGCGGGCCTCGAGCGCGAATACAACGACACTTTGACCGGCACGGACGGCATGCGCCGCATGGTCGTCAATAGCATCGGCAAGCCCGTTCGCACGCTCGACGACACCGAGCCCATACCTGGAAAACCCATTCAGTTAACCATTGATGCGGACATGCAGCAGGTCGCCGAGCAGGAACTCACTGGCAAAATCGGCGCGATGATTGCCATGAATCCGCAGAATGGCGAAGTTCTTGCCATGGTCAGCCGCCCTGCATTTGATCCCAACGATTTTTCCATCCGTATTTCTGGCAAAGAATGGGCAGCGCTCAACAGCGATCCGGAAAAACCTTTGCTGAACCGCGCCATTCAGGCGCAGCTTGCTCCGGGCTCCGTTTTCAAGATTCTCGAATCTGTGGCCATGCTTGAATCCGGCGTGCCTCCGCCGAGCTACCACGTTTTCTGCCCCGGTTACGGAGTTTTCTACGGCCAGGTGCGCCACGACTGGGATCCTAAAGGACACGGTGAAGTCAGCCTCCACCAGGCCATCGTGCACTCTTGCGATATTTTCTTTTATAACGTCGGAATACGGCTGGGACTCGATCGCCTGTCCTACTACGCCAAGTCTCTGGGTCTGGGAAAACTCACGGGCGTTGATTTACCCGCGGAGGAACCCGGCCTCGTGCCCTCTGAAGAGTGGGAAGAGCGCGTCTATCACCATAAATGGTATCCCGGCTCAACGGTTTCTTTGGCCATCGGGCAGGGGCCCATCGACGTCACTCCGGTTCAGCTGGTCCGTTCGATCAGCGGCATCGCCACGGGCGGCGTCTTCTATCAGCCGCACTTGCTCAAGGATTTTCCTAATCCAAAGGTTGTGCATTTCCCAATCTCGCCGAAAACAATCGCCGAAGTCACCGATGGCATGTATGGCGTGGTCAACGAAGGCGGCACGGGAATTTTTGCTTACAACATTCTCAAACAGGCCAAACTTCAGGACGTGAGCTTCTGCGGCAAAACCGGCACGGCTCAGACCATCAGCGCTAAAGGTCTTCTGCGGCTCTCTGCCGAACAGCGGAAGCACTATCACTACAACACCTGGTTCGTAGGCTACGCGCCAAAGGACAATCCCGAAATCGCCGTCGCTGTCCTGGTGCAAGATACGGCGCTCGAAGCCGGCGGCGCCGCGGCCCCTCTCGCTGCCAGACTCGTAAAGGCCTATTTCGAAAAAAAGTTGGGGCAGCCCATTCAGGAATTAGAAGCGCAGACCGTCCCGCAAAAGGCCAGTCTGAAGAAAACCGCCAACACTGTGGTTTCGGAGGCGCATAACTGATGGCCGAGCGTCCCCGCGGTTTCGAACTCGATTGGTGGCTGCTGACCATCGTAATGCTCATCTGCGTGGTCGGCTTGCTCGAAATCTACTCCTCGACTCACAATGGCTCGCTCCATGGCATGCAATGGAAGCAGCTCATCTGGATCGGCATCGGTTTCAGCGGCATGCTGGCCATTTCACGAATCGACTACACGGCGATGCTCGATCAGACGCCGCTTTTATACATTCTTTCTGTGGGCGCTCTCGCCGTAGCTCTGGTCATTGGCAGCAAGCATTTCGGCGCACGTCGCTGGATTGAGATATGGGGCGTGAATTTACAGGTGTCAGAAATCGTCAAGTTGATTATAATCATTGTGCTGGCTCGCTACTTTAGCGAGGTGCGTACCGACCGGCTGACGCTGGCCGATCTGGCAAAGATCGCACTACTGGTAGGAGTTCCGGCCGGACTCATTTTGCTCCAGCCGGATCTAGGAACCGCTTTAATGCTGGTTCCGGTTGCAGTTGTAGGGGCTTTTCTTGCAGGCATTGATTGGAAGCACGCTATGGGCGTGCTCGCGCTTGGCGCGGTGGTGGCTGTCGTTGGGTGGAATGGACATTTCCTCAAGCCATATCAGAAACAGCGTCTGGCGACTTTCCTCAATCCAGAAGAAAGCCCTCGCGGAGCCGGCTACCAGATTCTGCAATCGGAGATTGCCGTTGGTTCCGGCGGATTCTGGGGCAAAGGATTTGGCAAAGGCAGTCAGAATCAGCTAGGTTTTGTGCCTGTGCGGTATTCGGATTTTATTCTGGCTGCGTTAGCGGAGGAACAGGGATTTTTCGGCGTACTGATTATGATGTTGCTGTACCTGGCCCTGCTTCTTCGCCTCGTGGATAATGGCCAGAAAGCCAACGATCGCGCGGGAATGTTTTTAGTCATGGGCGTGGCGGGAATTTTCGCGTTTCAGGTATTCGTTAACGCGGGAATGGTCATAGGATACATGCCGGTTACCGGCATACCTTTGCCATTCATGAGCTATGGAGGTTCTTCCACGATTTTTGGTTTTTTCGCTCTGGGCCTGGTGATGAATGTGCGTACTAAGCGCTTCGTTAGTTGAGCCCGAGCGCGTTTTGCTCCGGTCGCGCATTGGCGCGCCGGTGAACACTTTCGAATGAGGAACGCATCAGATGCGGAAACCTTGGCCGGATAATATAAGCTCTCTCCGAGCTTCTCCGGCTTTGACGCACCACTCGTGTGCATCCCTGCACCGCCTGTCTGCCCGCCGATGCGCCTTTAGGAGTTTTCATGTCCAAGGAAATGGTTGTTTCGGCGAACCCCCACGAGACGCGGGTCGCCATTCTCGAAGATGGTCAGCTTTGTGAGATTTACGTTGAGCGGGAAAAAGAGTTTGCGTTAGTCGGCAGCATTTACAAAGGACGAGTCACACGCGTGCTTCCCGGCATGCAGTCGGCCTTTGTGGATATTGGCCTCGATAGCGACGCCTTCCTGTACGTCAGCGATTTCCTCCAGGAAATTGAAGACATGGATCACGACGCCGAGAATCATCGCGCATCTTCTCCTCGTCCGCACAGGCAATCCGAGCAGTCGGGAGAATCTCAGGTGACTGCTTTGCCCGGCGAAAGCCTCAGCGGCGGCGGGGAAAGCGGCGGCGAATCCTCGCCCGATGACTCGCGCGGAAACTACGCGCCTCGCCCATTTTCAGGCGGAGGGCGCGGCCGCGATTTTCGCCGCGGCGACGGCCACGGACGCGAACGTGGGCGTGGAGGACGCGGCAGGCATGGGCGCGGTGGTCGAGACCGCGGCGGTCACGGACGCTACGGCCGTGAATTGCCTCAGTCCAAATACGCTTCGCACCGTCCCTATGAGCCGCGTGACGCAAATGCTTCCACGGAGCCATTCGACACGGTCGTTTTGCCCGGCGAAACGCTTTCTGCGGCGCACCATCCGGTGCACGAAGCGACGGCGCCGGAATCAAGCGCGCTTTCGCACCTCGAGCAGCCCGGCGAACCGAGCGAGCCGCGCCAGCAGATTGACGAAACCGCCTTATCTTCCGCCGAAACTCTGCGGTCCCAGAGCGTCGCGGAAACTCAAAGCGAACAGCCAATCGCGACGGAATCTGTTCATGGTGACGAGCAGCCTTCGCAACCTCCGAAGGCGGATTCGGAGCGGCAGGATTTCTACCATTATCAGTCGCGTTTCTCGCGCGGTGGTCGCAGTTTGGACCGCGGGCGCGGACGTGGTGGCCGCGGCTTTGATCGTGGCGGCCGCCACGAGCGCCACGGCGACTTTCGCCGCGACCGCAGCCATGATCGTGGGCGTGACGAAGGCCGCCCCGAAACGCCGCAGGGTTGGATCACTTCTCTTGAGCCTCTTCCAGGTGAATCGTTGGCCAAAGCGAAACTCCACGAGCCGGCCGTGCAGGCTGAGGAGCCCGCGAATTCAGCGCTAACAACCGAGAGCGAGAAGTCTGCATTCGAAGCAGCCGAGCGCGTCCCGCAAAATGAAATCGCTTCTGACGCGAGCCTCGCCGCAGAATCTCCGCGCATCGAATCCGCGACGGTCGCTGAACCTTCCTTCGACCATCCGGAGCTCACCGAAGAGGAAGCCACCTCTCTCGCAGAACACGTTGCCGAAGTGCAGCAGGAAGAGGCCGAGCGCGAAGCCGAAGAGCGCGCCGCCGAAGCATCGTTCAGTGATTCCGCTGAAAACGGCGCTGCCGAAGACGCCGAGGACAATGCCGAGGAATCAGACTCCGAAGCCGAAGAAGAATCGCACGAACTTTCCGAAATCGAAAGCGAGCACGGCGAAACGGAATCCGAGGAAGGCGAAGCCCCCGAGGACGAAGAAGACGCCGACTCCGAAAATTCCCTCGCCGAAGAAGAAGAGCTCGGCCCTCTGGCTGAAATCACCGAATCCGATTCCGACGCCATCGAGGAAAAAGAAGGCGAGCAAATCCTGCACGAGGAACTCGCTGCTTCCGCGGAGACGGAATCTCAGCCCACCGAAGCTCGCGTTCACTCCGATTTTCGCGCGCGTATGCAGCGTCCCATGCGCCGTGGCGGACGCGACCGTGATCGCGACCGCCGTCCTTTCCGCGGGCACATGCGCCATCGGGGACAGCCGCGCCGCAACCAGCTCATTTCTGAACTGCTTAAGGCTGGCCAGGAAATCATCGTCCAAATCGCCAAGGAGCCTCTCGGCAAAAAAGGCGCGCGCATCACCAGCCACATCTCGCTTCCGGGACGCTTTCTCGTCTACATGCCCACTCTCGACCACACCGGCATATCGCGCAAAATCGCTTCTGCCGAAGAGCGTTCGCGTCTGCGTCATTTGGTCAACGACGCAAAAGGCTCGGCCAGCGGTGGCTTTATAGTTCGTACAGCCGCCGCGAGCGCTTCCCCCGACGAAGTTCGCGAGGATGTCCAATTCCTCACTAAGACTTGGGCCGATCTCAAAGGCCACTCCGAGCAGCGCAAAGCTCCATCGCTGATGCATCGCGACCTCAACCTTGTCGAACGCATCCTGCGCGACTATCTGAGCGACGACTACACCTCCATCTGGGTGGATTCCGAAGAGGAGTACACAAAAGTCTTGGAATTCGTCAGCCGCTTCCAGCCCGCTCTCGCCAATCGCGTGAAGCTCTTCACCAAATCCACGCCGATTTTTGAGGAATTTGGCATCCAGCAGGAAATCGACAAAGGCCTGCGACCGAAAGTGTGGCTCAAGTCCGGCGGCTACATTGTGATCAACCACACCGAAGCGCTTGTCGCCATTGACGTTAACACCGGCAAATTCGTCGGCCGCGGTTCCACGCGCCTCGAAGACACCATCGTTCGCACCAACATCGAAGCGGTGAAAGAAATCGTCCGCCAGATCCGTCTGCGCGATTTGGGCGGCATCATCATCATCGACTTCATTGATATGGAAGAACGCCGCAATCGCGAAAAAGTCATGGCCGCGCTCGAAGATGCGCTGAAGGCCGACCGCGCGCCTTCCAAAGTTTTGCGCTTCAACGAATTTGGCCTCGTTGCCATCACTCGCAAGCGCACCAAGCAGGCGCTCGAACGCACGCTTTGCCAGCCTTGCCCGTATTGCACCGGCTCCGGCATGGTCAAGTCCGTTCCTACGCTCTGCTATGAAATTCAAACGGAAGCCCGAAAAATGGCGCCGGAGATTGAAGCCGCCAGCCTCACCCTGCGCGTCCACCCGGAAATCGCCAAGGCCCTCAAGACCCGCGAATCCGCGCTAATGGACGAGCTCGAGCAGGTCACCCACAAGAGCCTCATCATCCAGGCAGATCCTACCCTGCACTGGGAGCAGTACGACATCTATTGACGATGCGCCGAGCATCGTCATCCTCAGGCGCGGTGTCTTTCTCGCGCCGAAGGATCCCGCGGGGCGCACCTTTTTCAGCCAGTAAACAGTCTTTCGAAATGGAACCCTCAGGCGGAAAATACGACACTCGTTTTCTCGGAGGAGAACATCGAACACAAGGGATGCCGCATTCTTTGTGTGCTCTCCTCGACGCCCTCGATTGAGAGCACCATTTTGCGAACGTCCTTGAAAGTCATCACCGCATCAATCCCATCAATCTCGCTTCTCTTTCAATTCGCTGCTGGCATCGTCGGCGCTGGCTCGTTCGGAGCCTCCTCCACATCCACGCGAATTCCTCCCAGCCGTTTCGATGTAACGTTATACAGCGCCGCCATTATCGCAGCCCCGACTGCCCCGAAGATCGCGTAGAGCACCGGGAAAATCACCGCAGCCGCAACCCCGAAAATCACTCCGACCGTCCCCGAAAAAGGATCGTTGGCCTGATTCTGCGCAGCAAAAAATCCCAACGCCGCGAAAATCGCGAAGAAAACGCCCAGCACAAGCCCAATCACGCCGTAAATCACTGCGGCCAGCTTCATCACCGATAGCACGTCGAACCGGCTGATCACTTTCATGTTTTCTCCTTGTACGGGAGCGATTGGCGAAAGAATAGCAGCAGAAGCACGCGGGTCAACAGAATACTCACGCAGCTTTGCCGCAAAAGCGCTGTGCTATCATGGCCACTAGCGAACTTATCGCCATATTTTTGCGAGGGAACTTCGTGACCGCGCGTCTGCTTAGCGGAAACACAATTCGCGATCAAATCTATGCGGAACTGGCGCAGCAAATCAACGAACTGCGCTCCGCCGGCATCCGTCCCGGCCTCGCCGCCGTCCTCGTTGGCGAAGACCCCGCCTCCAAAATTTACGTTCGCAGCAAAATCGCGGCCTGCGAACAGTTGGGGCTTGGCAATTTTCACATCACCCCCGCTGCAAATACGACGACCGCCGAATTGCTCAAAATTGTTCGCGACCTCAACGCGCGCGACGATGTGGACGGCATCCTCGTTCAATTGCCGCTGCCGCCGCAAATCGACGCCACGAAAATTCTCGAAGCCGTCGATCCTGCCAAGGATGTTGACGGCTTCCATCCGGTGAACATCGGCAAGCTCGTCGAGGGCCGCCCGCATCTCGTGGCGTGCACTCCTCTCGGCGTGATGGAAATTTTGCGCCGCAGCAACATTCCTCTCGAAGGCGCAAACGCCGTCGTCATCGGCCGCAGCAACATTGTCGGCAAGCCCATGGCGCTGCTGCTCATTCAAGCCAACGCCACAATCACGGTTTGCCATTCCAAAACGCGCGACCTGCGAAAACACCTCCGTGAAGCCGACATTCTCGTCGCTGCAATCGGCCGCCCTGCCTTTCTAAGACCCGATGACGTGAAACCCGGTGCGACAGTAATCGACGTTGGCATCAACCGCATCACGGACGCGCAGCAAGCTGCCGAATTATTTCGCAATTTTCCCGGCCGCCTCGAAAGATTCCGCAAGAACGGCTCGACCATCGTCGGCGACGTTCATCCCGACGTCGCGCAAGTCGCCGGCACGCTCACTCCCGTTCCCGGCGGCGTCGGACCGCTCACGATTGCAATGCTCATGAGCAACACCGTCCGAGCAGCGCGCCTTCGCCGCGGATTGCGCGCCCCTGCTGCTTCGTTCGCCTAGCTCATGCTGACCATCGGACTCACCGGCGGAATCGCCAGCGGCAAGTCCGTGGTCGCGCGCATGCTTCAGCAGATGGGTTGCGCCATCATCGAAGCCGACCTCGTCGCGCACGATCTCCTCAAGCCTGCGCATCCGGTGTCGCACGACATCGTCAACGAATTCGGAGCAGGAATTTTGGATGAGAGCGGTGAAATCGACCGGCGAAAGCTTGGCGCTATCGTTTTTGCCGATGCGGAGAAATTGTCGCGCCTGAATGCGCTGACGCACCTCCACGTGCTGCGGGAAATCGGTAACAGGCTCGCCGGATTAGCGCAGAATGGAACGGAAATCGCAGTTGTGGTCGCCGCGCTGCATGTCGAAACCGGCTTCTATAAAACTTTCGACCGCCTCGCCGTTGCGTGGTGCACACGCGACCAGCAACTCGCGCGCCTGATGGGCCGCGGCTGCACGCGCGAAGATGCCGAGCGCCGCATTTCCTCGCAGCTCCCGCTCGACGAAAAGCGCCGCCTCGCCGATGACCTCATCGATTGCTCGCAAACCATCGAGCACACCGAAAAGCAGGTGCGCGACCTCTTCGCTCGTTGGAAAGAACTCGCGCGCAAGACTTAGAAGAGCCTGTCTAAAAAGCTGAGGGCAGCTAGTCTGCCGCGTTGCGCTCCCGCCGTATACGTTCGCGTGCTGCATCGCTCAGCTGGAACCACGACTCCGCAATATCGCGCACGTTTTCGAGCGACCGCTGCATCTCCTGATGCTTTTGTTCCATCACTTCGGGCGATGCGTCGCGCGGCACATAAATATTCGGCGCAATCACCGCAATCGCCCGCGTAAAAAAATGCGGCACCTGAAACAGATCCCACGATTTCTGAAAGGTCGTGCCGCGCTCCAGCCCGACGTGAAACATAAAAATCGGCTGGCCCGTTTTTCTCGCCAGCATCACGGGACCGGGCTTCGCCACGTATCGCGGCCCGCGCGGCCCATCAATCGTGAACGCCACGTCATGTCCTTCTTCGAGCCGTCGCGCCATCACTACCAGTCCTTTCAGCCCGCCTCTTGACGAACTTCCTTGCGCCGTCCCGAATCCCAGCCGCTCGATCACTTTTCGCGTCCACTGCCCGTCGAAATTCGTCGTGTTCATCACCACCACGCCGCGGTTGCGCCACCACCACGTCGCCGCAAAAATGCACCGGTGCCAGAACGTCCCAATTAAATGTTCGCCGCGGTCGTACGCGCGTTGCGCGTGCCGCCAGCCGAGCACTTCGAAACGCATCGTCGGCCCAATCGTCCGTATCGCGCCGTAGACGCCCCAAGCAATCACAGGAATTTGCATTCGCCGCCAGCGCGAGAGTTGCGGCAAGCGCGTGTCGTAATGAACGCTGATCGCTTCCGGCGTTTTAGATGATTTTTCGGCTGGCTCGCTCATCGCGCAGGCTTGCGGACGCTACATTCCTTCGTAGTTCGGTCCGCCGCCGCCCTCCGGCGGGACCCAATCCACGATTTGATACGGATCAGCGATGTCGCAGGTTTTGCAGTGCACGCAATTCGAAGCGTTGATCTTCAGTTTTGGCTGGCCCGCTTCAAGCACCATCTCATACACCGCTGCGGGGCAGTAATACTGGCACGGATTGCCGTACTCGCGCACGCACTGGTCGGCGCAAATGCTCAAGTCCCGCACGATCAAATGGCACGGCTGGTCCTCTTCGTGACGCGTACCGGAGTGATAGACATCCGTCAAGCGCTCGAACGTCAGCACGCCATCGCCTTTGAACCTTGTAGACTGATCCACAATTTCGCGCGGGCGATTCAGTTTCTGGAAGTTCTCATAGCCGGGCCGGCAGCGCATCGGATCCTCGATCCCGCGTCCGCCGGTAACGAATTGAAAGCCAGCATGAACGAGTCCCGGCCACAACCCGTTGTGAAATCCCTGATGAAAATTCCGCACTGTCCACAATTCCTTCTTTACCCAGCTTGCTTCCAGCTTTTTCTGGAACGCGCTCATCCCTTCCGCCGAAACATTTCCCGAGACAAGCGCTTCATAGATCGTCTCTGCCGCGATCATTCCGCTCTTGATGGCGGTATGAATCCCCTTCAGTCTCTGCGAATTCAACAGGCTCGCCGAATCGCCGATAATCAGTCCGCCCTTCACGTATGGGCGCGGCATCGAATACCATCCGCCGTACGGCAGTGATTTCGCGCCGTAGCGCACCAGCTTTCCGCCTTCAAGAAACTTCCGCACAAACGGATGCGTCTTGAATTTCTGAAAAGCTTCGTGCGGATCAAACAGCGAATCGCGGTACTCCAGTCCAACCACTAATCCCAGAGAGACGCGGTTGTTCTGCATTCCATAAATCCAACCGCCGCCGTACTTATGCGAATCGAGCGGCCAGCCCAGCGTGTGCGCCACAAAACCCGGCTGAATGCGCCCCGGTTGCGCCTCCCACAATTCCTTAATTCCGAGTCCATAGATCTGCGGATTCAATCCATCCAGATGAAGGTGATTCACAAGATTCTTTGTAAGAGAGCCCCGGGGACCTTCAGCGAGCACGGTGATTTTCGAGCGCAATTCATAACCCGGCGTGAAGTTGTCCTTTGGTTTTCCGTTTTTGTCCACGCCCTTGTCATCGGTTATTACGCCGGCGATTCCATCGCCCTCGTAAATCAGTGATGCGCCCGCAAACTGCGTGAACACATTCACGCCGGTCTTCTCCACCAGTCCGCCAAGCCACTTCGTCAGCCGGTTGAGCGACACAACGTAATTTCCATGATTCTGCAACGGCGGAGGCGTGATGGGCAGCTTGCGCGCGCGGTTCGCCGTCAGAAAATAAGCCGCATCGTCGGTTACGGGCGTGTCCAGCGGAGCGGAGTTTTCGAAGTCAGGCACTAGTTCCCGCAACGCGCAGGGATCAAGTATCGCGCCCGAAAGCTGATGCGCTCCAATTTCGCGCGCTTTTTCCAGTACGTAGACGTTCTCGGAGGATAACTGTGGAGTCTTTCCTGCCTTATTGTGCTGTTCAATCAAACCCGAGAGGTGCAGCGCGCAGGCTAGTCCCGCCGGGCCCGCGCCAACAATCAGAACATCCGCTTCCAGCGTTTCCCGCTCGATAGGCATAAGTAAGCATTGTAGCAGAGGAGTATCAGAGGAGTGTTTCGGGCAGGATAAGTACGGACGGTTTCAGTCAAATGCGCTCAATGAGCAGCGGGCATATTGTCGTCGCGGTCGAAATCAATGTCATCGAAGGAGGCTGCAAATCCATACC
>DAIRCW010000019.1:1170-1518 GCA_036796475.1 Candidatus Acidiferrales bacterium | reverse complement strand
GCTCCACCAACGCTACGGCGAGTTCGATTGCGGTTCCTGGCTCGATTGCGCGCGGCGCAAGAAAAAAGATTCCGCTTGAACTGATATTCTTTGTGACGAGAGTAACCGGTTCCGGTTCCAGATTTCCGGCGACGCTGATCAGCTGCAGGGGCAAGCTCAAGCAAGCTCGGGGGCTGCGCCGCCGGTCTTCTACTACGCTGATTGCATGCGTGGGCACACGCAAAAACGTTCGGTGCGGCAGGCTCGTTGGGATTCTCGGCAGTTTTGGCGAGGATTCAACCGCTGTTTCTACCAGATGCACTTTCGGAAGCGCCCCCATGTCCCTTCCCCCAAGACTTAGCCTTCCTT
>DAIRCW010000019.1:0-1160 GCA_036796475.1 Candidatus Acidiferrales bacterium | reverse complement strand
CAAGCACAAAAGTGTCTTTTCCACAACATATAGTACTGGAACTAAACAGCTTGTGGGCGGGCATGTGCAAATCTGCAATCACGTGTCTAAGCCTCTTAGAAAAGTTCGACATCGATTTGACCGCAAAAATCGGATAGATATCATTTCTGCGCTGATGTAGTTTTGCTTTCGACATGAGCGCATCCGCAAAACTTATTTCGGACACCACTCCCCTTTCGTCGTCGCGCTGGGAGGCAGTGCAGCAGCGCGCCTCCTCCGCCGACGAGTTCGTCTACGCGGTCCGTAGCACAAAGATCTATTGCCGTCCGTCGTGCCCGTCGAAGAGGCCCAAGCCGCAGCACGTTCTGTTCTTCGATAACTCGGCTGCAGCGGAACGAGCCGGCTTTCGCGCCTGCCGCCGCTGCCGCCCCGAAATTGCCGCGCCCGAGGCGGGCACATCGGCGCTGGTGCGCAAAATCTGCGAGAAAATCGAAAGCACCCTCGCCGCAGAGCCTGATGCGCCTTTAACCCTTGCAGAACTCGGCCGCTCATTCGGATTGAGTGCGCACCAGATCAATCGCGCATTCCGCAAAGTTCTCCGCGTTAGTCCCCGCCAGTTCGCCGACGCGCGCCGCATGGCCCATCTCAAGTCCCGGCTGCGCAAAGGCGAGAAACTGACTTCCGCCATGTACGATGCCGGCTTCGGTTCCAGCAGCAGACTTTACGAACGCGCCCCTTCGCAAATGGGCATGACCCCGGGCGCGTATCGCCGTGGAGGTGCAGGCATGCAAATTCACTACACCATCGTTCCGTGTCCGCTGGGCAACGTGCTCGTCGCGGGTACTGACCGCGGACTGAGCGCCGTCTATCTCGGCGACTCCAAAACCCAATTGCAAGCGGCCCTGGCGCGCGAATATCCTCGCGCCGAGATTCGCGCCGACGCTGCCGGGCTCGGCCCGTGGGTGCGCGAAGTCCTGCGCCATCTGCGCGGCGAGGAGCCGCATCGCGACCTCCCGCTCGACGTGCAGGCCACGGCGTTTCAGCGCCGCGTATGGGAAGAACTGCGCCGCATTCCGTGGGGTTCGACGCGTACTTACAGCCAGATCGCCCACTCCATCGGACGCGAAAAGGCTGTCCGCGCAGTGGCCCGCGCCTGTGCCACCAATCCCGTTTCGATCGTC
>DAIRCW010000018.1:0-26384 GCA_036796475.1 Candidatus Acidiferrales bacterium | reverse complement strand
TAAATGGCCGCTCATTGTAAGCGGCGATAATCACCGAAAGGCGGGGTCTGGCCGGGACCGGTTGCAGTGGCGATGCAGCGGATCGCGGGGCAGAGAACTGTGATTCCGCAGTAGTCGGCAGCGACATAGGACTCCTACAAGAGATTATCACGGGAGTTGAAAGGTCACATCCGAAAGCGCAGCAGCATCTGCGAATTGCGCTGGCTACCTCAAGACGGTAAATTGGAATGCGTGAAAACCATAACCAGTGTGCCTTATTACGATTTGAAGCAGCAGTATGAATCTATCCGTTCAGAAATATTGGAAGCTCTAGATCGCTCTTGCAGGAACACGTCGTTTAGTTTGGGAGAGGACGTTGCTTCTTTTGAAAGAGAGTTTGCCGGCTACTGCGAGGCGAAACATTGCGTCGCCGTGAATTCCGGTACGAGCGCTCTGCACCTTGCGCTGCTCGCTGCCGGAGTTGGGCCGGGCAATGAAGTTATAACCACGCCCAATAGTTTCATTGCTTCTGCCGAAGCGATTGCTTACACCGGCGCAAAACCTATCTTCGCGGATATCGATCCCAACACAGCAAATGTTGATCCGCGCTACGTCGCAAAAGCAATCACCCCGCGCACAAAAGCCATTCTGCCGGTTCATCTGTATGGTCGCCCGGCCGACATGCAATCGCTCAAAGAACTAGCTCGCGCGAACAACCTCGCGCTTATTGAAGATGCCTGCCAGGCCCATGGCGCCCGATGCCAGCGCCGTCGGGTCGGCGCCATCGGAACGTCAGGCGCATTCAGCTTTTATCCTTCGAAAAACCTAGCAGCCTATGGAGAGGCTGGCGCCCTCGTCACCAATGACGACCACGTTGCTGAATATTGCCGCGCAGCCCGCAGCCACGGCGAATTTCGGCGCTACTTTCACGACTTCATCGGATATAACTACCGCATGGAAGGTTTTCAGGGCGCTGTGCTGCGCGTCAAATTGCGCCATTTGGACGAGTGGTCCGCACGGCGCCAGGAGATTGCCGCGCGATATCGGCGAAATTTGTCAGGACTTCCTTTACGTCTTCCCCAAGACGATCTGCGCGATGAATGCGCTTACCACCTTTTTGTGATTTATATGGAAAATCGTGATTCGGTTCAGGCTGAACTGAAGAATCGAGGCATTGGCACTGCTGTGCACTATCCTTTGCCTCTTCACTTGCAGAAAGCGCTTGCCGGTTTGGGTTACAAGCAGGGCGACTTTCCTAATGCCGAAAAGGCCTGCCGTGAAGTTCTGGCTTTGCCTCTGTTTCCTGAACTGAGCGACGACGAGGTGGACTACGTTTGCGAATCTTTGCAGGCGGCCCTTCTGCACTCCACGACTAATTGATTTTGCGCGGCTGCGGTTACCGAAAGGCAACGATAGCTAGTGGGCCGGCGGCTGGTGCTACTCGTGCTGCTCCATATGAGCGGCTTGCGAGCTCGGGTTAGCTGCCTCGACTACTGGGACGTGCTCCTTCATCCTCTGCGCTATGGTCGCGAAAACATCTGCACATGCCTGACGAACTGCTTGCTCCGCTGCTTCGGATGCGAGGCTAACACGTTCCCGGCTGCGTTCCTGAAGATGCTCGAGGCCCGCATCAACAACTGAGTTTGCGGCTGCCTCGATATTCTGCTGGCTTCTCTCAAAAATCTGCGTGAAGAATAACTCGTGCTTAGTTCTCCATTCACCAAAGATTTTTTCGCTTTCACCACGGAAACTGTCCATCTTCCCACCAAGCTCTCGGCTGAGCGCCTCAGAAGATTTCTGGACGCTCAGGTCCGCTTTGATGGCGAGCTGCTCCTGAAAGTGCTCGAATGACGTTTGCGTATGCGCTTGAACGTTTTGCAGCACCACCTCGCCCGCACAGATGAGTTTGGCGCGCGCTTCCTCCGCTTGTTCCTCGACTTCCGCCGAGAAGTTCGCAAGCGCCTTCGCATCGGTTTCCACGATCATTTCGCCCAACGCAGACGCCGCAGTCTCCGCTGCATTCTTGAACTCGGCTGTAGCAAATTCGATCTGCGCTTGCGCAGCGGCCGCGAGTTCCTCCGCGGCGCTTCCCATTTGTTGCGCTTGTTTCTTCTCGAGTTCGGTTTGAAAATTTTCTGCGGCTATCTGCAGTCCTGCATGCATGCGTTTTCGTGCCGATTCGACACTCTGCTCCTCCTCTTCGGCGAAGCGCAATCCGGCCTTCCCGAGCTGCAACTCGATGTGACTCGCCAGCGCAGTCAAAGCTCCGTCTCTCGCGCGGGATGCCTGCGCTTGCAACTCCTCATTCCACTGTTCTAATTTCTCGTTGCGCTGTTCGTCGAGATGTTTCTCGAACAGCGCGAGATCAGAACTCAACCGGGCAGCTACCTCGCGCTGCATCTGCTCCGCAAACTGTCGCAACCTCTCGCGATGAATCTGCAGCATATTTTCTATAGACTCGGCGCGCGCAGCAAATTCTTCCATCGCTGCTTTTATTCGGTCCGTCCCCGCCGTTACGGTCGCCTCTATCTCTAGACGGTTGCGGCTCACTACGTCCTGGATTTGCTGATGAGAGATTAAATCCGTATGTTGCGCGAATTTCACTTCCAGCTCCGCGGCCCGTTTCTCCATTTCCTGAATTTTCTGTGCCACAGCGGAACTAAGCTTGCTCCGCAAATCCTCCATCGCATCATGGCTCGCCGCTTCGAGCTGTCGGGAAAATTCAGTATAGGTAGAAGCGGATTGCTCAATCTGTTTGAGGGCCCTCTTTGCTGTGGAAATCTCGCGCTCCAGCGCAGTTTTTATCTCATCCAGTGCCGCGCGCGATGCTTCAGCGGTGATCCCTGCCTCTTTTTGCAAATCTGCAGCATGCCGAGCCAGTGTCTGTTCGCTATTCCGCAGTACTTCGCGGGAGCTGTTGGTGATGCGCTCGGCCAACCGTCGCCCGGCGCTCTCAATCGAATTCTCCACAAGCTCATTCCACTGTTCGCGGGCCGAATCGAACTCCACAACATTAGCCGCCGCGGAATCTGTTTGCTCTCTCACAGCCTCCTCAGTCTTTTTTTCGGCATTCGCTGTGAAAATGGCTTCCAATTCGTGTCGAATCTCCGCCAACTTACTGTTGAGGCGCTCGTCACTGCGGACCATATTTGCTTCGATATCCGCCCTTATTTCATTCCGCAAACTTTGCGCATCGGATTGCCATTGCGAGAGCGCCAACTCGGCGTGACTAAACTTCTGCGCCCATTCGCTTGCCACCGTGTCCTTCACATCGTCCCGGAAGCTTGCAAGCTGTGCTGCAACACCACGCTCAACCGAAGATGCAATTTCCTCCTTCGCTTTGAGGTGACTCTCATCCAGTTCCTTAATCCACTGCTCGTAGAAGGCCTTCGTGCTTGCCGCATGTGAATTCTGCACTTCAGATCCAAGATCCCGAACCTTTTCATTGACCAACTCTTCCGTTTTAACATGGCCCTGCGCAATCGGTTTTTGTGATTCCTTCGAAAATTCATGGCGAAGCTGCCCTACGATAGTTCCGTTCGAATCATTCCATTCACCGGAATCCAGAGATAGTGGCTCCTCAATTCTTAAGGTGGCGGCTCGGCGGAGGTAATCTTCGAGTGAGGCTTCCTTTTTCGATCCCGTCAGCTCATCGGCCTCAGAGGCGAGCCGTACGATTGAAAGCTCCCGAGTCCTCTCAGCGTTCCAATCATTCGGGGGGAAGTCCACATTCCAGATATTCCGCGGCTTTTCCAGCTCCACTCCCACTTGAAACAACTCTCGAAGCGTTCGCGGCCGCTGAATCCACGCTACGCGCGCACGTGCACACACAGCGTCGCCGCGCGAATCGCCAGACGGCGCTTCCAGTGTCACCCAGGTATTCTTAGGCAAGTGGTGTTTCGAGGCGTAACGGCAACCTTGAAAACTTAAGTTCTGCGTTGCCGTGCGTTCTTCAAATGGCTGGCCCAGCAGGTCCACGCCGCGAATAATCAGTGGCGAAGTTTGTTCCAGGCGCGTGCTGCGCCGCCGTTGTTCTCCCAAGTATGTCGATGCTGCCTGTGCCAATTCCTCCCCCGTCGAACGTGTCGCAATTTCGCGCAAGCATAGCACTACGCGGCAATTCGGTCGAGCCTTCCCGCTATGTGCGAAGGAAATTTATTGAAAAAGGGAACAGCGGGCATTTTGGAAATGTATTGCCCGCGAGGAATGCACTTTGTGAAAGTTCTACTTCTGCCCGGTCATTGCGTCCAAGCCGGCCAGCGCCTGTTTGGCTTCTTCTGCAAACGGCCCGTTCGGCTCAAGCTTCAAATACTTCTGATATGCCTCTTTCGTCCCCGGAGGGATGACGTAGACGTCCTTCCCGCCCTCTTTCTTTGTGTCCACCTGGCTCATGAGCGCGTTCCCGAGCAGATACCATGCCTGCGCATCATTCGGATTCAGCTCCGTCGCCTTCTTCAGCGGCGTTGCTGCGTCCGACATTTTGCCAGCATTCGTTAGCACAATTCCCATGTTTTTGTAACAGATCTCGCCAGTGTTCTTGTCCTGTGGATCCAAAGACGCCGCCTTATCACAGGCAGCTGAGGCGTCCTGCATTTTGCCCTGGTATGCCAAGTCGGTACCCAGTTGCTCGTAAATTCCCGGCGTGGGCTTTATTGCCGCGGACTGTTGCGCCGCCTCGGCCGCCTTGTCATACTGCCCGGCGCCTTCATACGCGGCGCTCAGGTTCCCTAGAATGGTCGGCAAATTGGGGTCTTTTTCTTGGGTACCCTGTTGCGCCTGAGTGAATTCCGTGATAGCCGTCTGATAATCCGAGCTCAGGCTGGCCTGCAAAGTCTGTTTCTGGGTCGCATCCGTGGTCGTCCGCAACTGCTGTTTCACCGTGCCGGCATCCTGCATTGCATGCACGCCGTTGTCGAAGTGCGTCTTCATTTGACTGAACTTGGCTTTCGCTTCTTCTTGCTTCTTCATCGCTGCCAGCAGCTCAGGATCTTTCGCGGCGATGTCTTTGAAGTTCATGTCCAGCACGGCGCCGGTTTCGGCCATAGCCCCGGTGATCTGCATTTTCTGCGAGTAGTCAAGATTGTCCTGTTTGAAATTGACCGTATAAACTCCGACCTTCATCCCATTCTGTGCGAACTTGCCATCCTTGTCCGTCGTCAGCGTATATTTTGTCCCATCGGCATCGTTGGTTATGGTGATTGCCATTCCGACGGCCGGCTGGCCATCCAGTCCAATCACCTTGCCGGAAAGCCGCGTTAGCTGCTGCGCCGGAGCCATAGACGCCAGCAATAGCATCGGTGCCATCGTCAGGGCCAAAATTGCCAGTTTCGAGAGCAGCGTCTTCATGGATGAGGCCTCCTTCTTGAGTGCCTAATATTATTTAGATGCCCGGCACCATTATCGCGCAACTGCGGCCCGATAGGCGATAGGGTCCGTCACACCCGCTTCGGCGAATGCGCGCAGGCGCAATCGGCAGCTGTCACACACACCGCAGGCCGCCTCTTCTGATTGGTAGCAGGACCAAGTGCGGTCGAGCGGCACCCCAAGCTCGATCCCTTTACGAATAATCTCGCTCTTTCGCATGTGGATCACCGGGGTTTTAATCGCGATTTCTGTCTCCGGGCGCGTGCCCACGCGCGCCAGTTCGGCAAAAACCCGGTAATACTCCGGACGGCAGTCGGGATAGCCTGAACTGTCTTCGTATACGGCACCGATGAAAATTGCTCGTGCGCCAATCACTTCGGCCCAGCTCACGGCTGCAGCAAGAAAATGCGCATTTCGAAACGGCACATAAGTAATGGGAATTTCATCCCGTTGCTGACTGTGCGCGCCGCTGGCTATGGGGACTGCAATGCGCTCGTCCGTGAGTGCCGAACCACCAATTTGCCGTAACGCGTCCAGCCGAATGATGAGCTTGTCTTTCACGCCATAAAATTGAGCAATCTCTTCGAAGGCGTGTCTTTCGCGATTCTCCGTGCGCTGGCCGTAACTCGCGTGCAGCAGCGCTAGTTCATGCGATTGATTTGCAATCGCGGCCGTAACGCACGAATCCATCCCGCCGCTCAGAAGCACTACCGCTTTGGATTTCGTGATCATCGCATTCCAGAAACGACTTGCGGCTCAAACGCCGTGCATCGCCGGATCCCAGATGAATTTATGGATCTGCAATCCCAGCCGCACGGGCAAGCGGTCAGCGAGAATCCATTCCGCGAGCGCCCGCGCATCCATAGCCGGCCATTTTCCTTCCGGGTCGGCGAACACCGGCGAAAACAGCACCTCGTGCACGCGGGACTTCAAATTGTGCTCCGCTGCAAAATCGCGCGCGAATTCGTAGTCGCGGCGGCTGGCAATCACAAATTTTATTTCGTCTTTTTGGTCAAGTGCTTCCAGATTGCCCAATTGAAAAGTTCCGCCTTCGCCCGAATCGGGGCACTTCACGTCGACGATCTTCACCACTTCACGGGGCAGTTTGCTCACATCGCGCTCGCCGCTTGTTTCAATCAGCACTTTGTACCCGGCATCCAGTAGCTTCCGCGCCAGTTCGGGGCTCTCCGGCTGCAGCAAGGGTTCGCCGCCGGTGATCTCTACAAGCTGCTGCTGTTCGTGCTCGTTTGCATGCTCGCCAAACAATTCTTCGACTCTCGCCACAACTTCAGCCACACTGTATTTTTTCCCTCCGTGAAATGCGTATGCCGTGTCGCACCACGTGCATCGCAAATTGCAGCCTGTCAGACGGACAAAAACACACGGCAAGCCTGCGTAGCTACTCTCGCCCTGAATCGACTTGAATATCTCAGTGATGAACATGTTCCCGCTCGCCGCGCCTCACCGAGTTCCCCTTTGTTCGTTCGCGCGTCGCTGATTCCCTTTTCGCCGTAAATAAACCATCCCACCAATTGCTGCAACGAGTTCCACGATGATTACCACCGCCGCGATGCCCAATCCCCAGCCATAGTAAAGCCAGCAGAACGACACGATGAAGGCCGGGATGGCAATTATGTAAAAAGCTTTATTCATAAAAGTGTCGTTGCGAGCCTCGCGCGCTCACGGACGGAAAGTCGCCGCGCTTGTGTCCGTCTCCCACACCGTTACCTGCGAAATCGCCGCGCCATTTTCCTCACGTCGCATCTGTTTCGCCATTTCGTCGTAGATGTATTTCGCGATATTTTCGGCTGAAGGATTCACTTCATTGAACGGCGCAAAATCGTTCAGATTGCGGTGGTCCAGCGAACGAATCACAGACTGCATCACCTGCTTCAAATGCACGAAGTCATAGAGCAAACCAGTGGAATCGAGCGCGCCGCCCTGCATCGTTACGCGCACCCGGTAATTGTGGCCGTGCTGGTTTTCGCATTTTCCCTTGTATCCGCGCAGGTAATGCCCGGCTGCAAAGGTCTCATCCACGCTGATTTCAAACATGCTCGGATCGCCCCGGACTTGCCCAAAACCGCCCGGCGAACTCCCACTCCTACAGTGTCTCTGCGAAACGCGCTACTTCGGGGAGTTCGTGCGTAAGAGTGTATTCGGGCAGTGATTCCAGAAAAATTTTACCATATTGCATGCGCTGGATGCGGTTATCGAGGATGCACAGCACGCCGCGATCGGCTCGCGAACGGATTAACCTTCCAAATCCCTGCTTCAACGCCAGCACAGCCTTGGGCACTTGATACTCGCCAAATGCATTCTGTCCATCATCAGCCAGCGCGCGCACACGCGCCGCCACAATCGGGTCCGTCGGCACAGCGAACGGCAACCGATCCACGATCACGCAGGAGAGCTGTGAACCTGGAACGTCCACTCCCTGCCAGAAACTAGCCGTGGCAAGCAACACCGCGCCCGGCGTCGAACGAAACCGGTCTAGCAACGCCGTCCGCGGCGCTGTTCCTTGCAACAAAAGGGGAAATGGGACAATCCCGGCGAGGCGTTCGTGTACATCCTTCATCTGCGCATAACTGGTGAAAAGGCAAAACGCTCGGCCGCGCGTCAATTTCAAAATCTCTGCAATCTCTGCCGTCGCGCGCGCGGAAAAATTCGCATCCCGCACGTCCGGCAAGCTCTCCGGGACATAAAGCAGCGCCTGATTGGCGTAATCGAACTCCTGCGGCAGCACTTTTTCCTTCGCTGCAGAAATTCCCAGGCGCTGCTTCGCGTAATCGAACCGCGCGCCCACAGCGAGAGTAGCCGAGGTCAGCACAATCGTGTCGAACTGCTCGAAAAGCTTCTCGCGCATGATTTCGCTGACATCGATCGGCGTAGCCACGACGAAAATTCCCTTGCCGCGGCGCTCAAACCAGTACACATACACTTTCTCATCGCTTTCCAGCAAAAATGCCAGCCCCCGGCGCAATTCTGCGGCTCGTCGCGCCAGATTCAGCAGCTCTTCGGGCTTCTCCCGCATGGCCGCCATTTCGGTTTCCAGCCGCTTCAATGCGGCCAGCAGCCCGTCGTAGGCTTCGCGATTGCGGTCCAGAAATACCTGGCGCTCCCGCCGCTCAAATGGAAATCGCCCTTCTCTTTCGGGAAATGCTTCAAAAAACGCATGCGCCCGCTCACGAATCTGGGCCAGTGGACGGCGTGTCACCGCTGAACCGATAGCAAGCATCCGCAAAATCTGCTCGCCGTCGCGTGCCAGTTCGTCGAATTGCCAGCTCGAAATTTCCTGCCCAAAGTAGTCGCTGGCAACGTCCTCGATTTCGTGCGCCTCATCGAAAATCACCGCGCCATATTCCGGCAGAATCGAGCCAAAGTCGTCCTGTTTCAGCGCCAGATCCGCAAAAAACAGATGATGATTCACAATCAGAATGTCCGCTTCTTGCGCGCGCTGGCGCATCTTCGTCAAAAAACATTCCTGAAATTGGGGGCACTTCTGGCCGGTGCAGGTTTCCCGCCGCGCGTCGATGCGGCTCCACAACTCGGCGTTGTCAGGCAAGAAATTCAACTCTGAGCGGTCGCCCGTTTCCGTTAATTTCTCCCAGTCTCTTATTTGCGCGAACCAATCCAGCTCGTCCATGCCACGCAACACAGGCTGCCCTTGCATCAAGCGTACTTTTTCGCGACAGACGAAGTTGTTTCGGCCTTTCACGAGTGCGACCTTGAGTTCAGGCGCGAAATGCTTCCGGAGAAATGGAATGTCCTTTTGAAAAAGCTGCTCTTGTAAGGATTTCGTCGCCGTGGAAATCACCACGCGCCGTCCGCTGCGAATCGCGGGGACCAAATAGGCCAAGGTCTTGCCCGTCCCCGTTCCGGCTTCGATCAAGGCGTGCTGATGACGCCCAAATGCCTCATCGACCATTTCGGCCATCTCGAGCTGCGCGGCGCGATATTCGTATCCCGGGTGACATTTCGCCAGCATTCCGCCCGGACCAAACACCTCCGCCATGGTGATTGCCGCCGGTTCGGTTTTCATTGGCCCAGCGGACGCACGAACATCGTTTGCGGCGTTTGTCGCCAATTTTCTCGTGGAGGAGCCTGCACCCATGGGGAACTACGATACTACATCAGTTCGAGCCTTGTTCTGCTCGTTCGGTGCCAACTATCTGGCATTTACTTTTAGCTTTCGGCAACTACGGGAACAGACCACGCACCACGGTGGCGTCAGCCACGCGGCCGACCGCCAGCATGTACGCGCCGGTGCGCATAGGTACATGGTTCTTGCGCGAATTTTCATACACTTGCTGGAAAGCGCGCCGCATCACCACTTCGAGCTTCGAGTTCACTTCCTCCTCGCTCCAGAAGAAGCTTTGCAGATCCTGCACCCATTCGAAGTAGCTCGTTGCCACGCCGCCGGCATTGGCCAAAATATCCGGCAGAACCATAATGCCGCGCTTGGCCAGCACTTCGTCAGCATGAGGAGTGGTCGGGCCATTGGCCGCCTCGGCGATGATTTTCGCTTTGATCTGGTCAGCATTGTTCAGCGTAATGACAGTCTCCAGCGCCGCGGGAATCAAGATGTCGCACTTCATCGTCAGCAAATCGTCATTGGAAATACGCGAAGTCCCGGGCATCCCAACAACAGTTCCGGAGCGCTCTTTGTAACGCATCGCTTTGTAGGGATCGATTCCGCGTGAATTGTGCACGCCGCCACGCGAATCGCTGATGGCAATCACTCTGGCTTTTCGCTCAGTGAACAGTCGGGCCGCTATTGACCCTGCGTTTCCAAATCCTTGGACCGCTACGGTCGCGCCGCGCAGATTCATTTTCTTGGTCTTGCAGGCCTCCTCGGTTACAAACAAACAACCGCGCGCGGTGGCTTCGTTGCGTCCCTCGGAGCCGCCGAGGGGCACCGGCTTGCCGGTCACAGTAGCGAGCGCGGTGTGGCCGACGGTCATGGAATAAGTGTCCATAATCCAAGCCATGGTTTGCGCATCCGTGTAGACGTCCGGCGCAGGAATGTCCTTATCCGGTCCGATAATCGGCAGAATTTCCGAGCAGAAGCGGCGCGTCATGCGCTCCAGCTCGCCCTTGCTCATGCGCTTCACATCGCAAATCACCCCGCCCTTTGCGCCACCGAACGGAATGTTCACCGCAGCGCATTTCCAGGTCATCCACATGGCCAGAGCTTTCACTTCATCGAGCGAAACATTGGGATGGTAGCGAATGCCGCCCTTGGCCGGCCCGCGCGCGACGTTGTGCTGCACGCGATAGCCCTGAAACACTTTCACCTGCCCGTTGTCCATCTTGGTGGGCACGGACACTTCCATGATGCGTTTCGGCGAACGTAATACCTGGCGGAGGCTTTGGTCGAGCTTGAGGTGCTCCGCCGCAATGTCAAATTGGATTTGCGAGATGCGAAATACGTTGAGTTCTTCGCGCGGCGCTATGCGCGGAATCGCCTGGGGAACCGCTTTGGCGCTGATGGCCATTCGGATTTTCCTCCTCGCTATGCTCCCGCTGCTACTCGACCGTTGCCACTGTTCTCAGTCGCATGCTCGCGCCGATACGTTTCCATGCAATCGCGCGAGCAAAAATGCAAATTCTCGCTACCCTGCCCAGATGAAAGAGTTTGTGAAATGTCCTCTGCTACGTACGTTCCACAAATCGGATCCCTGAAAAGCCTTTTTGCTTTCGGCAACTCAGCGCCTGATTGCTGCGCCGCGCGTGCATTCCTCACGTTCTTACGCGCAGCGTTCGTGAAAAGCTTTTTCGCGAGCCAGGCGATAGCTGCTGTGATCGCAATCCAAAAAATGTATCTAAGGAACCTCTCCAGATACTTCATGTGCCACACCGCCCCGGGCCCGGTTTCCCAACCCTGAATATTGATATTGCTGTAAGTCCAGTCTGGACAGAAGTTTATTCAACCCGGCAGCCGCAGTCAACGAAAAGCAGGCAGAAATTGCAAGGAAGCATCTATAGCCAAAACGCCTTTGCTAGCTCCCTTACCGCAATTGGACAGGGCTAAGCCAATCATTATCAACTGTTTACCTTGCGATTCATTCCGCCATCCCGCAAAGGACGTGAGACAGTTTTTCTCATCTAATCATGTGCGCTTTTCGAGACCAACTCGATTTTCGTGCTCCATTCCGCTAAGATGGACGTTTTTCGAGTCGCGAAGTTCCGCATAGAACATGGCTCCTGATTCTAAACCGCGAGTGCGCTTTGCTCCTTCGCCGACTGGCTACCTGCATGTCGGCGGGGCGCGAACCGCTCTTTTCAACTGGCTTTTTGCCCGCCGGGAGGGCGGAACATTCCTGCTTCGCGTGGAAGATACGGATGTGGAGCGCAATCGTCCCGAACTGGTGGAAGGGATTCTGGAAGGACTGCGCTGGCTCGGCGTTCAATGGGATGAAGGGCCATATTTTCAATCGCAGCGCCTGGAGATGTACCGTGCTGCTGCGGAAAAACTACTGAAAAGCGGCGCGGCGTTTCCGTGCTACTGCGTCGCTGTTCAATACGTCGGGTTAGAGGCTGCAGAGGAGAATGAAGAAGGCGCAGAAAAGATTGCGCGGGCGGCAGCGTGCCCGTGCCGGGAATTAACGGCGGCACAGCGAGAGGCGAAAATTCGCGAAGGCGCGGCTTATGCAATCCGTTTTGCAGCACCGCGCGAAGGGGCGACGAGTTTCGAGGATGCCGTTTTCGGCCCGCGCGAAGTTCAGAACGGCGAGATTGAGGATTTCGTGTTGCTGCGCTCTTCGGGGCTGCCTACGTATCAGCTCAGCGTTGTGGTGGACGACATCGATATGCGCATCACGCACATCATTCGCGGCGCTGACCATCTCTCCAACACGCCCAAACAGGTTTTACTGTATCGCGCGCTCGCTGCGACGCCGCCGGTGTTTGCACATGTTCCGCTGATACTTGGGGCAGACCGCACGCGGCTGTCCAAACGGCACGGAGCTACCAGCGTCAGCCAGTACGCACAGGAAGGATTTTTGCCGGAGGCATTCCGGAATTTCCTGGCGCTTCTGGGATGGTCGGCAGGGCATGACGAAGAGTTTCTGCGCACGCCGGAGCTCATTTCGCGTTTCGCTCTTTCGGGCGTGAGCCGCACCAATGCCATTTTCGACCGCGCCAAACTGGAATGGTTTAATTCGCAATATTTGCAGAAGCTCCCCGTGGAAGAAGTGGTCCCTTACGTAAAAGCTGAACTGCAGCGCTCCGGCTTGTGGCAAAGCATCTGGGAGAACGAGCAGCGCGAATGGTTTGCGCATACGGTGGAGCTGCTGCGGCCGCGTACGCGGTTGCTTCCGGATTTTTCAACTTGGGCACGCGCATTTTTCTCCGATGATTTCGATTACGATGGCGATGCGCGCGCGAAGTTCTGGACTGAGCCGCTGAAGAAGAATGCGAAACTGCCGGAATTACTGGGGAAGCTCGCCGATGCGCTCGATGTGCTGCCGGAGTGGAATCACGACGCTTGCGACCATGCGCTTCGAGAACTGGCCAGCGCTGAGGGCGTAAAAGCCGGTCTGCTGATTAACGCCACGCGCGTAGCCATTGTTGGACGCGCCGTTGCCCCGCCCCTTTTCGAGACCATGGTTGTTCTTGGCAAAACGCGTGTGGTTTCCCGCATCCGCCGCGCACTCCCATCCGTCGCTGAATAATAGCAACGATTTCAGCGTCCGGTTTGCGGGCGTGAAATGCTTCTCATTTGAGGCAAACACGCTGGGTCGAACCGAAGCGTCTTCGGCGCTTGGGTGGGGCCCGATAAGCGGCTCACACCTCCGGCGACGCCGGCGAAAAATGAGAGCAGCGGCGGAAAGTTTTTGAAAGCAGCAAGCAGTTGCGCTGCGGCGGCCGGATGGTCAGCAAGCCACAAAAGGGCTCGGGTGAGCCGCCGGAAATTCCCAAGAAGTGTTTGGCGCTGGCGCTCGAAGCTGCTCATCCACTGCTCACCCGTTTCGATTCCCTTCTGGATGTAGCCGGCAAGAAGCTCCGCGGTCAGCAATGCGTGGGTCATCCCGCCGCCGCTGATGGGATCGATTGAGCCAGCGGCATCACCGAGGAGCATGACTCCCGGAATGTTGCGGGGCCTGGCGCTACTGACCGGCCAGGAAGCGCAGGCAGGCTCGGAAATCTGCTCCGCGCCATCGAGAAGATCGGCGAGAGCAGGTTCCACGAAAATCCATCGCCGAAACGTTTTGTGAATTGGTTCGCCACCGCCGCGCACATTGGCGAGCGCAGCAATCAGGACTTCGCCGCCCGCTAATGGAGTTACGTATAGCTCATATCCACGGCGAAGCGAAACGTCCACCCAGCGACTCTGTTCGCGTCCGGGCGCCAGGCGATAATGCACGCGGATTCCCATTCGCTTGCGCGAAGGAGTCGCGTCCAAACCCAATCCACGGCGAATGCGAGAATGCGCGCCGTCCGCCGCGACTATCAGGCGCGCGCGCCGCAACTCGCCATTGACGGTCACACCGGCGACGCGGCCATTTTCCCAAAACAGGCCGCCAACGCGCGCTCCGGTATAGGCTCGCACTCCGGCGGTTTCAGAGGCGGTTTGGAAAAGCAAGTGATCGGAATATTTGCGTCGCACGCCACGCCCGTAAATCGGATGGCCATTCATACGAGGAAAAGGAGCTTCCACACATCGCTTATCGAAACGGTAACGCACGCCGAGGAAGGGCGCGCCGCGGGCAACTTCGGCAAGGCCCAGCCGTTCGAGAACAGCCACACCGGCGGGCATGAGGCCCTCGCCGCATGGCTTTTCCCTCGGGAAAACGTCGCGCTCCAAGAGTTCAACAGAAAGTCCGCTGCGCCCGAGAAGAATCGCGAGCGCTGAGCCCGCCACGCCTCCACCGCAAATGAGAACGTCTAGCATCTGCTTCCTGGTTCATTTTTCAGGCGCGTTCATTGGCTAAGGGCGATATCGAATTCGATTCGCACAAGGTCTTTCACTTTGACGGCGCCTGCCGCTACGGTCACGGGTGTGATTCCAAAATCCGTCTGCTTGATGCTTGCGCCCCCACGGTAATGTTTGTCTTTCAAGGAAACTTCAACACGAACAGGCTTTGTCTGGCCATGCAGGGTCAAGTTCCCGGCAACCGTCCAGCGCTCGCCGCCCGCCGCACTGATGCTTGTTGAGATGAACGAAATCTCAGGAAAACGAGCGCTATCGAGCACTGCAGGGCCTTGCATGGTCTTCTGGATTTGCGCTCGCGTGTTCGCGGATACTTCGGGGTCCAAAACTTGCAGCTTGGCTGCATCCACGCGCAGCGAAACGCGCGGTTCCTTCGCATCCACGGAGCCTTGCGCGATAGGCGCGGCGATTTCGTGATTGTGGCCGAACGCCGAAAACACGCCAGCCTTGAAAACACGCACGGTAATCGACGAGTGGGTCGGATCAATGGCCCTGGTTTGCGCCGAAACATTGGGGAGAAAGGCGAGCAATCCAACGATGCAGACTGCTCTCGCAAGCGGGGCTTTCATTCTCTTTCGCAGAGGCACCGAACTTTCCTTGGAAAGCAAATTAAGCCACCGTCTCGTGCATCAGCTCCGCAGAATTCATTTCTGGCGTGACCGGCTGAGGAAGGCCGATCAAATAAGTGATCCTCACCGGTATGCGGCCTCGTGCTGTTTCTCCTGACTCCCAGCGATATCCGGTCGCGGAGAGGCCGGTTGTGAGCGCATTCAATTCCGACGGCGTGTAGGCGCGCAGGCAAGAAACCACTCCGTCGAACCACACCACAAATGGAATCACTGGCAGCAGGTAGGTCCAGAGGATGCGCGACCACCGGAAGGGACGGATGAACGGGCCAAGCGCGACCGCCGCAAGGGGCATAAACAACGCGAGGAGGACGGTAGAGCCGTTCCTTTTGGGGACTTCAAAAATGCCGACGCCCTGATGACGATTCACCGCATCGCGCAAAATCGCCCGCGCATCTTCCGGTACAAAGTGGTGAAACGATGTGAACAATGTCCGAAAGCCCGCCAAATCAGCGGGGACCTGAGTTGCGTCCACAGGCTCAGGGAGAAACAGCACGCGTGCCTGACCGCCGTCGATGTGCTGCGGCGCCTCTGGATTCGGGAATCTATCGGTGAGCTGCACTTCCAGAGGAAGGCTGGCCAGCGCTTCGAAACGGCGCACGAGGCGCAGCCACGGCCCGCCTCCACCGGAGCACAAATCGAGAACACGATTTGTTCCGGCCTGCTGCAGAGCGTCGCGGAGAGCGGGAATTATCGGGTCGTAAAAGCCGAAAAGATTCCAAACGAACTGGAGCGTATCGGTAGTCAGGTCCCGCAGAGGTTTGGGAAACCAAGGCTGTTCGTGAATTTCGAACCATTGTCTTCGGCGCACACACGTTCCTTAAACTGCTCCTTGTAGGATTCAGATGGAGGCGAAATGTTTCAAGAATTATCGCGGTTGCGAGCGCGCGGACGATTATCCAGCAGGAATTGTGGCAGATCGATGTGCTTCAGCAAATTCGGGCGGACGGCTGATTATTTTTCTGCGACGAATTGGGAGACGATGCGGAAAAGATATTCGAGACCCGTGCGGAATGAATCGAGGGGAATGCGTTCATTGTCTCCGCGCGCGCGAGCGGCGTCCTGCCGGCTGAGGGGAAAGGGCAGCAGGCCATATGATTGCACATTCCGCAGGCGGAGGTAGGCGGAAGCGGTGGCTTCCGGAGACATCACGGGAATAACGGTGGCATTGGAAAATTCTTCCTGGGTTGCCTGCTGGATGGTTTTGAACAAATCGCTGGTCAGCGAAGAGGATGGCGCAGCTTCTCCCACGGAGGTGCTCGAGGTGAATGAAATTGCGGGATTGTTCACAGCTTGCTTGAGGCCGAGGGCGATGGAATCGACGGAGTCTCCGGGAAGCAAGCTGACATCGAGAATGGCCTGAGCTTCCGCTGGAACATCGCCGGCAGCCGCATCGGTTTTCAAGGTGGTTGGCGCGACCGTGTCCCGCAGCATGGCATTCCAAATGGGATTGGCGGCGGCCACTTTTTCCAGCGCCAAATCGCCACGCACGGGCGAATCGAGCGCATTCATCCACTTACCGATCTCGGGATCTTCGACCACGGAGAGCTGTTCGAAATAAGCTTCGGTAATCGGCGTGAGGTGAAACGGAGTTTTGTAGGCAGCGATCTTATCCAGCGCCGCGGCGAGCGAAAAAACGGCATTCTCCGGGGACGGTACTCCGGCAGGGCTCGAATTTCCTTTGGCGGTGAGCACAATTCGCGCGGGGACTTTTTCGGCGGACTGAACACCGACGTACTGCACTTTTCCATTGTTGAGAACGACGCTGCCGCCCTGATTCAGCGCAAAGCCGGCAGCGATTTTTTGCCAGTAATTCTCCACCACAAAGCGCATTCCCGGCTGGCCTTGTTCTTCGCCGCCGTCGGCGAGCAGAATGATGTCGCGGTTCAGAGGAGCGTTGGAGCGCTTGAGGGCGATGAGCACAGCGAGTTCAGCGGCGACCATGCTCTTGCCGCCAACCGTGCCGCGGCCATACAGATAGCCATTCTGGAGAATGGCGCCGAATGGATCCACCTGCCACTTCGATTTGTCGGCGGGAGCGGAATACAAGTCGGCAATCAAAAGAAGCGCATGGGCCGGGTCGGGAAACGGACTTGCGGCGAGGCGCGCGATTAGAACGCCGCCTCCGGAAGGGTTCTGATCGACCTCGGCAGGAATACCCTCTTTTTGCAAAATGCCGGCGAGATACTTTGCAGCGGCAAGTTCATTGGCCGGAGTGGAAGTGTCCATGCGGAGAAGGCCATCGAGCCAGGCGAGGGCATCATCATTCAGTTTGTTGAAGTCCACTCCGCGGAACTGCGGCGAATTAGCGACGGATGATTGAGCGTATTGCGACGTGAAATTAGCACGGCCAAACGCCGCGGGCGTGGTGGAGAGGGCGCAAAACAAGATGAAAGCGCGGAGCCGCCGATATCGCATCCAGACTCCCAAAAATGCAGAAAATTTCGACGCACGAGCCAACCAGTTGATACTATCATGCAGATTCGCGCGTCTTTCGCCGTTCGCGCCGGGTGTTGACGTACAAATGACCATCCCAAAGGCCAGTTTCGCCATCCAAGCTAGCGGAGGCGCCAGTTGATGCGATCCCATATTCCTTATCTCAGAAGCATCATTCGCGCAGCTGTGCTTGCCGTGGTCAGCGTTGCTCTCATTTTGCCGCCGCTCGTTTTTGCTCAGTTGCCCACGCAACAGGGGCCTATCAAACCGCCGGAACAACAGAAAGTTCCGCCTCCGCCGGCGCAGCAGAAGCAGCAGCCGCAGTATTCGCTCACCGTGCAATCGCAGTTGGTGCAGGTGAATACGGTGGTGACGGATCAGGCGGGAAACATCATCACCGGACTGAAGCCGGGGAATTTTCAAATTTTTGACGATAATCAGCAGCAGCCCATAACCAATTTCGAGCCCAACACCGCGCCGATTACCATCGTTTTGCTGATGGAATTCAGCAATCATTTTGGGATGTATTTCGCTCAACTTGCACCATATCTGACATACGGATTCGCAGATCACTTGGGCCCAAACGACTGGGTCGCAGTGGTTACGTACGATCTGAAGCCACATATCCTCGTGGATTTCACGCATAACAAAGATGAAGTCAAGAATGCGATTCAGACTTTGTATTTCCCAGGATTCAGCGAAGCCAACGAATTCGACGCGCTGATTGACACCATCGATAGGCTAAAAGACGTGCAAGGGAAAAAGGCTATTTTGCTGGCGAGTACAGGATTTGACACGTTCAGCAAACACACGCTGGACCAAACGTACAATGCGCTCAAGCAAACCAATGTGACCGTATTCTCGATTGGCGTCTTCGAAATGGCGGCGGTGGGAAGCCCGGCCGGCGATTCCATCAGTTACCTGCAGGCTAAAAATGAAATGGATTACTTTGGCAGACTCACCGGGGGTATGGCTTGGTTTCCGCGGTTCGAAGGCGAGATGCCGGATATTTTCAATTCGGTTGTGGCGTTTTTGCGCAACCAGTATTCGCTGGGCTATATGCCTCCGGAATCGGAGCGCAATGGCAAATATCACAAGATCAAGGTTCAAGTTGTGGATGACAAAGGGCAACCGCTGATGGTGCCGAATAAAAAAGGAAAAATGCAGAAGGTGGTCATTTACGCGCGCGAAGGTTACCTGGCGCCCAAGGTGGAAGGCCAGTAGCGCACAAATTTTAGAATTGCATCACTAATGGCGCACCCGCAAGTATTCGCAGAACACCCCTCAGAAGATCTCTCGTGATTGAATCCTGAGACAAATAGCTGTTCGCGTTCGCATTTCGCTAAGGTATGCTTTTCGGCCATGATTGATCTGGGATATTTTCGCGAACACCTCGATCAAATCGAGCAAATGCTGCGGAATCGCGGCGCGAAGCTCGATTTGAGCGAATTTCGCGCGATTGATGCAGAGCGCCGACAGCGCATCACTTCAGTCGAGCGACTGAAAGCGGAACGCAACAAAGGCAGCGAAGAGATTGCACGCCTCAAAAAAGCGGGACAGGACGCCAGCGCTCTGATGGCCCGCATGAAACAAATCGGTGAAGAAATCAAAGCCGACGATGCAAAAGCGGCGGAGCTGGAGGAGAAGGTCCGCGCGTTTATGCTGAACGTGCCGAATATTCCGCACACATCTGTGCCGGTGGGAGCAAGCGCGGCGCAAAATGTGGAGATACGCCGCTGGGGTGCGCCACCCAAATTCGATTTCGCGCCCAAGCCGCACTGGGAATTGGGCGAGTCGCTGAGGATTTTGGACTTGGAGCGCGCCGTCAAAATCGCGGGAGCGCGATTCGCGCTGTATCAGGGCAACGGAGCGCGACTGGAACGCGCGCTGGCGAATTTCTTTCTGGATGTGCACACGCGCGAGCAGGGATACAAAGAGATTCTGCCGCCGTTTATCGTGAACACGCCTTCGCTCGTCGCTGATGGCAAGCTGCCGAAATTCGCAGGAGACATGTTCCGGCTGGAAAATACGGATCTGTGGCTGACGACGACGGCGGAAACAGAACTGACCAATTTGTATCGCGATGAGACGTTAGATGGCGATGCGCTGCCGATCAGCGTATGCGCATGGACGGCGTGTTTTCGTTCTGAGGCCGGAGCAGCCGGAAAAGACACGCGGGGAATCAAGCGGCAGCACCAGTTTCAGAAGGTGGAGATGTTCAAATTCACGCGGCCGGACACGAGTTACGAAGAGCTGGAAAGAATGGTGCGCGACGCGGAGGATTTGCTGCAGCGGCTAGGATTGCATTATCGGGTGATGCAGTTGTGCACCGGCGACATGGGGTTTGCTTCGTCGAAGACGTATGACATCGAGGTGTGGGTGCCCTCGGCGAATGAGTTCATGGAAATCTCCAGTTGCTCGAATTGCGAAGCGTTTCAGGCGCGGCGCGCGGGGATTCGCTTCAAGAGCAAGGCGGGGAAGAACGAATTCGTGCACACACTGAACGGTTCAGGATTGCCGACTGGCCGGACTTGGATTGCGGTAATCGAGAATTACCAGCAGGCTGATGGATCGGTGATGGTGCCGGAAGCGCTGCGGGGATTCATGGGAACAGAGCGCATCACGAAGGAGAAATAAAAAGGCGCGAGAAGAATGAAGCAACTCGCGCCCGGTGCTTCGGTGATAGGGGGAAATTACATTCCGGACTTCGGGCTGATGGAATCCGCCTTGATGGAGCCATCCTTGTTGACGCTGCCGCTCACCGTAACTTCCTGGCCGAGATCCGCTTCAGTGACGGCGTCCTGGTTCTGAATCGCGTACACCTTGTTGGTTTTTGAGTTCACGAACACGTAGGACGCGCCCTTTTCCTTCACGCACTTGATGGTGCAATCCTTCGCACCGGCGTTCGCGCCCTTTGCACCGCACGCGCTGTCGCTGATCCAGCCGGTCCAGGTGTGCGATTTGGCATTCGCGCTGGAGGCCAGGCCAAGAGAAAACAGCAACGCTGCGGCGAGGCCGAGCATGTTAGACACCTTCTTCATGTGAATCCTCCCTTTCAGATTGATGGTGCTTCCGCCAGCGTGAATGCCAGCGGTGACTCTGTTTGACAATTGGGGTACGCGGGATGCGGAAATTTGGATGGCTGAAGGACGCGTCTGCCGGAGCCTCAGCGGCGGTCAGCGGCCATGTGGCGAACGTCGCGGCCAGCCACCATGTAAATCACATCTTCGGCGATGTTAGTGGCGTGGTCGCCAATGCGTTCAAGATTCTTGGTAATCAGAATCAATTCGAAGGCAGGGTAGACTACGGCTGAATTTTCCATCATGTAGGTCAGAAGCTCGCGGAAAATCTGATCGCGCAGGTGGTCCACGGCATCATCGCGCGTGAGCACGGAATTGGCAAGGTCCGCGTTCCTTTGAACGAGCGCATTGATGCTGTCGCGCACCATGCCTTCGGCGAGCTCGCTCATCTTGGGCAAATCGACATAGGGTTTCACTTGCGGGTGCCGCAGAATGCGCAGCGCGGATTGTGCGATGTTCACGCCCTGGTCGCCGATGCGCTCGAGATCGTTGTTGATGCGTGAGGCGGAAAGCAGGAAGCGCAGGTCCACGGCCATAGGCGCCTGCAGCGCGACCAGCTGCATGACACGGTCATCAATTTCGATCTGCATGTCATTGATGATTTTTTCTTCATCCAGGACCTGCTGGGCCAGCGTCTGATTTTTTTCGAAGACGGCCTGCATGGCGCGATGTACGGCGCGTTCAGCGAGACTGGCCATCCAGAGCAGGCGCTCTTTCAGTTCATTCAGGTCCTGTTCAAAATGCCGTTCCATCTACACTCCTCAAGAAAATATGTCGGATACCGCATGACCTGCATTCCGGAATTACCGCGCGATTTTAGCCGAACCTGCCGGTAATGTACGCTTCCGTGCGTGGGTCAGCCGGATTGGTGAAAAGCTTTCCGGTGGCCTGATATTCAATCAAGCTGCCGTCGAGAAGGAAAGCGGTACGATCGCTGACGCGCGCGGCCTGCTGCATGTTATGAGTGACGATCACCATGGTACAGGTGCTCTTCAACTGCACGAGCAATTCTTCGATTTTTGCGGTGGTCACCGGGTCGAGAGCGGAGCACGGTTCGTCGAGCAAAAGAACCTCGGGGTCGACGGCGAGGGCGCGAGCGATGCAAAGGCGCTGCTGCTGCCCTCCGGAAAGCGCATAGGCGGATTTGTGCAGTTGGTCTTTGACTTCGTCCCACAGCGCCGCGCGGCGTAGGCTGTGTTCGACGGCGATAGCAAGATTTTGCTTGCTCCCGTTGATGCGCAAGCCGTACGCGACATTATCAAAGATCGACTTTGGAAAAGGATTCGGCCGCTGAAAAACCATGCCCACACGGCGGCGCAAACGGACGACGTCCATACCGGATATATCATCGCGATCGAGCAGGATCTGGCCTTCCAGACGGGCGTGGCGTACGGTTTCGGTCATGCGATTCAAACTGCGCAAGAACGTGGATTTTCCGCAGCCGGAGGGCCCGATCAGCGCAGTGACGATGTTCGCGGAAATATCGAGGTTGATCCCGTGCAGCACTTCTTTGGACCCGTAGAAGACTTTAAGGGCGGATATTTGAAAGCGCAGCGAATCGGCTGCAGTCGCGTGGGATGCTTGTGCGTTCGAAGCTGCCGGTGGAGGATTTAACTGAATTTCGGGATTCCCGTTCATTTGCGTTGTTTCAATTCGCCTCACCGAGCCGACGCCGGCCATGGCTTACCTTGCCGCGGAGGTCTTCCGCGAAAGAACCACGCGCGTGGCAATGTTAACGACGAGAACGAGGCCGAGCAATACCAATCCCGCAGCCCAAGCTTGCTCGTGCCAGGTCCGGTAGGGGCCTATGGCGTAGTTGTAGATCACCAGGGGCAGAGCAGAAACGGGCTGGTTCCAGCCAGAACTCCAGAACTGATTGCCGAAAGCGGTGAAGAGCAATGGCGCGGTTTCGCCGGCAACGCGCGCCAGCGCCAGCATAATTCCTGTGATGATGCCGGAAGCGGCGGCGGGCACGACGACGGTCACGATGGTTTTCCATTTCCCGGCGCCAAGCGCCAGAGCCGCTTCGCGCAGAGAATTCGGGACGGCGTGAAGGAACTGCTCGGTGCTGCGCAATGTAATTGGTATGGTCATCACGCCGAGGGCAAATCCGCCGGCGAGCGTTGAAAAATGCCGCATGGGAACAACCACCAGGCTGTAAGCGAAAATGCCGATGACGATGGACGGGACGCCATTCAAGAGATCCGTGGTGTAGCGCACGAGAAAGCTGAACGTTTTGCCGCCAAATTCGGCGAGATAAATGCCTGCGAGCAACCCAATCGGAACGCCAAAAAGCATGGCTACCAGGAGCAGTTTCCCGCTGCCGACAATGGCGTTGGCCACGCCGCCACCCGTTTCACCGACCGGAGCAGGAAGCTTAGTGAGGAAATTCCAGGTGAGATCTTTGCCGCCGTTGTAAACGAGATATCCAAGAATGAAGAAAAGAACCGAAACGATGATCAAGGTACAAGCGCCGGTGAGGCTCAGCATGACGACGTTAACAGTCTTGCGATAAAACAGGCGAGGGTTCATGCGTTGCTGGCGCCTCCACGCTGTTCCGTGCTCACGATGAGCAGCCGCGCCAAGCCATTCAGTATGAACGTGACCAAAAAGAGCACCAGACCAAGTTCAATCAACGCGTGGAGGTAAAGAGTTCCGGTGGCCTCGGTGAATTCATTGGCAATGACAGCAGCGATGGTGTAGCCGGGAGCCAGCAGGGAAGAAGCAATCTTCGGATCGTTGCCAATGACCATGGTGACGGCCATGGTCTCGCCGAGAGCGCGGGCCATGGCCAAGAAGATAGAGCCGGTAATGCCGGCGCGCGCGAATGGGACCACCACGCGAATGGTTGACTCCCAGCGAGTCGCTCCCAGGGCCAGCGCGGCCTCGCGCTGATCCGAAGGGACGGCCATCAGGACTTCGCGCGAAACGGAAATAATGAAAGGCACAATCATTATGGTGAGGACGAGACTCGCTGTCAGAAGGCCGATGCCATAGCTCGGCCCTTTGAAAATGGGAAGAAACCCAAGGGTAGACTCCAGAAAGGGCGCAAGAATATCGCGCACGAAGGGCACAACCACGAAAATTCCCAAGACGCCATAGATGACGCTTGGGACTGCCGCGAGCAGGTCGATTACAAATGCCAGCGCGTCAGAAATGCGTTGCGGAGCGAGTTCCGCAAGAAAGATGGCTGCCCCAACGCCGAGGGGGACCGCCAGGACGAGCGCTACGATCGAGGTTACCACCGTGCCGTACAAAAATGGCAATGCTCCAAAGTGCTCGAAGACCGGATCCCAGGCGCTGGTGGTAAAGAATTTCCAGCCAAAGGCATGGCGCGAGGCGCTTGAGTTCACCCAAAGCACATATAGGAGCAGGCTGGTGAGGAGAATCACGCCCGCGGCGAAAACGAGCGTCAGGATGTGGGCAATTTCGTCTCCCCTGCGCAACCGCTCCATTAGTTGGCGAGCCCTGCCGGGCAAAGCCGGAAAGGGTCCGCTGGAAAGTGTGGAGTTAGAGGAAGCGGTCATTTTTTTTCTTTTAAGGCTGGATCTCCGATATGTGCTTGCTATTGATCGAAACGACGGCGTCTGGTAGGCGCGCATAGCCAAGCGATTCCACCTGGGCTTGACCGGCGTTGAGCATCCAATCGAGAAAGCCCTTGATGGCATCGCGTTTCGATGGGTCGGCGATTTTTTCGGGAATTAGGAGATACGTAAAGCTGCAAATAGGATAGGCGTCGGCTCCCGGTGCGTTTGTGATCGAAACGCGAACATCGTGCTGCATTTGAGACGAGGCGCCGCTCGCGGCGCGGGTGACTGCGTCCAAGCTGGCCTTCACGAACTTTCCTGCGCTGTTTTGAACGAGTCCGTACGACATGTGGTTCTGAAGCGCATAGATAAGCTCGACGTAGCCGATGGAATTGGGAGTTTGCTGAACGACGCCGGACACGCCCTCATTGCCTTTGCCGCCCAACCCCACAGGCCAATTCACCGAGGTATTGCTGCCGACGCGACTTTTCCACTCCGGGCTGACTTTGGAAAGATAGTCGGTCCACACGAACGTGGTGCCGCTGCCGTCAGAGCGATGGACCACGACGATATTGTTCGCCGGCAGGTTCACGCCCGGATTGGCTTTCGCTATGGCCGGATCGTTCCACTTCGTAATTTTGCCCAGATAAATTCCGGCAAGCACTTCGGGAGTGAATTTTAACGCGCCGGTCACCTTTGGAATATTGTAGGTGGGCACGACAGCGCCGAGCACGGTGGGAAACTGAATGATTTTGAAGTTGAACATTCCCAGCAATTGGTCATTCAACGGCATGTCCGACGCGCCGAAATCCACGGTGCCGGCTTTGAGTTGCTGGATCCCGCCGCCGGAGCCGATACTCTGGTAGTTGATCTGAACGTTTGGATGCGCCTGGTGATATTCGTTGAACCACTTCGAGTAAATGGGGTAGGGAAACGTCGCGCCAGCCGCATTCAGATTTGCAGGGTCTTTCGATTGGGCCTTGCTTCCACTGAGGCTGAAGAGCACGAGGCCCAGCAGACCCAGGATTCTCAATCCCTTCATTTTGTTTTTTCTCCTTCTGCGAATTTGATAGTGCTAAAAAACAAACTGCGTCCAGATCACGATCCCGTTTGTGTCGTCCGCTCCGAGCATTCCTTGCGGATGGAGCCAGTGGAAGTTCTCGTCGCCGAAGGCCACGTCGAAATACTTGTCGAAGTGATAGCTGAGCCCGCCGATGGTGCGAGCGAAGTCGATTGGGTCGGTGCCCGGGAAATTAACGTTGGGCTGAAAGCGCTGATAGAAGCCCCAGAGCGCGAATGGTGAATGTCCAAGGCCGGCATGGCCAAAGAACGCGAAGCCCTGTTGCCTTGTGGCATTGCCCGCAAGAACGGCGGCGGAAACCGTGCCGATGTCGTTCGCGGCTCCTCCGGCGAAAAATGGGCCTCCGGAGACTGGGGCGGTACCGGAGAAGAGATTGCCGGTGCTGGTAGCGTTGTGACCTAAATCGTATTCGCCCGCGATTAGATACTTGTTGTCGTGGGTTTGGAAGTGTCCCAGGATAGCGATGCGATTCAATGGCGTGCTGATTTGCGACGGCAATTTCGTGTTGTAGCCGTAGTTCTCGAAGAAGGTCAGGCCAAAGCCGGTGCGGTCGACGGTGGTGCCCAGGGGATACCAGGTCAGCCGAACCATTACCTGTTTTTTGTCACTGGTATCAATCGCGTGGAAGCTGGCAGTGTTGAAGACGCCCAAGTCATAGTCCAGATATTCTTTTCCGTTCATCTGAATAGGACCGTGAATTCTGGCGCCGGAATATGAGGAGCTTAAGCTCAAGTAGTTCCACGGCACCAGATAGGTGTAGCGATGACCACTGAGACCTTCTTCCCAGTCGATCAGCGGGCTTTGGGTTTGGCCGAAGGTGACTTTGTCATCTTTGAATGCGCCATCGCCAAAAATCTTTTGGAAATCCACATAGGCATATTTAAGGCGGAACGTGTAGTTGCCGTTGGTCGTGCCGTTGTTTTGCGCGCCGTTTCCCGCCGCAATGGGCCCGTCTGTACTGTCAATCTCACGAAAAATGTCCGGCGTAATTCGCAGCGACACGTGCGCGTTTGGCGTGTAAAACAGGTTGATATAAGCGCGGTTGATTTCGAAGACGTTGAGCCCGCTGTTTCCCGGCCCCAGTTGAGTGGTGGGTGCATCTTGAAACGCTGGCCCGAAGCCGGTATCCGTAAAGTGCTAGAAATCACCGTAAAAAGTAGCGCCAATCTTGAAGTCCTGAAGAGCGATGGGGCCAAGCTTCTGGTCACTCGACTGAGGCGGCCGCGCTGCGGGGCTCGTGGTAGCGTGACTCGCCGAACTCGATTCTGCCGCCCGAAGCGCGGGAGTCGTCGAGGAAGGCTTCTCTGAAAGCGGTAGCGGCGCTGCTGGCACAGGCGCTGGTAGCGTGGCCGGAGC
>DAIRCW010000017.1:0-26743 GCA_036796475.1 Candidatus Acidiferrales bacterium | reverse complement strand
CGTTCGCGCAAGACCAGCAGGACCAGGCGCCGAAGAAAACGCCGTATACGCTGGCAGAGTACAACGCCTATCAGGCGGCGCAGGGGCAGACGGATCCGAACGCGAAGATTCAGGCGCTGGACGATTTCTCGACGAAGTTTCCGAGCTCGTCGCTGATGCCGCTGGTGTACCAGCTGTACTATTCGACGTACATCCAGCTGAAGAATTATCCGAAGGTGATCGAGTACGCGGACAAGTATCTGGCGGTGCCGGACGACAAAATTTTGGTGATACCGGGCACGTCGAAAGAGAAGCTGGCGGGCGACAAGCTGCAGGCGCTGTATTTTCGCGCGGTGGCGTTCAACCAGTCGTTCAATGCCAGCGATGCGAACGCGAATGATGAGCTGACCAAAGCGCGGCAGTCGGCGCTGGACGGGCTCAAGCAGCTGGACCAGATTCCCAAGCCGGCAGGCATGACGGATGATCAGTTCACGCAGCAGAAAAAGCAGCCGGCGGTGCTGTTCAACTACACGGCGGCGACGGCGGCGTTCAATATGAAGGATTACAAGGACGCGATTGACTCGTACAAAGCGGAGTTGGCAGCGAGCGGAAATGCGACGGACCAGAACGCGGCGATCGTCTACTATCACATGGGCATCGCGTATCTGAGCATGGCGGCGGATCAGGCGAAGTCGCAGCCGCAGACGACGGCGCCGAGCAGCACTCCTTCAACGCCGCCGGCGACGCCACCTGCGGGCACTCCTCCGGCAACAGGAGCGCAGCCAGCCGCAGGCGCAGCAGCGGCTTCGGCGAACGACCCGCTGACGGACCTGTACATGAACGGATTCTGGTACCTGGCGCGGGCGATTGCGCTCAAAGGACCGGGCGAGGCGCAGATGCAGTCGTATTTGCGCGCGCAGATGTTCAATTACGAGCAGCCGGCGTGCGGAAATTTGTTGGATGATCAGATCAAGGAATTGGAGCAACTGGCGGGGACGCAGGCGGACAAGCCAACGACGTATTCGCTGCCGAGCGCAGGAGATTTGGGGAAGATTTTGCAGGCGAGCAATTTGCTTTCGATTCTGACGGATCTGCAAGGCGGCGGCGATAAAGCCAAAATGACGTGGCTGGCGGTTTGCGGGCAGGAAATTCCCAACGTCTACGGAAAAATTATTGATATGACGCCGGCGACGGATTCGATCGATTTCAAAGTGTTCACGGCAGCGACGGGACAGGAGATTGAAGCGGGAACGACGGCGAACCTGGATGTTCCGGTGTATACGTCAGCTCCTGCTGCTGGCGCTGCAAGCACAACGGGAGCGAATGCGAATCAAGCGCAAACGCCTCCGCCCGTGCAGCCGGACGCGGCGCGAATGAAGAAAGGCGATGCGATCAAGTTCACGGGAACGCTGGTGAGCTACGATCCGCAGCCGTTCCTGCTGCACTTCGATAAGGTGACGGTGGATCCTTCGGTGATTCCGCCGGCGGGGAAAGCGGCGCCGAAGCGTCCGCACAGGCCAGGAAAGGGAAGAGGATAGATTTTCTTCGAAAATCTTAACTGAGAAAATTAAAGCCGCCGTGGGCATTTTTGCCACGGCGGTTTTTTTTTGCCCGACAGTCGTGAATTCGTTGCGGGCATAAGAGCGCCGCAAATTTCTGCTACGCGCGCTACAACTGCTAGAGAGGGCGCGTGACCACGAGATGCACAGCTCACGGTCGGCGCGAGTCGATAGTTCGTGAAGAAATGATAGAGCAATCCTACGCAGGCTTCTTCGTTTTCCTGGGCTTTGTGGTCCGCTTCGTTTTCTTGCTCTTCTTGGAGCGGTGATGTTTTGCATGTGAAGAAGTGACCGTCGGCATCGCGGAGTTGGCATTGTTCTTGCTCGAGGCAAAAACCGCCGGCGAAAAGAGCAGGAACAATGCCACAAACAGGGCCGTGAATTTGAAACGCATGAATTCCCTCCCAACGACGTTAATACAATGCTAAGTACCTCGATAAATATACATTTGATGACAGAGCAGTACAAGCGGGAAGAATCTCGAAAGGTCATAGTCCCCAGAAAGGCAGGTTGTCCGCACATTTCGAACTATAAAGCACGGCGGGAGCCGTCTTATACTTCTTCACGAAATTAGCCAACACAGGACCCGGACCAATTAAGGAAGTAAAAACAAGCAAGATGAGGCGATAGGCGAAAGGAGATCCGGCGATGCTGAAGGAATTCAAAGAATTTGCGATGAAAGGGAACGTGCTGGACATGGCGGTTGGCATCATCATCGGCGCGGCGTTTGGAGGGATCATCAATTCGCTGGTGCATGATGTGATCATGCCGCCGATCGGTTTGCTGCTGGGACATGTGGATTTCAGCAACCTGTTCCTGAATCTCTCGGGCGGGAGCTATCCTTCATTGGCGGCAGCGAAGCAGGCGGGAGCGCCGACGATCAACTACGGCTTGTTCATAAACACAATCATCAATTTTGTGATTATCGCGTTCGCGGTGTTCTTGCTGGTGCGATGGGTGAACCGCTGGACGAAAAAACCGGGGCCCGCGCCGGAGGAAACGACGAAGGAATGCCCGTACTGCCTCTCGAAGATTCCTATCAAGGCCAAGAAGTGCGCCTATTGCACGACGGCGCTGGCGGCCTGAGCGAACCCGAGCGAAGCGTTTGGCAAGATTATCGCGTGAAGCTGAAGCGAGCGGCAGGCGGGATCATCAAAGCTGCGAGCGGCGGTCTTTGATTTCCTGAAGATGCTGGCGGAGGCGCACCATCATTTCGCTCTCTTGCCCGTTGGTCATTTCGCGCTCGAGTTCCGTCAACGCAAAGTGGACGATATCGTGGTGATGAAGCTCCTCACCTTTTAGCTCGTCGCTCAATTGCAGCCAAATGTTGTGAAGCAGATCGATCTCTTTGGGAGTGAGGTGGGGAGCGTGCGGGCCCAGGTAGAAAATGCGCTCCTGGCCGCCGGGCGTAAAAATGTCGAGAGCGAGCCGGGGACGAGGCTCGGCCATGCGTTCCCAGGCGAGGCCGATCTCGCGGGCCTGTTCGGTGATGGGCATTTTGGAAGAGCTTCCGACAACTATGGAGCTGGATTGCAGATTGGCAGTGGTGCGTAGAACGCCGTCCCACAAGTCATTCGCTGCGGCAACGGCGAGATGAACGGGCTTGCCTTCCTTTTCGGCGATGGCGAGCACTTTTGTAAAAAGAAGCTGCTCGATGGTGCTGAACAGCTGGTCGGGGCGCAGGCCGTATTCGCCTGATGCGGCGCGGCGCAGCAGGCGAATATGAAGAACGACAACGTCTTGCTCGCTGGTTTTGAGGCGCTGCAAAGCCGATTGCAGATGGTAGAGCGCGTAATAGTTGCTGACGGGGACGAGGATGTTGCCGGGGCGCACGCCCGCGGTACGCGGAGTGAGTTCGTCCTCCTGGGCGAGGTTAAATTGATCGAGTTCTGACGCGGCGGCAGCGCCTCGCCGGCGGGAGTAATGCTCTGAAACCGTGAACACAACGAACAACGCAATGGTGAAAGCGACTCCCCATATCGTAGCGATCTGCTTGGTGAAAAGGTTCATTGTGGAAAGCGCCAGAAGCGCCAGAGTAATTAAGCCGAGGCCGACAGGAATCTCCACGCCGGCGATTTTGGGATTCAGCGGGACTTTGTATTCGCGCGCCTCAGGCTCGGTAAAACGAAGCACGAGCACAGCGATGCCCTTCATGGTGAAACTCCACATCACGCCGAAAGCGTAGGCAGCGCCGAGAAGGAAGAGGTTGCCACGGCTGAGGACGATGGTCAGAATCTGCAAAGCGGTAACCAGATTGACGATGCGATAGGACGTGCCGAAGCGCGAATGCGGATGACGGAACCATTCCGGCAAAATTCCATCTTCTGAGACACGGCTGAGGACGCCATTGGAGCCGACAATTGCGGTGTTCACGGCGCCGGAAAGCATCAAAATTCCAACGAAGACAACGAATGCTTCGAAGGCCAGACGCAGGTGATAGGGCCCGACGAAATACAGGGCTAAGCCGCTGATGAGATTGTTGAAGAATTGAGGCCGAATGGAATCAGGAATAATCATCGAGGCCAGGAAGGAAACGCCGGCGGTGAAAATCACGCTGTAGAGCACGATGACCACGCCGGCTTTCTTGAGGTTTTTCAGTTTAGGGTGCTCGATTTCGCGATAGACCTGCGCGAGCGTTTCTTCTCCGCTCATGGCCAAGACGGAATGACCTAGGCCGATGAGAATCCCGATAAAGCCGACGGTGTAAGGAAGCCGCGACCAACGGAGCCATCCGAGCGCATCTGGATCAAAGGTTAAGTGCGAGGGAACGGGCTCTGGAGGCCAATGGATGCCGCGAACCCATAGGGTGTAGCCTGCCCAAATGAGCATCAGCACAACCATCACGGTCGTGATGTACATGATGCGCAGCGCTTTTTCAGAGGACTCCGGAACGCCTTTGACGTTTTCCCACCAGAAGTAGAGCGTCACTAGAATGGCAAAGGCAGCGGACGTGGCGTTTGGCGGCAAGACCAAATGCATGTGTGCGGAACGGAATGCATCATTGAGAAAGCCAACGAGATATTGGCCAGCGGTAACGCCGCTGATGGGCCCCGTCAGGATGTAATCGAACATCAGGGCGGACACGGAGAACTTCGCGAGCGTGCCGCCCATGGCTTCCTTGACCACGCGGTAGACGCCGCCGCGGACGAACATGCTGCAACTCTCGATGTACAGCAAGAGCACGCATGCGGCAAAGAGCATCACAGCGAGAATGAACCAGGGCGCGGATTTGCCGATGGCCTGTTCGGCGATGGCGCCGGCGTAAAAGGCTGAAGAGCCGAGGTCGTTGAGAACGATGGCGGCGGCGCGCCACAGCGAAATAAAGCTGAGCATGGCGGTGGTCGCAACGAGGACGTTGGCGACAGGCCGCTGCGAACCGGAATTTATGGGATTAGAAGCCATGCAAAAAGACGCGGGAATTGACTATACATTGTTTCGCGGCTGGAATAAACAGCGGGTCGAGCGGAACAGCTTCGGAAAGGTTACGAGGAGCGGGTATCGCCGAATTCGCGGGAGCAGGATTCGCAAGGGCAGATTTCGCGAAGGTGGTCGAAACTGAAAATTCCGGTCGAGTGGCCGTCGGTGAATTCAATCTGAATGGCGTAACTCCCTACCGGCGAGGCAGCGCGAGCCGTGATCTTGGGTTTGAACATGGGCAGAGCTGGGGAGCCATCAGTCTTTGCGTTGAGTTTGCCGCGTTTTTCACGTTCTTCACGGCACGTGGCACAGGGGCAGTTTTCGCGCAGGTAGGCAAAGTCATAATGGCTGGTGTGCGCGTCGGACCAGGTGATGTCTACGCCTTCGCCAGTCGAGACGCGGACTTTTACATCCATAGGCCGCTTGCGGAGATCGAGCGGAACAGGCATCACGAATCTTTCCGGCCTGCTTGTGAACAGCACGCTCCCGGGGGGATGGGCCGGCCGTGCGGACAAGTTTTGGGATGGCCGAGAAACGAGCAGATGCGCTCGTCGAGTTCGGGGCTGATGATGTGCTCGAATTTGCAGGCTTGCGAATCGGCCTCAGCGTTTGGGATTGCAAAAGTGTCAGTGAAGAGGCGTTCGGCAAGACGACGGCGGCGGACAACGTCGCGAGCACGACGCTGGCCACGGTCGGTGAGGGAAACTTCGGAATCGTGAGTGGCCACGAGGCCGATGAGCGCGAGGCGCTGAATGGTGCGTTGGGGATCGGCATCGAGCGAATGGAAACGCGTCAGCCGCGCGCGTTTGCCGGTTTCCTGGCAAATCCATAATTCTTCGAGGACATGGTCGAAGCGGGCTTCGTCTTCCGCAGAATAAATGGTGACTTGCGCCAGACGTCCATGGGCCAGCTCGATGCGGCGGTCGGCAAGCGTGCCGATGGAAGGGTCATGCGTGACCATGAGAATGGTGTGGCCTTCGCTGTGCAGTTCGCGGAGCAGGCGGATGACGGTTTGCTCGTTGGCTTCGTCGAGGTTGCCGGTGGGCTCGTCCGCAAGAATCAGCTTGGGATGATTGATCAAAGCGCGGGCGAAGGCGACGCGCTGCTGTTCGCCTCCGGAGAGCTGACCGGGAAGATGGGTGAGACGCTCGGCAAGTCCGACGCGGCGAAGGGCTTCGGCGGCTTCGGATTCGTCGGTGGTGCTGTGAAAGTATTGCGCGAGCATGACGTTCTCGAGCGCAGTGAGATAGGGCACAAGATGAAACTGCTGAAAAACGAAACCGATTTTCTCGGCGCGGAAACGGGTAAGGCCTTGTTCATCGAGATGGCCGACGTCGACGCCATCAACGATGGCTGCGCCTTCGGTGGGAGTGTCGAGGCCGCCGAGAATATTAATCAGCGTGGTTTTGCCGGAGCCGGAAGGGCCCATGATGGCAACCCATTCGCCGGATTCGATGGAAAAAGAAACGCCGTCGAGCGCGCGCACTTCGCCGAAGGATTTTTTCAGGTTCGCGACTTCGACAAGGGCCACGCGATTCCCTTCCCTATTCGCCACGCAAGATAACGGCTGGACGGATATTCCCCAACAGACGCAGCGGCAACGCGCCGGCGAGAGACACAATTAACATCAGAGCCACAGTGAGAGGAAATACTTCCCAGCGGGGCGAGATGCTCACGCCGAAAACGCGATGCCCCATCCAGATGGACAGAAGAACTCCGAGAACATAGCCGAGAACCCCGCCGGCGAAACCGAGAATTCCTACTTCGGCGAGGAAAATGCGCAGCACTTTTTGCATGGAGCCGCCGAGGGCTTTCATCAGACCGACATCTTTACGGCGCTCCATAGCCATGGCCGCCATCACTGCGAGAATGCAGAGCGCGGTTAGCACAAGGATGAGCAGTCCCGCGGAGACCATCAGAAAACGAATGCGGCCGAGCAGCTTGCCTTCGGCTTCGGCGACTTGCGGGATGGGTCTGACCGTGAGATTGGGGAGCGCGGATTGCAAACGCGATTGCACGCCGCGAATTTCGTCTGGCGAGCCGGCAATGCTCAGCTCGATCAGTTGGATTTTCGCTTCGGCTGCGGCGAGTTTTTGCGCTACAGGAAGGTTGACGAAGATCTGATTGTCTTCGGGGCCGCCCGCGTCCAGGATGCCGCTGACGGTCAGCGCCTGCGTGGTGTTCCGAGTAGCAAGTTCAACTTTGCTTCCTAGCGAGAGGTTTAGAGTCTGCGCGGCATTGCGTCCGACGAGGCAGTGAGCCATATCCTCGCGCGAGAAAGATGAATCGCCTGAGATTTTCCATGATGGAGAAAGCTGCGTGATGCGGTCGAGCCATGTTCCGGAGACGACCGCGTCGCGTCCTCCAGCAGAAGCCGCGTGAGCTACGACGTAAAGATAAGGAGACATGGCTGCATCGGGAGGAAGCCGGTGCTGGACAGTTTGCAAAACGGATTCATCCATGAGCGCTGAGACATTCGGCGCAGACGCTGTTGCTGACGGAGCTGCAATCACCACGTTGGCGCCGAGGGCACGAAATTCGCGGCTGAGCTGGCGGCTGACGTCCACATTGAGGTTGAGCAGAGCGGAAATGACCGCTCCTCCGCTGGTGAGCGCGAGCAGTGCGACGATCATGCGCACGCGATTGCCTCGCAACAAATGCCAGAGCAGGCGCCTGAACATCATTCACCCCTCAGGACAGGAGCGGGCGAAATATGCGAGGCACGGTAAAGCGGGATCCAGCTTCCCAAGAGAACAACCACGGCTGCGGCGACAAGAATCACCGGCAAAACGAGCAGACGCGGCGTAGCAGGGACTCCAAAAACGGTCTCGCCGAGTTCGCGCGCGAGGCCGGCGCCAATGGCGAAGCCGATACAGCCGCCTACGAGAGCGATCAGCAATTGCTCAGAGAGAAATAGCGCGCCGATTAGGAGATTTGTGGCACCGAGCGCTTTCATCAGGCCGAGCTCTGAACGGCGCTCGATGGCGGTGGTCGCCGAGGTTGCGGCAATGGCGAGAATGGCAGCAATCAGCGCAGCAATGGTAATCATCCAAAAGAGCAAGCTGACATGGGAGAGAACTGTGCCTTCGGTCTGCGCGATGCGGCGGACTGTTTGCACGTGAGTGCCCGGAAAAATCTGTTGAATCTGGCTAGCGATGGAACTGATGTAGGGCGTGCAGTACCAGCGGTCGAACTCGGTGGGCGTCATTGTGTTCGGGTCCCGACGCGAAAATGCATCTTCGGGAATCGTGAGCGCACTCACGGATAGCTGGCGAAACTGTCCGGGCTTGGCGGCGAGTGTTTCGGCAAGTGGCAGCGGGCAGACGATTGCGTCGTCCTGCGAATCTCCTGTGGTGACGATTCCAGTGACGGTAACTGGAATAACCTGCTGCGTACTTCCGCTCGATAAACTCAGGCGGTCACTAGTGGAGATGCGATTTCGCTGTGCCAATTGAACGCCAGCCAAACATTCCGGCGACTGCTCGTCAAACCAGCGGCCTTGAACTTTCCACCATGGATGCGTCGCGGCGGCGCCGGTGATGAAAGTGCCGCTGCCGTCATCCACCGTAAGCGAATGTTTGTGCCATGTGCCCACGACGGTGGCGGAGAATTTCTTCCCGCTACCCTCGTGCTCTGATATCTGGACGTTGACTGGCACATCCAAAAACGGGGCGAAGCCCAAAATGTTGTGCCGCCAGAAAATAGTTTTGAGTTTAGGCAGATCCGCAACGGAAAGATAAGCGCCCTCTGTCACTGGACGGTAATCGACGCCGCCGATTTCCACCGGCAAAGTATCTTGCTGCGGAGTAACGAGGAGATTCGCGCCAAAGCTGCGGAACTCGCGCGCCAATTGATCGCCGACGTCCACGGCGACAGTGAGTGTCGCAGTGGCGACCGTCATACCCAAAACCAAGGCTATGCCAGCAATAAGTTTGCGGCGGGGATTGCGAGCGATCGATTCCTTTACGAGGCGGATGAACATTATGGATTCGCGGGAGCGGGAGTCATCTTGCGATTCCCGAAGTGGCTCCGGTGATTGCGGACAGGTTTATGACAAGATTCGAGCCGTCCACGCTGGACGGAAACCCTACCGGATTGCATCCGCCCGGCAGCCCGACCTCGGCTACGTTAATCGGGGCTCCGCAATTGCGGCAGATGAGCGTCGAACCCTGTTGCCGGAAGCCCATGTTGCCGCAGATCTGGCAAGCATCGAGCGCGGTGGTGTATTGGCCATTTGGCTTGCGAATGACCATGAAGCGGACCGTGGCGCCTTGCAACACGACAAAATAGAAGCGCACGCTTGCGCCGTTCATCGCAGCAATCGGCACGCGGACGACGTTGCCATCCGCCGAGAGCTGCTGAGCATCCGGCGCGGCAGCGGAGACGCGCGTATAAACAAATTCGGCGGTAAAGGAAAAAATCACCACGAGGCACAAAAATGCCGTGGCCGCGGCCCAAATCCGCTGGCGCTTATGTTCATGCTGGCGAAGGCGCCGCTCCGCCGGATTTTCGCCGGCCTGCACAGTCGAGGCACGAAGCGCGAACCATTCGCGCAGCACAACAATGGCGCTCACCGCCAGAATCAACACAAAAAAGAAATACTCGTTGCTGACAATCGGCCCAACGATGGCCATTTCGCGCGCGCTGGACGGCAGCCACTTGGCTTCGCTCATCTCGTGCAGACCGGTGATTGCGAGTTGGATGGCCACGACGATGAGAATCGCACTGGTGGCCGCGAAAAAACGGCCGAGCGGTACTTTGAGCGTCCCTTGAAAAAAGAAAAGTCCCACGGCAATGGCCAGCACGATTCCGATGCCAGTGCCGATCCAGATTTGCAGTCCGCTGACGGAGAGATCCACCGCGCGCAGGATGAGAATGAGCTCCGCGCCTTCGCGTATGACCATCAAAAACACAAAAATGGCGATGCCCAGGCCAGCGACGCGTTCGCTTTTTTGCGCGTACTGCTCCACGCGGCGTTCAATGTCCTTGCGAAGGTGGCGCGCGATGCGATTCATCCAGACAATCATCGAAATTACCAGCGCCGCGGCGGCAAGCATCAGCACGCCCTCAAAACCGTCTTCGCTGATTTGCCAGCGCTGCAGGAGAATGGCCGCCGCGAAACTGGCCGCCATGGCAACACCGAGGCCGGTCCAGACGTAACGCGCCAAAGCACGCCGATTGGTGCGGTTGAGATAAACTAAGACGATGCCGACAACTAGCGCGGCTTCCACGCCTTCGCGGAGAGCGATAATAATGGCAGAGAGCATAAAATCCAGTTGAAACTGAGTATCAACTAGGTTTCTAGTCTACCGCGCTATTCGCTGGGAATCAACCAAGGCCCCTCGGCGGCTCCCACTCACGGCGAAGGAATGAAAATTGGCGTTTGCGTGAGAGACCTGCTGTGCCATTCGCAGCACAAACTGCAGGCAACTTCGCGCGGCATCCTGTCAATCTCTGTACAATGACTCAAATGGGCCTAGAAGGGGCTTAAAGGCTGATTTCGTTGCGACCTAAGACATTACTGGCATTATTTCTCTGCCCTGCGGTGGCGCTTAGCGCGCCGACGCAGGCGCAGGTGAAGTCCGCCGCGGCACCGCAAAACGCTCCTGCGAAGCCCGCAATTTCGCCTTCAACCCAGAACGCCAAGCTAGCCAAAGCGGCATTCCAGCGCGGGAAACGCGACGAGCGAACGCGCAACTGGGAAATGGCCTTCACGGAATATTCGCAAGCCGTACATCTGGACGCGGGCGATCATGATTACCTGCTGGCGCGCGAAACCGTGCGAGGCGTGCTGATCGGCGAACATGTGAATCGCGCCGAGCAGGATTTGGTGGCTGGCGACGATTCGGAAGCGCGCAATGAATTGCATGCGGCGCTGATTTTAGATCCGGGCGACGAAATGGTCCGCGAGAGACTTGCGCAGGTGGCCGCTCCCAACCTGCAGGCGCTCGCGCGATTAATCAAGGAGCCGGCCGGCGAAGTGCATCTCAGGCCTCTCGCCGGAAAGCGCGATCTCGAATTCCGCGGCGATACGGTAAGCGCCTACGAATACGTATCGCAGCAGTATGGCGTGCATGCTTCCTTCGATGTGGATTTGCAGCGAAGTCCTGTTCACCTGCATTTTTCGGGCGTCGATTTTGGAACGGCGATGCGCGTGCTCGGCGATATGACGGGAACGTTCTGGCGTCCCCTAACGAAGAATTTGTTTTTTGTGGCGGCAGATACACCGCAGAAGAGACTCGCTTATGACGCGTCCGTTGTGCGCACGGTCGAATTGCCGGATGCCTCGAACAATGAGGAGATGACGCAGGATTTGCGAGTGCTTCGAGCGGTGACGGGAATCAATCGCGCCGAGTCGAATTTAGCGGCACGGACCATCACGCTGCGCGCTTCGCCGCAAGCCATTTCCATCGCCGCGCGGCTGCTTGAGCAGTTACAGCAGAAGCGCGCGGAGGTTGTGCTGGAGATGGAGGTGCTCGAAATCGACCGGAATGCGGCCACAGCCCTGGGCATCACGCCACCAACCAACGCTCGCGCGTTTACGCTCACGCCGCAACAGATCGCGGAAGCGCAACAAGGAGCTTCCGGACTTGTGTCCGTGATTCAGCAGATCTTCGGCTCGGCGGGAAACCTGACTGGCCTCAGCTCAACGCAACTCGCTTCATTGGTTGGCTCAGGAACACTGGGCGTTGGTTCGCTGATACCGCCGATACTGGCGTTCGGCGGAGGCAGAACGACCTTTCTCGCGACGATGCCCGGGGCGGCGCTGGCGTTTTCGCAAACGCTCAACACTGTTCGCGCGGGGCGGCGCGTGCTGCTTCGCGCGGAAGACGCAAAACCGGCGACGTTTTTCGTAGGAGACCGAATTCCTGTGGCGCTGGCGCAGTTCTCGCCAAGCATCACCTCTCCGGCATTCATTCCGGCGGTTTCGTCTGATTTGTTTCCTGAGTCCACGGTTGCGACCGGAAACGACCCTGTAGCCGTGGTCGGAATTGATTTCAACGGGGACGGAAATTTTGATTTGGCCGCGATCAATCACGGCGACAACACAGTTTCGATTCTGCTGGGAAATGGAGACGGCACGTTCAACGCGAGCGGCACGCTGGCGACGGGGCAAGGGCCGGTGGCTGCTGTAACGGCGGACTTCAACAGCGACGGAATTGCCGATCTCGCGGTGCTCAATGAAACGGACGCAACGGTGAGCATCTTTCAAGGAAATGGCGACGGCACGTTCACGCCAAAAGGCACTGTGCCGACAGGGAAAAATCCGGTGGCGATGGTTTCGAATGATTTTAATGGGGACGGGCACGTGGATTTGGCTGTGGTGAATCAGGGCGACAACACGGTTTCCATCCTGCTCGGCAATGGTGACGAAACTTTTCAGCCGCAGAGCACGTTTGCGACCGGCACTCAGCCCTCAGCGATTGCTGCTGCGGACTTCAATAACGACGGCAGAACGGATTTGGCGGTAACGAATCAGTCTGCAAATACAGCTTCGATTTTTCTGGGGAAAGGTGACGGCACCTTTACTGCAGGAGCGACACTCGCAACCGGCACGGCGCCGGTGGCCATTGCCGCCGGACAGTTCAACCTGAACAACAACACCAACACGGCGCTCGCGGTGGTCAACCAGACAGACAACGCGATCTCGGTCTTCCTCGGAAATGGAGACGGAACGTTCACGCAAGGCAATACTGTGGCGCTGAATGGCACGTCCAGCACAGGCAATAAACCGGTGGCGGTTACATCGGGAGACTTCAACGTGGATGGATTGACGGATTTGGCGGTTACGGATCAGAGCGCCGACACGGTTTCCATTCTCATCGGCAACGGAGACGGCACGTTCGCATCACCGTTGAATTTGCCGGCTGGCAGCTCGCCCGCTGGACTTATCTCCGGCGAATTCCTGGGAACGACGCATTCGCCGGACCTAGCCATTGCTAACACGACGGCGAACCAACTCACGATCATTCTCAACAAGGCAACGTTCAGCGCGGGCGGGGCAAGCGGCGTAGCAACGACGCCTTATCCTTCCGCGGAATACGAAGACATTGGGCTCAAAATTCGCGCCACGCCATACGTGCATCCCGACAATGACGTAACGTTGAATTTGCATTTCGAGCTGCGCAGCCTCACTGGTACGACGGTGAATGGCATTCCGGTGATCAGCAATCAGACGGTCGAGCAAACGGTACGCGCGAAATCCGGCGAAACGACGGCGCTCGCGGGAATCATTCAGACGCAGGAAATGCGCGCCATCAGCGGGACGCCGGGAGCGCAGGCGCTGGGGCCGCTTGCGCTGGCAGGAACGGCGCTCAACAACCAGAACAGCAAAACCGAGCTGCTGATATTGCTGACGCCACATGTGCTGCAAACGGCTCCAAGGACCGGAAAGCCTATTTTCGCGGGGCGTTTGCCTGTGCAGGAACGGGCCGTTGGAGGCGACTCTAACCCTTAGTGGCCTCGTTGTTTTCCAAGACAAGGACTGGACGGTAAGTGCCCGGCACGACCGCCTCAGCAATCGCAATCAGGCGCCCCTGCTGGCTGAAAACGCGCAGGCGGGCAGGCTTCCAATCGCCGGAATCCAATTCCGTTGTGGCGCCCTGCGCCGCCGCCATTCTGCCAGGCTGAATCTGTGCGATGGGAACATTAAATTTTGCGCCATTGCGAATGCGGCGTTCCAGTATCGGCAGAACCGTTGCGCGCGGAAGTTCCGGCAAGAGATTTTCGAGCGGAATGATGCGTTCAGAAATTTTGCCCGAACGCTGATCGGCGGCGAGCTGTTCGAGCCGGACCGATTGATCAATGGTGAATTCGCCGACGGCGGTGCGCATGATTTTTGCAAGATGCGCGCCGGAGCCTTGCAGCTTTCCTAATTCGTGGGCAAGCGCGCGGATGTAAGTGCCGGCGCCGCATTCGATGGTGAAGTGCGCAAGCGAGCCATCCACGGAAGTGAGACGAAATTCGTAGACATCGACCTCCACGGGCTTGAGCTCGACTTTCTTTTTCTTCCGCGCGAGCTCATGCGCCGGTTTGCCGTGAATTTTCTTCGCGGAAAATGCAGGCGGGATCTGGTCGATTCGCCCGACGAAACGGGCGGCCAACTGCTCGATTGATTCCCGGTTCAGCTGCGGCGCGACGTCAGGGCCTTGCGCTTCGCCGTCGGAATCGTAGGTATCGGTCGCGAAACCGAATCGGACTGTACAGTCGTAGCGCTTGCGCCTGCCGGAGTAAAAACGTGCGAGGCGCGTGGCGCGTCCCAGCAGCAAAACGAGGACTCCCGTAGCGAGCGGATCGAGCGTTCCCAAATGGCCGATTTGACGGAAGCCCAGCAGGCGGCGCAGGGCTTCGACTACGTCGTGGGACGTTCTGCCTGAGGGTTTGTCGATTACAAGAGCGCCGTCAATCGGCGGTGGTTGTGGAGTGCGCGGCATTTAGAGAATGGGCGGCGAGAATGCGGAAATAGCGCCGCGGCGGTGCGACTAAGATCCCTCCGTCGTTTTTGTCTGCCGCAGCAGTTCTTCGATGCGCTGGCTGTATTCTTCGGAGCGATCCGGAACGAACATAATATCCGGCGCGCGGCGAAGGTGGAGGCGCTCGGTCAGCTCGTGACGAATGAATCCCGCGGCGGCTGAGAGACCTTTGAGAGTTTCTTTTCGTTCGTCCTCTGAGCCCAAGATTTCGACGTACACGCGCACGTTTTTCAAATCCGGAGTGACGCGAACCTCCGTCACGTTCATAGCGCTCGCCAAGCGCGGGTCTTTCAGTTCGCCCGCCAGCATGAGGCTCACTTCATTTCGAATTTCTTCGGCGATGCGTTCGGGACGATGACCGGCGACAGTCATGGCATGCAGCTCTTTAAGGAATAATTCGCTCACCGTGGAGCGCATTCAAAAATATTCAATCTCGTGCGAGATCAATTCACGTCCAAGAATTTCTTGTGACTCAGCAAGCACTGCAGACATTGTCTCGGCCAAATGCGTGTCTTCGCCGGAAATTCCCACGACGCCGACGACGGAGCGCTGCCAAACATCCTGGTGCTCCAGCTCCGCGACAGCGACGTTGAAGTGCCCACGGAGGCGATCCTTCAGGCTGCGCAGCACCTGACGCTTGTCTTTCAGCGAACGCGCGTATGGAATGTGGATTTCCAAGGTGATCACGCCGATGGGCATCGCTGCACTCCCAGCGCTTGTCGAACGCAGGCAGATTCTAGGCTGTTGCTCCGGCCGGTGCGAGCTTCTCCACGGTGAAGCATTCCAGAATGTCGCCGACTTTTACGTCGCCGAAATTAGAGATTCCGATTCCGCATTCGAATCCGGTGCGCACCTCGCCGACGTCTTCCTTGAAGCGCCGCAGCGAGCTAACGCGCCCGGTGTAAATCACCACGTTGTCGCGCAGGACGCGAACTTCCGCGTCGCGCTTCACCAATCCATCCTGAATGTAAGAGCCGGCGATCATGCCCACGCCTTTGACGCGGAAAGTGTCGCGAACTTCGGCGCGGCCCAGAAACTGTTCCTTGAGCACCGGAGCGAGCAGGCCGACCATAGCTTTTTTAATTTCGTCCACGACTTCGTAGATGATGGTGTGCAGGCGAATTTCGACGTTTTCCTGCTGCGCGAGATCAGCCGCTTTGCGCTCGGGGCGGACGTTGAAACCGATAATGATCGCGTTCGAAGCCGAGGCAAGCAGCACATCGGTTTCCGAAACAGCACCGACGCTGGCCTGTATGATTTTCAATTTGACCTGATCGTTCGAGAGCTTCGGCAGCATTTCGCTCAACACTTCGACGGAACCCTGCACGTCAGCCTTGATGAGAATCGGCAGATCCTTAACCTCGCCCGCTTTGAGCTGTTCGTGGAGTTGATCGAGCGTGAGACGTGATGTGGCGGATTTGGCCAGCGCGGCTTCGCGCAATTTGGCCTGGCGGTATTCGACGATGTGACGAGCTTTGGCTTCGTCGGCGACCTGGAACTGATCTCCCGCGTCCGGCACGCCTTGCAAGCCCAGCACTTCGACAGGAGTGGAAGGCCCGGCGCTCTTCACCGGCTGTCCTTTGTCGTCAAACAAAGCGCGAACTTTGCCGTAAACAGCGCCGCAAATAAAAACATCGCCAACATTGAGCGTGCCGTTTTGCACGAGAACGGTTGCAACCGGTCCGCGGCCTTTATCCACGCGGGATTCCAACACCGTGCCGCTGGCGGAAGTAGAGTCGTTCGCGCGCAATTCGCGCAAATCGCCGACCAGCAGAATCATTTCCAGCAAACGCTCAATTCCCTTCTTCGTTTTCGCGGAGACTTCGACCATCACCGTGTCGCCGCCCCACTCTTCCGGCATTAATCCGCGGTCGGAGAGCTGACGCTTTACGCGCTCGGGCTGCGCGTCCGGTAAATCGACTTTATTGATGGCGACAATGATGGGCACTTTTGCGGCGCGCGCGTGGGTAATGGCTTCCTCTGTCTGCGGCATCACGCCATCGTTCGCAGCAACGACGAGCACGACGATATCCGTGACTTTCGCGCCGCGAGCGCGCATGCGCGTAAATGCTTCGTGGCCGGGAGTGTCAATGAAGACGATGCGCCGGTCATCCACCCGCACCTGGCTCGCACCAATGTGCTGGGTAATGCCTCCAGATTCGCCGGCGGCGACCTCCGTGGTACGAATCGCATCCAGCAGGCTGGTCTTGCCATGATCGACATGGCCCATCACTGTAACGACTGGCGGACGCGGTGAAAGTTTCTCAGCCTTAACTTCTGTGGCGCCAAGGTCCTCCTGCGCCATCTGCTCTTCGAAGGAAACGACATGCACGATTCCGCTGAAGCTTTCCGCAAGGCTCGTTGCGGTCTGAACATCGAGCGCCTGATTGATGCTGGCGAAAATTCCGCGATCGAGCAGCACCTTCAGCAATTCTTTGGCGCGCACGTCCAGCTTTTCAGAGAGTTCGCGAACGGTGATGCCTTCGGTAATAGTCACATCGCGAGGCTCGCGAACGATAGGCGCGACGGGCTCCGCATGGGCTACGCCGCGACCGCCCGCAGCTGTGCGCGAGCGAACTGGATGGAGTTTGCGTTCGCCCTCGGCGAAGCGCTTCTCGATGGTGGGTTTGGCACGCGCGGGCGGCTTGCGCACGTAAAGCGGCTTGCCGGGCTCGGGCTTTGGCAAAGACGCAGGCGCACCTGGCCTCCCCATGGGCTGTCCTGGACGTCCTCCAGGGCGCTGCGGTGGCCTCCCTGGCGCACCGGGACGTTGCGCAGGGGCTCCCGAACGCATTGCCGGAGCACCCGGACGCGTTTGGCCCGGCGCTCCTGGCCGCATCGGGCCGCCGATCCGCTGGCCTGCGGGCGGCGCTCCAGATGGACGCCCGGCCGCTGCCGGACGGCTTACCAGCGGGGCCTTTTGCGACGGCAGCGCGCCGGGGCGCTGTTGCGGCGCGGATGGCGCGCCTTGTGCCGCAGGCGAAACTCTTGCCGGCTGGGCTGGCCTAGGTAAAGCCGGAGCAGCATTTGGGGCAGCCGCAGCGGGACGAACAGCGCTCGCCGGTGGCGCGGCTGCGGGACGGAGCGGCGGTTTCGGTACAGGCACTCCTGCTGGTGCCGGAGGTTTCGCTGCCGCAGGCTGAACTGCCGACGGAGCGGCCGGCTGTGCCGGACGGGCAGCAGGCGGCGCCCCAGCAGCAGGCCTAGCAACAGGCCTGGCCTTAGCCGCCGCAGCGGCTTTCTGCTTTTCAGCTGCGGCCTGCGCTTCAGCATCTTCTTGAGCGCGGAAATGCCTTCTTACCTTTTCGGCCTGATCGTGGTCCAGCGAACTCGAATGCGTCTTCTTTTCCGTGACGCCAATTTCAGGCAGATACTCGATGAGCACCTTGGCCTTGATTTCGAGCTCGCGCGCCAATTCGTTGATTCGGATTTGTCCTGGGTCTGACATCAGTTAAACTTTGGCCCCTCCATCCTGCGGTTTCGCCGGTTCTTTTTCAGTTTGCTCCGCGGCATGCTCTTCGGCGTTTGCCTCATGCTCAGAATCATCCGCAGATGATCCATCGCCAGCGGCAACGCTCTCTTCCACTTGCTCTGGCAGCGGCCCGGCCTCCGTTTCGGCTTCGGCAGCTTCTTCTGAAGGCGTAGCTTCCCCGATTTCGCCTGCTTCGGTGGCAATTTCGCCTTGGGCCGGCTCAACTGACTCAGACACAGCCTCGGCTGCAGCGCCCGGAGCAGCCTGTTGCGTTTCGAGCGCCTGGAAATACTGCTCGACGGAGACGCGAATCTTCTCGACCATCTTCTCGCCGATGCCGGGAATTTCCAGCAACTGCTCCGGCGTCATGTCGGCGAGCTTCTCAATCGAAGTAATGCCATGCGCTTCGAGCTTTTCGATGGTCTTCGGACCGACCCCTGCAAGCTCGGAAAGCGAAGTGGTGGCGATGGTCATCTCTTCCATCTGCGCTTCGATGTCGCGCCGCTTCTCCTCTTCGCTCTTGATGTCGATGTTCCAGCCAATCAGCTTACTGGCCAGACGAACGTTTTGGCCTTTCTTGCCAATCGCGAGTGAAAGCTGAGTATCCTCGACGATTACTTCGAGGCGCTTTTCTTCAATATCCACAACCTGCACGCGCGTGACTTTCGCCGGGCTGAGCGCCTTCTGCGCAAACAGCAAAATATCTTCGTTGTGGGGAATGATGTCGATTTTTTCGCCGCGCAATTCGCGAATGATCGATTGCACGCGCATGCCTTTCATGCCCACGCACGCGCCGACCGGATCCACATCCTTATCGCGGCTCTCGACAGCGATTTTCGTGCGCTCCCCGGCTTCGCGAGCCACCGCGCGAATCTGCACTGTTCCGTCGTAAATTTCGGGGACTTCCATCTCAAAGAGGCGCTGCACCAATACGGGATCGGCGCGCGAAACAACCACCTGCGGACCTTTGGCGGCGCGTTCCACTGCGCGAATGGCCACGCGCAATCTGTCGCCTACGTTGTAGGTTTCTAGACGCGACTGCTCGCGCTTCGGCAAACGAGCTTCGGTGCGACCCAGGTCCACAATCACGTCCGGACCGTCGAGGCGCTTCACGATGCAGTTCACCAGTTCGCCTACGCGCGTGTGGAATTCGTTGTAAATCGTGTCGCGCTCGGCTTCGCGGACTTTTTGCAGAATCACTTGCTTCGCTGTCTGCGCCTGAATGCGCCCGAGCACGTCGGTGGCGCGCATTTGCGTAATTTCTCCGCCGACTTCGATGGCCGGCTGCTGCTTGCGCGCGTCCGCCAACGTGATTTCGCGGATCGGATCGGTCACGTCCTCGACCACTTTGCGCACGGCGAACAGTTCCACCTGACCGGTGTCCTGGTTGAACTTCGAGCGCAGATCCTCATCGGTCTTATAAAACTTGCGCGCGGCAACGACCATGGCTTCTTCGATGGCGGCGATGATCACTTCGGGTTCGACATGCTTCTCCCGGCTGATCTGCTCGATTGTCTGAAACAGCAAACTTGCCATACTGCTCCTTCAAAACTCGGCCACTAGATTCGCTTTGCGAATGTTCGCGTAAGGAAAAGAAATCTCGCGATCCTTTATCGCGAGCCGCACATTTCCATCGCTCAATCCCGCCAGCCGTCCTTCAAAATTCTTTTGATTCTCCACCGGATCATTAAGCCAAACGCGGGCGCGGCGTCCGGCAAACTTTTCGTAATCGCTGAGCTTCAATAGCTTGCGATCCAGTCCCGGCGAGCTCACCTCCAGCGTATAAGAGCCGCCCGGGACCAAATCCTCAACATCTAGAATCACGCTCAACTGCTCGCTCATCGCTTCGCAGTCCTGATGCGTGACCCCGGAGCCGCCGCGCTGCTCGGGGGATCCAGGCCGATCGATATAGACTCGCAGCAAACGCTGCTTACCAATTTTCCATTCGACGTCAACGATTTCGACGCCCACCGAGCCCGCCACCCGCTCCGCTGCCCCGCGAATCTTTTCGAGGTCCATCGACACCACAAACCCTGCAGCTGGAATGCATCTCCGTCTGGGCCGGAGAATCATCGGGCAGGCAGTTTCGCCGCCAACAAAAAAGTGGGCTCGCGCCCACTTGAACTTTCGTCCAGCTTCGAACCAATTCAGTATAGTCGGAGAGCCCGGGAAACGCAAGCAGCCGCTGGGTTATCTGCAAATTCAACGGCGCTCACGAACCCTACGAAAAGCCTGCAAGTAAGGCGCAGAAACAAAAGGCCACGCAGACACCAAAGGCGCGCGTGGCCCGGTGAATTAGCGCTGCTGCGCGGCTGGCTTCTGTGAAGGTTTCGTCGTTCCCGGATGCGACGCGGCCGGAGCTGCCGTCTTAGCCGGGTACGTATCGTCGTACAGCTTAACGATGGCTTCGGTGATGTTCACACCGGTCGAGGCATAGAGCACCGGGGTATTCTGCGCTGACGCATCAATCACGACGCTGTAACCATGCTCTTTCGCGTACTTGTCGAGCACGGTCATCATTTTGCTGCCGATTTTATTGATGGCCTCTTGCGACGCGTCGTTCATATCATCCTGCAAATCCTGCTGCTCGCGCTGGCCCCGGCGTTGCAGCTCTGTGCCTTGGCGGCTCAGATCCGCTTTGGTCTCTTCGCTGAGCGTCGTCTGGCCGGCTTGCAGCCGCTGCTGGATATCCTGAATCTGTTTGCTGATAGTGGCCAGCTCGTTTCGCCGCGGAGCAAACTGCGCCTGCAGCTGATCGGACGCCTGCTTCCCTTCGGCCGTGCCGGTAATCGCCTGTTGCAGGTTGATTACGGCAATCTTCTGCGTCGCCGCCGGAGCTGCGCTCGTTTGCGCGTGCGCCGCGGGTACCGCCAACACAGCGGCAAACGCCGCTACAATCGGATATTGAATCTTCATGCTAGCTCCTCAATGCAAATCTCTGGGGTTTTTCGAAACTGCGATTATAGTAATCTGCTGCCAAACGGTCAATCGAGAATCAAGTTCCAACCACGGGAATCCTAAAAGCTCCGATGCAGAACAGACGGCCTCAGTTGGCCCGCCTTTATCACGGCAAAGGTACCAGCAGCAGCCGCCCGTTCGCTTGATCTACAACCGCCGCCACGTTCGTCAGCGGATTGATGGCAACAGAGAACGCCGGCGAGCCGCCGATGGGCAGCACAAATTCGACTTTGGCGTTCTGAATGGTCAAATGCGAATTCGGATTCGTGGCCACGAAATTGAAAATTGAAAAGCTGTTCGACGCCGCATTGAACGTCACGCCCGTGCCGCTCTGGAAATTGTAATCGAGCGATGTGGGATTGATACCTACCCGAAAAGGCGTGAATCCAGCGAGTCCCGGCGCCTTAGGATCCACGATGCCAATCTCGTTCGCCAGACTGTCTGCAACTAGAAACGTATCCGTAATCGGATCAAACGCCACGTCCGTCGGCCCCTGGAAATTCAAGACGCGTCCCCCAAGGAAGCTCGTGCCCAGCGTGATTGTATCCACGGTGTTTTGCGAACTTGCGGCAACGGCGGCAATATTGTCAATGGAATCGATGGCCACGCCAAAGGGAACCTGGTCCACGGGAATTGAACCGCCTGTTGTCGAGCTCGAGCTAACCGAGAATGCAGTCAGACTGTTTGAGGTGCTGTTGGTAACAAGCGCCTCCCCGGTGTCAGGGCCGATCGCCACGCCGACAGGGTCTAATCCCGTGCTCACTGTTGCTGTTACGTTTCCGTTGACGTAGTCCACCACCGTGGCGTTTGCACTGTCCGTATTCGCAATCACGCCCAGGCCCAGCCGCGGAATCACCGCCACACCTTGTGGACAAGCTCCGACGCCGAGAGTATTGGTCACTGTAGCGGTCGCGAGATCTACAACAGAAACCGACCCTGGGCTCGTGCAGGTATTCTCGGGACTGCTGATCGGCCCCTGGCTCGTCACCAGCGCCTCATTCAAATCCGAATCAATCGCCACGCTGATCGGATTCAGTCCGATGGGAACCGCGCCCATGACCAAAAAGCTTTTGATGTCTGAAGTGGCGCCGCTTGAATTCTGCACGTCCAACGCAAAGCGCCGCGCCGTGGAAAGCATGCTGCCGGGAACGGTCGCCACTGCTTGGCGACCGTTTGCCGAGACGGTTGTGGGAACCACAACTCCGTCCAGGCGAACTTGCGCGCCGGAGGAGAATCCGAATCCATTCACAGTTACGATCTGCGCGCCAGCAGAGGGTGCAGCAAACGCAATCGGCGGACTTACTTCCGTAATTTGCGGGTTGCGAATCGCTCCCAGCGAAAGAATGGAAACATCGTTGCTGCCGGAATTCGCGATCACCGCGATGTTCTTGCCGGGATCAATAGCCACGGCCTGCGGGGACGTGCCTACCGGAACGCTGGCAATTTGAGTGAGCGTTCGCAAATCAATCACCGTGGCCGTATTGGCAGGGCCATTCACCGCTACTCCAACATCGGTAAGAGGATTCACCGCCGAAGCCACATAACCCTGCGAGAGAGTTAGCGAACTGACCGTTTGATCCAGCACGCTCAGTAATGTCACGCTCGCCCGGCAGCTTGGGCTGCCCAGACCGCAGTTAGGATCAGTGAGCAGCGCCTGCTCCGTCTCGGTATTGATGGCCGCGCCGCGGATGCTCGTCGAACCCGTGCTGAACGAAGCAATCACGTTTGGCACACGCGCGACCTGGTTGGCGTTTGCCGCCGTTCCCAGATCCACGATGGATGTTATGCCTGACCCGCCCGGCGTAATAATTGCCCAATTCAGTCGCGGCTCAATGGCTATCGATGGACTCGGCCCCGTGCTCACGGGCCGCGTATTCGAGCCGGAGATCGTGGAGCAATTGTTGGGCATGTTCGGATTGGAACCGCCCATGGTGCACACCAGGCTCGGCGGATTTGTGGACAGGTCAAAAACTGTTGCGATATTCGAAGACGAATACGCGACTACCGCACGGTGCGTAAGCGAATTCACCCCGATGGCAAATGGCGCAGGGGACGGCGAACTTCCCGTGGGATTCGACGGCAGCGCCACGGTCGAAACGCCTTGCGTCTGCAAATTCACGATGGACAGCGAATTGTCCGCGCTGTTGACGACCGCCGCGACGTGCAAAATATCGTCGACGCCAATGCTCGTTGGCGAATTTCCGACCGGCACGTTGCTTGACACGGAATTGGTGTCTACATTCAGCAAGCTCACGTTGCCGGAGCCCTGGTTGAGAACCGCGGCAATTCCTAGCGAGGTATCCAAAGCCACTGCAACGGGCTGCGTGCCCACAGTGATGGGCGCATTGGCCGAAGTAGGCACATCCGCCGCCGAAGGTGAAATCGCCACATTAACGAAAGCAGTGGATGGCGAACCGCTCGGCACATCCGAGTTCTGAATCAGAATGGGAACCAGCCCGGGCGTCGAAAATGAAAATGCCGGGCTCGACAGTCCAACCTGCAACTGCCGGCTGTTCACAACGGTAACTGGCAGCGGCTGCCCTTCGGAACTCGCTTGTGTTGATGAGGAGAAATACCCGCCATCGATGGTCAGGGTCCCCGAACTCGTGACTGTCGGCAGGCTCTGCGGGCTGGCTGCGACCGCTGCAGGGCGCGTCGGCTGCACGCCCAATGAAACCGGCTGAATCACGTCGCCGTTCTGCCGCTCGACTGTGACCGGCAATCCCGCCGGAACCGGGCCAGAGAAAAACGTTCCCGGAATGGTCGCGCGCAGCGTGGCATTATTCACAAACGTTGTCGGAACAGGAGAACCATTCACCAGCACCTGAGTGGTCGAGAAGAAATTGCTCCCGAAGAGGTAGATATCCTGCTGCGCTGCGCCTTCCACGGTTGCCGTAGGCTCGAGCGGAATATTGGTGCGGAATGAAGGATCGGTAGCCGTCTGGACGTTTACTGTAGCCGTGCCTACCTGGCTTGTATCCGCGGCAGCTGTCGCTGTGATTTTGACCCCGGTCTGCGGAGTTGCCGGCGCGGTATAGCAGCCGAAGGTCGTTCCCTGCGGCACCGGATTTGAAGAAGATGGCGTAACCGGCATGGAAACCGTGCAAGCCGTGGGCGTGATCGTGCCGGTCTGGGTCGTGCCGTTCGCAACCGTGTCCACCGCCCAACTCACCGCTGTATTCGTGTCTCCCGTTACTGTCGCGCTGAACTGGAATTGCTCGCTGGTCCCGATGGTCACGCCTGTAGGCGAAAGACTCACGCGCACGCCAGAATCAATCGTTACATCCGTGATCGCAAACACGGACGTCTTTCCCTGCGCGATGGCAACCACGCTCACTTCTGAATTCGGCGGCAAAATTGCCGGCCCCGTGTACAACCCTGCGGTGGTAATCGAACCCAGTGTCGAATTTCCTCCCGTAACGCAGCCCGTGGGCATCACAATGTTCGGCGCGTTCGAAATGCCGGTCGCAATCGCCTGCGGTGCGGCGTCGCAAACATCCCAGGTCACCAGCGTGTTTTGTATGCCCACCACCGAGGCGCTGAACTGTTGCGTCCCGGTGCGCACCACGGTTGTGTGTCCGACCGGCTGGCCAAAACTCGATGCCGTGCTAATCGTCAGCCTGACCGGCGACGAGGAGCCACTTCCGCATCCGACCAATGCCGCGGCCATCACCAACACACCCGCCATGCCGAATTTCATCCGCTGCCCTTCCGCCAACTTTCGCGCGCGCGCTTTCAGAACGCCCTCCCTCGCCTCTTCAACCACACCAGGCGGGTCTTCAATTTGCTGTTCAGCTCAGAAGGTCCTGCCCACTGTGAAGCGGAACGTGCTTCGCGGTTCCACCAGCCCCGTGGGAAATCTCTGCACCTGCTGGTCCAGTATGCGATTCAATGCCGGCACTACCTGCGATTGCAAAACTCCCGGTGGCAGCGATGCAATTTGCGCGGGACTCAAGAAATATGCGCCACGCTGCCCGGCAATGGTCTCATTCAGGCGCGTGGCATTGTACGCGTAATAGAACCGAAATGGCGCACGAACAATCGGCAAAAAGACGACGAATTCCACGCCGCTCGAAATGCGCGGCTTGAAGTTCGTGCCCGGCACCACGCTCAGCTTTTGCGATATATGCGTATTCGGGAAAAAGTCATTGGGAAATTCGGAATTCAATTGGGTGGCGGCGGTGGGATCCAATTGCAACTGGCTGGCCCGCAAAATACTGTCCACTCCAATGTCCGTGAACAGATTCATGCTCACCGGCCCAGCGATGGGAATCCGGTATTCGAAATTGCCAACTCCTTCGATGTCGCCGCCCGGCCGCGTCGCAAAGTATTCCAGCACCGGCACGCTGATGGTCTGTGGCGTGGGCTGGCCACTTTGATTGAGAATGGTCGGATTCAGGAAGGTCACTGGCTGGTTGATCGCCGTTGGAATGAATGTCCATGGCGAAATGTTGAAGAAATCGAATCCGCGGACAGTGTCTTCGCCGCCGATGTAATACCGCTCGTATGGCGGCACGAGCTTTCCGTCATAGCCTGTGGCCCAGCCAGCGATGAACCGTATCCCAATGACATTGCGCTTATGCCAGGTGGGATGAAAATACTCCCCTTCGAAAGTGTTCCGGATGGCGTCTACGTTCCCTCGCAAAATTGGCCCGCCCTCGAAGGCCACTGAGTAGGAGAACATCTTCCCACTCGTGGGATTCTCGGGATTGTTCACTGTGTTGTAGGCAATCGAAGGCGTGATGGTGCTGGAAACGATTCCGCTCAGCTGCGAAGAACCTCTCAAGCTGCTGAACTGGATGGACTGAAACAACAGCTGCGAAGCCTGGCTGAACGTCTGTATGTCGCTCTTCGTCCATCCATACGTCAGGCTGAACCGAGTGAACGCAAATTTGTGCAAAGGATAGCTAGCGAAAACGGTGAAGCCTTTGCTGTTCTGGCTGTAATCCTGCGCCAGCGCTGGATTGATGGCCACGGACTGGCCCACCAGAATCGAGAGTTGTTTTTCCTGGTTGAAATTGAATTTGTTCGAGAAAACGGTGAATCCGGTCTGAATCGGCCGGTCCAGAAGATAAGGCTCGGTAAATCCAAAAAGGACCTGGCGCTCGATGCTGCCCACATTTGCCGAAAACGTCAGAGTCTCGCCCAATCCCAAAAAGTTATTGGTCTGATAGGCCAGCCCGAGGAAAGTGCCGGCCAAACCGCTCACGCCGCCGGAGAAGCTGATGTTCTGCTTGCCTTTCTCGTGCACCTTCAGGTTAATGTCCACCGTGCCGGCCTTCGTATCGCGTTTGAGGTCGGCATTCTCTTTCTTGATTTCGTCGAAGTAGCCGAGCTGGTTCAAACGCAGAATGCTCAGCTCCCAAAGACGGTCGTTGAACAGGCTACCCTCATCGAGCAGAACCTCGCGCCGAATCACTTTGTCGCGCGTGGTTGTATTGCCGGAAAACTCGATGCGCCGTACGTAAAATTGCTTCTGCTGGTCGAAATCCAGCGTGAGATTCACCGTTTTCGTCGCGTCATCAATGTCGAAATTCGGATTTGCCGTGAAGTCGATAAATCCGAAATCGCCGTACAGTTTCTTGTAATCGTCGATGGCCTTGCGAATTTTGGACGTGTCGAAAATCTGGCCCTGCTTCAGCGGAAACCCATCCTCGAGGAATTTCGCGTTGAAATAAAGATTTTCATCCGGGTTAGCACTGCGGATCACCAGGCGTCCCATGCGGTACTTCGCGCCCTCTTCAATGGGAATGGTGATATCCGTGCGAATGCTGCGGTAACGCCCGATCAGCGGCAAAGGCAGTGGCAAAATCCCATTGTGCTGCGTCCGCACCGTTTTCAGAATCGGCTCATTCGGCGCCACCAGCACGCGAAAATAGCCATGA
>DAIRCW010000016.1:0-27209 GCA_036796475.1 Candidatus Acidiferrales bacterium | reverse complement strand
CCGCTCTGCGCGCCTGCGAACTCGTCCTCGCGCGCGATCCCCGAATCGGCAAAATCCCTGTTTCGCGCCGCAATTCTTCGAGGACAATGAAGGCGAAAACCACGCGCGGAAAACACAACACCTCAGCGGCCTAAGGGTTGGATAGGTTCACTGACCTGACGATTGCGCGGCAGCCACAGACGTTGCTTGGGGAAAACGCCTGGCGAGCCACGCGCGCGCCTCCGAAGGATGGTAGTCAAATGGGCCCAGCCCGCCGCGGTAGACCACCTTCCCCGATTCATCAACGATGTAAATCCGCTCCGGCCAGCCGCCGTAGGTGCGGTCCGCGGAATTGTTCATCGGGTCAATCGCGATGGGCAGCGGAAAATGAAAACGCGTGACAAAATCGTTGGCGATGGCCACGCGCTGCTTGAGCGTGGTCGGTTGCGGATAGCAGATGTCCTCGGCGACATTGGATTTCATCTGCCATTCGTCCTGCGGATGCGCCTCGCGGATGTAAACGGTCAGAAAATCCGCGCGATCTTTGTAGTCGTTGTAAATCTTGACGAGATCTCCGATCTCGCGCCGGAACGGCGGTCAAGTGTAACTGCCAAAAATCAGCACCAGAGGACGCTTGCCGATGCGGTCCCGCAAATGGAACTCGGATTCCCCGTCGAGCGAAATCAAACGCGCGTCCGGCGCCTGCTCCCCAAGCTGCACGCTGCCCTGGCGCCAGTTAGGCAGGGCATAACGCAAAAATCCGTATACGTCGCGCGGACCGCCCATGAAATGCGCCAGCACAAAATAGGCAGCGATCAGCAATAGGATCAACGAGCCGAGTATCCATTTCCATGCCGAGCGTTTGCGAATTTTGCCGTTTGCGCCCATAAAGAAACGCTGTTCAGTACCGATTCGCTGCAGGCACAAGCTGACCCTGGAAAATTACCGCGCGCACGTGCTCAAGCGCATGAATATCCTCAAGCGGATTGCCTTCCACGGCGACAATATCGCCCTCTTTTCCATTCGCAATTGCGCCCAAATCGTCGAGCCCGAGCAAATCCGCGTTCGCTTTCGTCGCAAAATGCAAAGCCTGCTGCGGCGTCGCGCCGAACCGCACGTCAGTCATGATTTCGTCCCGCACAGTTCCCTTGCCCGGCTCATAACTCTGATCCGAGCCCGCCGCGATTTTCACGCCCGCAGCCATCGCCGCTTTGAATCCTGCCAACTCGCCCTGCCAAATTAGATTCGCCTTGCGAATCGCGTAATCCGCCATGTGCATCTTCGCGCCGTTCTCGACGATGTTATTGGCGATGTACAGCGTCGGCGTCAAATACACGCCATGGTGCTTCATATAATTCGCTGCGTCCGCGTCGAGTCCCGCGCCGTGCTCGATCGAATCCACGCCCGCGCGCAGCGCTGCCCATATTGTCGGCAAATTCTCATCGTGCGCCGCAACTTTCACATGCGCCGCATGCGCCTGCTCCACAATAATTTTCAACTCCTCTGGCGACACCTGCTCCGCCAGCGGCGAATCCAGCGGCGACAGTACTCCGCCCGAAGCCAGAATTTTGATCACTCGCGCGCCATACTTCAATTGCCAGTGCACCGCCGCTTCTGCATCCGCCGGCGAATTGATGAAACCGTTTTCCGGCGTGTAATAATTCTCAGGCGTTAGGTCCGGCGGAAAATCATAAAAATCCCCGTGCCCTCCGGGGATAGAAATCGCGTGCGCCGCGGGAATCAGATGCGGTCCGGGAATCGTCCCTTCGTCAATCGCATCCTTCAGCGCAACGTCGACGAAGCCATTCGTCCCCAGCACGCGCGCTGCAACAATTCCGGAATCCAGCGCGTACTCCATGTCCTTGGACGCGCGAATCGCCGCCAGCGGCAGCGAGGGATATCTTCCGCGCGGTCCCGTCCAAATGTGAATGTGCGCGTCGAGCAATCCGGGAATGCACGTGTACTTGCTGAGGTCCTCGTGATGCGCATCCTTCGGCGCGCTCAAATTCCGCCCCACGGCGGTCACTTTTCCATTGGTAATAATCACTTCGCCGCCGGGGATGGGCGCTTCATCCGCGTCCGCAATCAGCGTGCCGCAGTGAACGAAGGTCGTCGCGAATTTCGCTGCAGCCTTGGCTGGCATTTCGTTCGTATCCTGAGCAAAGAGCGGTGTGGCCGTGAACAAGAGCGCCGCAAGCGCACCAATCAGCGCAAATCGCTTCATGATTCCTCCAGAATGTTCTGCGTGCATCCCGCGCGATGAATTAGCGCACGAAAGATTATTCCGCCTGTCCCAGCGTGTCAATCGCCATGACGTGCAATGCATGAACTAAGATTTGCTCCATCGCAAAAGGATGATGACGAATGGATATTGAACGCCAGCCAGCCGCGTGGTATGCCTTTCTTCCGTTGCGGCATTCAAATCACGTCTGGGGAGTCATAATGATTCGCAATATCGGCAACTTGTTTGGACTCTTGCTCGTTGTAGCGCTCTTTGCGCCTCTCGCCCTCGCGCAAAACACACAGCAAACTCACTGGGATACACACGAAGGCGACTTCATCGTCCACAATTTTCATTTCAATGACGGCGAAACGATTCCTGAACTCCGTCTGCATTACACCACGCTCGGCACGCCCCATCGCAATGCGCAAGGCCAAGTCACCAACGCCGTGCTGATTCTCCACGGCACCGGCGGCACTGGCCACCAATTCCTTTCGCCCATTTACGCCGGCGAACTTTTCGGCAAAGGCCAGCTCCTCGATTCTTCCACGCACTACATCATTCTTCCCGACGACATCGGTCACGGAAAATCCAGCAAGCCCAGCGACGGCCTGCGCATGAAATTCCCGCATTACGATTACGCGGACATGGTGCAAGGCGAATACCATCTGGTCACCGAAGGCTTGCACGTCAATCATCTGCGCCTCGTCACCGGCACATCCATGGGCTGCATGCATAGCTGGATGTGGGGCGAAGCGCATCCCGATTTCATGGACGCGCTGATGCCGCTCGCCTGCAATCCCGTGCAAATCGTGGGACGCAATCGCATCGACCGCCGCATGATTATTGACCTGATTCGCAGCGATCCTGCGTGGGACAATGGAAATTACCAATCCGAGCCTGTCCAAGGTCTTCGTGGCGCTCTTTCCGTCGAACTGCTCATGGTGAGCGCGCCGCTTTACTGGCACCACACATACGACACGCCGCAGAAAGCCGACGACTTCCTGCACAATTATCTGGATAACGCCGTGAAGCGCGTCGACGCCAACGACCTGATTTACGCTTTCGACGCTTCGCGCACCTACAATCCGGAACCCGATCTCGGCAAAGTCACCGCGCCGCTTCTGGCCATCAACTCCGCGGACGATTTCGTGAATCCGCCGGAACTACACATTGTCGATGAGTTGATTCATCGCGTGCCGCACGGCCGCTTCGTCCTGCTGCCTATTACCAACGAAACGCGCGGCCACGGAACCCACACGCGCGCCGCCGTCTGGAAGAATTACCTCGCGGAACTGCTCGCCGAGACGCGCCCGAACGCCTCCGATTAGCATTGCGTGCCAAAAGTGCCGGATTTATAATAAAGGCGCCCGCCTTGGCCTCGTCTGTTTGACTATATGCATCTAAATGTTCATCCGCAGTGCCGGGGAGCTTCAGCACATGGGTTCTGAACGCCGCAACTGTGCAAGGCGCATTCTTTATTCGCCCGAATATCTGGATATGGGGGCGGACAACGGGGGCGTAGTCGTTGACCTCAGTGAGGGCGGCCTGCGTTTTCAGGCCGTCGGGCGCATCGAAGCCAACACGGATGTGCCACTCTCGTTTTCCCTCGGCACAGGCTATCGCATCGACGTCGAAGCGCGCGTGGTATGGGTCAGCCCGCGTGGAAATTCCGGCGGCGTGGCCTTCAAAAAATTGTCCAGCGACTCGCGCAGCCTGATTCGCGAATGGCTCGCCAAGCCTGAAGAGGAACACCGCGCCGAAACCGTCGTCGCAACGCCGGAAGTTGAAGAGGAACAAGTTGCATCGGGTGCGAGTTCAGGCGCGCCGGTGTCCCTGGCTGCCCCCGCTGTTTCCGCCCCTGTCGCAACGGTGCATCCGCTTGCCAGTGAAGCTTTTGAGGATCGCCCTCAAGGCGCGCGCATCGAAGAAATATTCGCTCCCGGACCAATTTTCACTGAGGAGCTTCCCCACACCACCCAGCACGTTGCTCGCCCGATCGCGAAATCAACGCCAGCAGCATCGGCATCCCAGCAAGCTTCACCGGTGTCGAATGCAGCCCCTGCGCGCGTACCTACAAGGAACTACGCTCCCCAAAGCATCCGTCCTGCCGCACCGGCACAACACCCGCTGGAACGAAAATCGGCTGCGAACGCCGGCCCATCATTTTCCGCCGTGCCTTCGATTTCTCAATGGGCTTCAAAGAACTCGCCGGCCCCGCGCATTCCGGCGAGGAGCAATCCTCTGCAGTCTGGCGCGTCGCTCTTTCCGCCGCGTGGTTCTGAAAATATTTTTGCGCGGAACCGCTGGGAACCTGCTGAAATTAAGGAGCGTCACGCGGGTCGAAACCTTCTCCTGATTGTCTTTCTGCTCCTTGTCCTTGGCTCGGTGCTTTTGGTCTGGGCCTATCAAAACGGCTATCGCGGGCAAATTGGCGCGGCCATCGAGCGCGTCGGCAGCACCGTTGCCGGCAGCTCGGGTGGCAGCACCTCGCCGGCTCCAACATCCGCGTCCAGTTCACCTGCGAATTCACCTGCTAGCACTTCGCCTTCCTCGACAGCCCCGAAAAATTCTTCGCCCGGAGCGGCACCGCAGTCAGCACCTCCATCCGCTGCGCCGTCACAGATCGCGCCAGCTCCAACCGAACCGCCCAAGACTTCTACGGCCGCGAACTCTTCGCCGTCTTCCACAGACGCAGCGGCGCAGACCCCGAGTCAAGTGACCCAACCAGCATCGAGCGCTCCTGCGAATGGTCAAACAGTTCCCGTTAACAATCCTCCGCAAGATTCGGCAGCATCGGCAAAACCCACGCACGCAGCAAATCAGGATTCGGCTCAGAAACAGGGCCCAAGGCCGAGTCAGCCCGCGGGCTCAGCGCCTTCCTCCGCGGCCCTCGCGCAAAGCGCAGCGCAATCCGAATTCCTCCGGGGGCAGCAATACCTGAATGGCTCCGGCGTGCCGCAGGATCCGGCAACTGCCGCGGAGTGGTTCTGGCGCTCGCTCGAGGCCGGCAACACCGCCGCCGCTCTACCTCTCGCCGATTTGTACATTGCCGGCAAAGGCGTCTCGCGCAGCTGCGTGCAGGCTCGCATTCTGCTCGATACCGCCGCGCGCAAGGGCAGCGCTGAAGCTGCTCGCAAGCTCGGCGAATTGCCCGCCAGCTGCGATTAAACAAACCTAGCAAGCAGTGCCTTTGACGCCGAAGCTTACCCCTTCCCGGCTACTGTCCTTGTGTACAGCCGGTGCGCATGTGAGTACAGTTCACTGTTCAGAACGCATTTAGCCTGAAGCCGTTGCGCCGCCTACGCCAACAAGTCAGAATCGCTCCATCGAATCCAGGAGCAAAACTTTCGTGGCACCTTTGTCGCGCACCATTTTGCCTTTGCAGCCGTCCGCCGAAGATGCGGAGCGCCGCAACACGATTCGCTATCAACTTACGGTGTCGGCGGAAGTCGTCGAAGTGAAGTCCGGCACGCGCTTCGCTACGCGCACCACCGATCTCGGCCCCGGGGGGTGCTTCGTCGACACGCTGATGCCTTTGCCTGTCGGTTCCGGCGTAAGCGTGCGCCTGCACAAAGACAACATGGCTTTCGAAACCACCGGCACCGTCACTTTCTCGCAAGCGGGCCTCGGGATGGGAATCGCCTTCGTGGAAATGCGGCCCGAGAAACAGGCTGCGTTTGACGCCTGGATTGCCGAGCTGACTGCCGTCCGTCCGGTGAGCTTTGAGGCTCAACGCGCGCCCGCGTCAGCCGCGTCTCCCGCAAAAACGGTACCGGGACAGCCCTCCGCCATCACCCAAAGACTCATACGCCTGCTGGTCAAGCGCGGCATCATCTCGCAGGCCGAGGCCAACGCGTTGGACGACGAACCTCTGCTCTAGTCGGCATTCTTCTCGCCTGTCGCCCCCCCTCACTCCTCAGCTATAATTTCTAGCTGATACGCGCCGGATTGTGCCCATGACTTTGCCCGTTCCTTCACCAACGCACGTCGAAAGGGAAACGAATCTCCTGCGATTCCTTTGCGATTCGCGAAGTAAAATTGACGCGCGCGAGGGTGTCCTCTTGATTGTGCAAAATTACCGCTGGAGCGCGCCTGATTCCGTCATATTCTTCGAATGCATTCGCGACCTTTTCGCCTGCAATCCGCAAAACATTCTCGCGAATCTTCCCGCCACGCTCACGCGCCGCGGCTTTCCGGATTTGCCCTGCGAAATTCTCGCAATGCCGTCAGGACTCAGTCCTGTGTCTGCCCTGACGCTTGCCGAAAAGCTCGTTCATCTAAACAAAACAGAAAGATGAATGCTCGCGCGCTGCAACTCCTCTCCTTCCTTGACGTCATCGGAATTCCCGTCTACGTTTTGCTCTTCATCTGGAAACTGCAATTTACTGCGCGCGATTCGTGGATCGTTTTCCCAGTATGGCTCTTCGCAAGTTTCTTGCTGCACCGCGACACGCCGAAAACATTAGGGTGGCGGGCGGACAATTTGTGGGCGTCCACGAAATCGGCCGGCATCGCTCTTGCCATCATGGCCGCGCTGCTGATCTCAACGGGATTCATGCTTGGCCAGCCGCGAGAACTGCCGCCGAACTTCGCCGCGCCAGGCCGCCTGTGGAGCTACTTCGCTTTTTGTCTGCTGCAGCAAGTCGCGCTCAATTCCCTGCTGACGAATCGCCTGCTTTTGATCGCTCACAAGAACTGGCTCGCATCTCTCCTGGCCGGCGTGATTTTCGCCTCCTGCCATTGGCCGAATCCAGTGCTCGTTCCGCTCACGTTCGTCGGCGGAGTTGTTTTTGCGTGGCTGTTTGCGCGCCACAGAAACATTCTGCCGCTTGCGCTGGTGCAAGCCATTCTCGGCTCCATCGCCTGGTGGAGTTTTCCCGTCGCCTGGCATCACAACCTGCGCGTCGGCCCCGGCTACTTTTTGCCGTGGAAATAGATCCGGGGCTACAGATTCCAAGAATCGAACTCCGCTAGTCCCCGCGAACCCGTGCGCAGTTCTCCTGGCGTTACGTTGCGTGGGTTCGTCCACACGCCGGGAATGGCGTGGCCACAGTTGGGGCAGGCACCGTTTTTCAGGCGGTTCGAACGAACATCGTGCCAGGAGCGCTGGATCAAGAGCGCGTCGCATTTTGGACAGTGCGTGTCGCCGCCATCACTGAGAATGTTTCCTTCGTAGACGTAATGCAGGCCTGTCTCGCGGGCGATTTTGCGGGCGCGATGCAGCGTTTCGGGAGGAGTGCGCGGCTTGTCCTGCAATTTGAAATCGGGATGAAACGCGGTGAAGTGCAACGGAACATCCGGGCCGAGATTTTCGAGAATCCATTCAGCGAGTTTGCGCGTTTCGTTTTCGTCGTCGTTGAGCGTAGGAATCATCAGATTGGTGATTTCGAACCACACATTCGTTTCTTTTCTTAGGCGGGTGAGCGTTTCGAGCACCGGCGCGAGATGCGTGAGGGTGATTTTTCCGTAGAAATTTTCCGTGAATGCTTTGAGGTCAATGTTCGCGGCGTCAATGTGGTCGTACACTTCGTGAAACGCTTCCTGGGTGATGTAGCCGTTCGAGACCATGACGGTGTTGATGCCGCGGGCGTGCGCCGCTTTGGCGATGTCGATAACGTATTCGGCCCAAATGGTCGGCTCGTTGTAGGTGAACGCGATGGACGGGCAGCCGTAGTGAATCGCGAGGTCAACGACCTGCTCCGGCTCAACATGCGTCGAATGCACCTGATCGCTGCGCGATTTGGAAATGTCCCAGTTCTGACAGAAAAAGCAGCCCATGTTGCAGCCGGCGGTGCCCATGGAAAAAACTTTCGTGCCGGGAAGGAAATGGTTCAGCGGTTTTTTTTCGATGGGATCAATTTGCAGCGTCGCCGGGGAGGCGTACCCGAGACTGTAGAGTTTTCCGCCGCGATTCACGCGAATGAAGCAGAAGCCGGCCTGTCCTTCGCCGATGTGGCAGTGGCGGGGGCATAGGTAACAATGGATTTTGCCGGCAGCGTCGGTTTCCCACCAACGCGCTTCGTGCATAGGCTCGGTGTTAGGGTCTCTGAGAATTTCTAGCTGGGGCACGGCGTTTATTCCTTGAAGGCATTATAGACCGATGTCCAAGACGCACAAAGGGTCCCTCGCTACGCTCCCGCCTCTTCAGGCCAGGCGGGGCGGTAAACGCGGCGAAGAGATCCCTCGCTGCGCTTCCCTTCCTTCGTCAGGGCAGGCGGGACGCAAAGGCGGCGCCTTGGATGAAGTCCAGTTTTGTGTCGATTAGAAAAATGGATGTCAGTGAAATGGCGCGGCTTATGCCGAGTTCTAATTTTTCATAGGTGTGTCGATTAGAGTTCCCGCCACAGCGGGCAAGCTGGAGGCTAGGGGCTCGATGCTGGAGGATGGAGATTCGCGCGCATCGCTGCGCGAAGAAGAAGAGAAACGGCCCTCGCTCGCCATATCTGTTGTCCTTGAAGCTGCGGATAGGATTCATTCGGAAAGGGCGCTCAAAATTATCGATTAGAAATTTAGAAGTGGCTGAATATAGGCGAGTTAAGCGAATTTCTAATTTTCGAGTGGCCGTTTTGAGGCAGTGAGGGGTGGCCCTTCGCTCCTCGGGGCTGACAAGTGACCTCTCGGTTGAGCCCGCCAAGGTGGACACGGCCGCTGCGGCGCACAAGCCCGCCGCGGCGGGCAAGGTCGGGGCAAGTGAAATGTGGCGGGGCTGAAAATTGTCTGCTAATCCATGCATGAACGCTCGAAATGTGGCGATTAGAAATTGGGCGAGGCTTTGTTTTGTGTGAGTTACGGGAAATTCTAATTCCGAGGTGTTGCGATTAGAAAGGCAGTGTCGAGTGACGAGTGACGGGTGACGAGCTGGCAAGAGCGCCGAATGATGGCCTCCGTTCCATTCTGGGAATTGAGTGCGGGTGGTAGGCCCTAGATCAAGCGGCGGGGGCGGCGGCGAATTGGAGATGCGTCGTGACATCGGCCAGTGGTAGCACGAGAGGCCGGAGCGAGGCAAGCGATTTGCAGCGAACGGGGAAAAATGAGGGGTGAACAGGTATCAGGAAGGGGTGAGCTCTCGTTGAGGCCATGAGCCGCGCGCTTCGGCTTGGCTTGCTTGAAGATCGGAATGTTGCGGGTCTGCGTGCTGCCAAAAACTAGAGGAGCTCCCGAGAGGACATCATTGGGAAGAGTCGCGGAGCAGGACGACGTCAGATTGCGACTCGCCGCGAAGAATGCCGATGGTTTTCCCGTCGGGAGACCAGTGAAACTCAACAATCCGTTTAGAGGTGAAATTCGTAATCTGGCGGCCCTTTGAACCGTCCAGGGGCTGGAGCCACAGGTTGTCGCCACGGGCGTCTGTGATTCCGTACGCAACACTTTTACCGTCAGGAGTGAATTGAAGAGAATTGCCTCTGATCCGAGGATCGACGTCCATAAGGCGCGCGGCGCTTCCTGTTGAGGTGAGGTTTTTCAACGCCAGTTTTGTGAAACTGCGCTGCGGCGAGGAAACTGTCGCGAGAAATGCAAAGGTCCGGCCATCCGGTGAAAGAGCGAACGGGCTCAACGGGATCGTTCCAGAAATTTGAGTTCCGGCAACGAGTTCTGATTGCCCGCCATCCATGGGCGCGCGCGCCAATCGGCGGCCCGGATAATCAAAGTAGTAGACCCATTTCCTATCGAGCGAGCAGATCGGAGCGAAGTCCTGCTTGCCTTGAGTAATCTGTTTCAAATTGGAGCCGTCCGCATCCATGCTCCAGATGTTCGCGACATTGTTTCCGCCGTGAAAACTCCAGGAAAAGACGACCCCATCCCCACAGGAAGAACCTTCTTCGAGCAAGCCGGCCGGGTCCGTTAGAAGGGACACCGCATTCGCTCCATCTTTATCTACGCGGACAATTCGATCTGCTTCGGAGATGAGAAGATGGTCGTTATTTGCCCAGCCGAAATGTAATTCTACGCCGTGTTCAGGAAGACTCGAAACCACCGTCAACGAGCCGTTCCCGTTTGCGGGAATCAGGTCGAGTTCCTCCGGTGACTGCCGCTGGACTGCGGCGAGCGTCTTGCCGTCTCCGGAGAGGGCAAGAGTGGGATAACTGCTCGTATCGTTTGTAACCGTGTGGAAAATCCCGCCGGGATATGAGACATAGCCAATCTGACCGTTGTAAAAAGCAGGGCCTCTCTGATAATAAGCGGCCAAAAGTCCCCGGCCATCGGCAGCCCATAAAATCGCGTAAATGAATTTGTCCTCGAATCTGGCGAACGATCTTGTCTGTCCGCTGGGCAGATCAAGGATATCAATTCCACTCAAGACGTTGGTATTACCCGGCTGCGTCACGTTGTAAGCAATGCGCTTTCCATCCGGAGACCACGCCACGGAGATGGTGACCGAGGACGCCTCGCCACTGGATAAAGCTTTTTCGCCACTTCCATCAATGTTCGCGGACAGCAATTGCCATTTGCCGGCTTCGGCGGTGCTGTAGCGCATATAGGCCATACGTTTCCCGTCGGGAGAAAAAGTGATGGGGCTATCAATGTCCCTGACGATGAGCTGCGGAGTTCCCCCGAGCACAGTTGCGCGGTACAGGTTTTGTCGTGTCAGAGTGTTGTCCGTCGCGGTCTCGAAGTAGATAAAGTTTCCGTCAGGCGAGAACGAGAGATTTTGATAAACGCTGTCCGCGGAAGCCGGGATGATTGCAGTATCGCCGCCGGTGGGAATGTTGCGGAGCCAGAGGCTTTGTTTCCCATTCCCGGTGTTGGCGCTCACAACGAATTTACCGTCGGGAGAAATGGCCGCGAGGAAAACCGTACCGGTATTCGTGACTTGTGTGACGGAGAAATTTCGAAATGGTACGGCGGTCGGAGCACGATGCAGGAAAGCGTAAGCGCCGTAGGAAGCGGCGGCGATGAGTAGCAGAGAGATGATGATGATGTCAGGTGTGCTGAATTTGTGCCGACGAGCGACGGTGGCAGATCCCGCTGAACGAGCGAACGACGAGTTCAATTCGCCCGCATTCGCAGGCGCGGGCGGGGCAAGCACCGCCCCTGCGCCTGAAGTGCGGGAGACTTGCGACGTTGCCGACGAAGCGCTGCTTGAATCGGAGTCACGTCTGGCAGGGGCAGGGGCGATACTCGATTCAGCAGCGGGAACGGCGCGGCGGCTGGAATCCGTGTCGCGTTTGAGACGCTTGAGATCGGCGCGGAGTTCGGCGGCGGACTGGCAGCGAACGTCGCGGTCTTTTTCGAGCGCCTTGTGAATTACTTCTTCGAGCTTCGGAGGAATCTCGGGATTCAAACGTACTGGCGGAATCGGCGAGCGATTAAGAATGGCATCATGCACAAGGGCCGTGGTGTTGCCGGTAAACGGCATGCGGCCGGTGGCCATTTCGTAGAGGACAGCGCCGAAGCTGAAAAGGTCGGTACGCGTGTCGAGGGGTTCGCCGCGTGCTTGTTCGGGGGACATGTAAGCGATTGTGCCGACGGCCACGCCCGGGCTGGTGATGTGCTCGGGAATTTCGTCGAGAGTGGCCTGCGTTGCGCCTAAGCCTGCGGCGTGTTCGATTGCTTTGGCAAGGCCGAAGTCCAGAATCTTGGCACGACCGCGCGAGGTGATGAAGATATTGGCGGGCTTGATGTCGCGATGAATGATGCCGCGAGAGTGCGCCGCGTCGAGCGCGTCGGCGATTTCGATGCCCCAGTCGAGAAGCAGATCGAGCGGAACGGGATTGCCCGAGATGCGATGCTTGAGCGTCGTGCCTTCGAGAAACTGCATGGCGATGTACGGTTGTCTAATTTCACCAGGAGCTTCGCCGATCTCGTAGATGGTGCAAATGTTGGGATGATCGAGCGACGAGGCGGCGCGGGCTTCGCGCTGGAAGCGTTCGAGGGCTTGTTTGTCGCGCGCAACGCCCTCGGGAAGAAATTTCAGCGCGACGAAGCGGCCAAGGCGCGTGTCTTCAGCTTTGTAGACAACGCCCATGCCTCCGCCGCCGAGTTTTTCGAGGATGCGGTAATGGGCGATGCTTTGGCCGAGAGTAGGAAGAGAGTCGGGCACGGGCGGCCATTCTAGTGAGGTGCTGCAAGGGAAGTCAACGCGTGCGGTTGAATCTGGTGCGAGCCCAGAGCATCCTATTCTGGAAGCTGGAAGCTAGAATGCCGAGGGCGGCAGTTTGAAATTCAGGAGGAGAAAACATGGCGATACGAGACGGAATTTTGCCGGAGTTTGATCACGAAGTGGCGAATACGCGCAAGGTGCTGGAGCGGGTGCCGGAAGGAAAGCCGGATTTCAAGCCGCATCCGAAGTCCATGGCCATGGATCGGCTAGCGGGGCACGTTGCAGAGCTGCCCGGATGGGCGAAGGAGACAATGTTGCAGGATTCGATTGACGTGAACCCGCCGGGGAATCCTCCGCCTGCGAACTCTGTGGCGCTGAAGATGACTTCGCGGAAGCAGCTGCTAGAAGAATTTGATAAGCGCGCAGCGGCTGGGCGGGCGGCGATTGCGGGAGCGAGCGACGAGACGTTCATGAAGCCATGGTCGCTCGTTGCCGGAGGAAAAACGATTTTCACGCTGCCGAAGATTGCGGTGCTGCGGGGATTTGTGATGAACCACATGATTCATCACCGCGCGCAGCTGGGAGTGTATTTGCGGCTGAACGATGTGCCGGTGCCTTCGATTTACGGGCCGTCGGCGGACGAGCAGGTGTTTTGAAAAGCGGTGGCTAGTGGCTAGTGGCGAGTGGCTAGAAAAGACGAAGGCATTCGTGCGCGGATTCTTGTTGTGAGGCAAGGCGGTGAGAGGAGAACAACGCGGCGAGTGCTGGCGCTTCCGTGCAGATACGACAGAAGGAATGGGTAGCGCGCCCCCGCTTGAAGGCGCGCAACCTTCTGCTCGACACGCCCGTATTCCGTATGGTGGAGGGCACAGGTCTGCAACCATGACTCATACAACGAAACCGCTGTCGCGCATTGCTTATGCAGCCGCGATCGGCGCGGTTGGTGGTGCGCTGCTTGTGTTGGTGCGGGGGCGTTCGCCTGTGGCGCATGCGATGACGACGCTGTTCACGTTTTCGCCTGGGATGCGAGTATCGCTGGCGCTGTGGCTGGTCTTTTCGGTTTATTGGAGCATCGCGGCAAAGGATAGCGCGGCGACGCGGACGTCGGAGTCGTGGTGGTCGCGACAGCTTCACCTGACGCTGGTGAATGTGGCGTTGCTGCTGCTTGTCCTGCCCATTCCGGGATTGACGCGGCGTTTTTTGCCGGAGAGCCGCGCGCTGGTCGTTGCCGGGCTGGCGATTCAGGCGGCGTTCATTCTGCTGGCGGTGTGGGCGCGGCGGCATTTGGGAAGCAACTGGAGCGGCGAGGTGAGAATCGCGACGGGGCATCAGCTGGTGCGGACGGGTCCGTACCGGTGGGTGCGGCATCCGATTTACACGGCGGTGCTGGGAATGTACGTAGGCACAGCGCTCGTTTCGGGACAAATTCACGCGCTGATTGCGACGGCGGTGGTCATCGCGGCGTACTGGAGAAAAATCAGCATGGAGGAGCGGGCGCTGCGCGAAACGTTTGGCGCGGAGCATGAAATTTACCGGCAAGAAACGTGGGCGTGGATTCCGGGCGTGTATTGATTGAGGTGAGCGATGGCGCATGAGGTGACGACTTCGTATGTGAAGGACGCGACGGACGTTTTTCGGTATTACAAGCGGCTGGCGGAGCGGGCGATGGAGCAGTGTCCGGAGGAAGGGCTGTTTGCGACGCTGGACAAGGAGTCGAACTCGATTACGATTATCGTGAAGCACATGACGGGGAATATGCGGTCGCGGTGGACGGACTTGTTGACCAGCGATGGAGAGAAGGCGGATCGGAATCGGGACACGGAATTCGAGGATGCGCCAAAAACGCGCGCGGAGCTGATGGCGCTGTGGGAACGCGGGTGGAAATACGTTTTTGAGGCGATGGCGCCGCTGACAGATGCGGACCTGACGAAAATTGTGACGATTCGCGGAACGCCGCATTCGGTGATGCAGGCGATTACGCGGCAGGTAGCGCATTATGCGTATCACGTGGGGCAGATCGTATATGTCGCGAAGCACTATGCGGTCGAGAAGACGGGAAAGTTCGAATCGCTGAGCGTGCCGCGAGGACAGTCGAAGCAGTTCACGGCGAAAGTGGCGGCGGGGCGGGCGAGCGAGAAGTGGATTCTGGAGAAGTGAGGCTGTGGCGCGCAAATTGAGAGCGAAGAAACGCGAGGCGGAGCGCGACTATTCGCACCGGCTGCTGATTGACAAGCTGGGTGTGAAGGCAGGGCAGCGCGTGGCCGTGCTGGGAGTGGAGTCGGCGGAATTCCTGAAGGAGTTGAGCGCGCGGGTGCCGGAATATTCGCGGGGCAAGCGCGTGGCGGATGCGGATTTGATTTTCTTTTCGGCGGAGGCGCGCGTGGACCTGGCGCGGTTGGAATCGCTGGGGCGTTCCATCGCGAAGAATGGAGCGGTGTGGGTGGTGTATCCGAAGGGGCAAACGCAGATTCGCGAAGTTGACGTGATCGAAGAGGGGAAACAGGCGGGGCTTACGGATAATAAAGTTTGCAGTTTTTCGGCAACGCACACCGCGCTACGGTTTGTGATACCGGTTGCGAAGCGGTGACGCAGCCGTGGCAAGCGACAAGTGGCCCTTCGCTGCGCTCAGGGCAAGCAAGCGACGAAAAAGGTAAACGCACGACGGAGCGGCGGCGCTCATTTTGGCAGAGCGTTCCCACGGAAATTGCGCGCCAACGTGCCCGGCGGCGGGAAAAACAGCCAAGGCGAGATTCTTCGCTTCGCACAGAATGACAGCGTTGGCGGCCGTCGAAGCGGCCGGTGCGCAGTGTGGAATTATCCGCGGGGCGATTTTAGAGATTTCGTGAATGCCGATTTTTGTCGCGATGCATTTCGGCGACCCAGGCGAGGAAACGGCGAATGCGGGCGCGTTCCTGCCACATGTAGCTGAAAAATTTGCCGGCGGTGAGATTCGCGGCGGCGGGGCCGAAAAAAGTTTCCATGCGCCACTGCAAGTAAGGGCTTTTCCACGGGCGAAGGCGATAGCCTTTGGCGGTAATCCAGTAGTAGCGTAAGGCTGTCAGCATGTGCTGGAGGCTAGAAGCGAGATGCTGGAAGCCGGAGAAACGCAAACGAACGAGCCGGTCTCTGGTAGTTGCACACGCAGGATATTAACAAAGAAAAACGCGGGCAACGACGACATCGTTATTACAATCAGTAGAAGTACGATAGCAGCCAAAGCCGCAGAATTTCAGCCTGCGGGGCGCAACGCCATCACGCCGCCGGCTGTTTGAGCTTCGTTTGCTGTGTGGAACGGCTGGCTGAGGCTGCGCTTTACGCCATCGCAAAACACTTCTACACTCGCTTCAAATCATGCGCATGCTGAAAATTGCCCGCCTGAATGCTGTCGCGTTCTGCGCCTTCGCGATTTCACTTGCGGCTTTTTGCGTCCGCGCGCAATCGAGCGCTGTCGTAGGCGCGCAGGAGAAATCCACAGCGCAGCCAAATGAAGCTGCGCGATCAGCCGCGGCCGAGAACGCACCAGCATTTACGATCGAGCTTTACTCGCTGAAAGTGGGGTACGAAAAGGATGGGACGGGCACGCGACAGTTCGATGTGCGCGTCAAAGCTAACACCGAGGACGGCGTCAAGGAGCTGAAGACGCTAGCGTTCGATTACAACGCGACCAATGAAACATTCGCGCTTAAGTTTTTGCGCGTGATAAAGGCGAACGGCACAACCACGGAGGCAGCGGCCAGTGCTGCAACTGACGGCCTGGCGCCCGGAGCAAAAGAAGCGCCGGAATTTTCTGAGCTGCGTGAAGCTAGCGTCAAAGTGCCGGAGATCGCTCCCGGCGACACGCTGAGCTACGAAGTGGTTATTTCTGTGGTCAAACCGGCGGCCCCGGACGAATTTTGGTTTTCGCATCGTTTTCTAGCGGCGCATCCGGCGGTCGACGAAGAACTGCAAATTGACCTGCCCGCGGACAGCAAATTCCATCTAATCGCCGCGCCGCAGTTTCAACCGAAGATTTCCACGGAAAATGGCCGCAAGCTCTATTTGTGGAAGCGTCTGAACGCGCCGCCGACCGGCAGTGATTCCGAACAGGACAACCACGCGCCGCCCGACGTGACGCTGACGAGTTTTACGAGCTGGCAACAATTTGGCGAGTGGTTTGCGGCGAACGCAAAAGCAGCGGCGAGCGCGTCGGACGCAATCGGGGAAAAAGCGAAAGCACTCACAGATGCGCAAAAGAGCGATGCTGACACAATCCGCGCGCTCAATGATTTTGTGGCCAAGCAGATTCACCTGGTGCGGATTCCGCCGGAGCAAACGAATTATCAGATTCACGACGCGACGAAAATTCTGAGCGCAGGTTACGGCGACGATTTCGACAAGTGCGCGCTGCTCGCGGCGATGCTGCGCGCGGCAGGATTTACAGCGGACATCGCGCTCGTGCCCAGCGCCGACAAATTCAACGCGGATTTTCCGTGGCCGGGCGCGATCGGCGGCGCGGTTGTAATGGCTTCAGCCGGAAAAGACACTTACTGGATGGATCCGGCGCCGAATACCCTTCCCTTCCGTTTGCTGCTGCCGAATATGCGCGGAAAAGAAGCGCTGGTCGCTTCGCTGGCTGGCGCACCGCACTTTGCGGAGACGCCGGTGGATCCGCCATTCCAATCCACGCAAAACGTGACCATCACGGCGAGCGTAAGTCCGCTCGGGAAAATGACCGCGCGTGTGCGCTACGTGTTGCGTGGCGACAATGAATTCGCGCTGCGCACGGCGTTCGCCAGCACTCCGCAGGACGCCTGGAAGGGCCTCGCGCAAACCATGGCCACGCTCGATGGCTTGCACGGCACCGTGGTTCAGGTGAAAGCGAGCGATCCGACGGCCACCGAAGAGGCGTTCGCGCTCGATTTCACTCTGGTCACGCCGGATTTGCTGGATTGGTCGCAGAAGCGCATGCTCGTGCCCATACCGCTGCCGAATTTTGGCGTGCCAAATATTCCCTCGAATGCGAACGCGGCGGTGAAGATCGGCAGTCCACTCGATGTGACCGCGAGCATCACGTTGAGGCTTCCGGTCAATGACGCGATTCACGCGCCGGTCGGCGCAGGCGTCACGCGCGATTATGCGCAGTATCGATCGGAATACGACGCGCAGGAGCACGAAGTCACGGTGAAGCGCACGCTGCGATTCATCGCGCGCGAAGTGCCCGCGGCGAAGCGCGACGATTATGAGTCGTTCAGCGATGCAGTGGAAAAAGATCAGGCGCAAGGGCTGGTGGTGGACAATCTCATTCCGGGCGTGCCAGACGAAGCCACGGTTCCGCAGTTGATGGAGGCAGGCGGTTCAGCGCTGCAGAGCGGGCGCTACGCCAATGCGCTGCAATTGTTCGAGCGCGTCGAGGAAGTAAATCCGAAGCAGGCGAATTTGCCGCTGGAGATTGGGACGGCGCAATTGCAGCTCGGAAAATATGACGAGGCGATTGCGTCATTCCAAAAGCAAATTGCGGCGAATCCCCAAGATGAAAATGTGAACACGCTGCTGGGCGTGGCGTATTACGATCAGAAGAAATATGCGGATGCCGAAGCTGCATTCAAAAAGCAGCTCACGCTGAAGCCGCTGGATTCGAAGGCTTATGCCGGGCTGGGCGCGATTTACATTGACCAAAAGAAATTTGACCAAGCGCGCGCCGAACTCGAGAAAGCAGCGGTGCTTGATCCGCAGAGCGCGATTGTTCAGCTGCGTGCGGGCGAAGCGTATCTCGGGCTGGCAAAAACGGATGAGGCGCTTGCAGCATTCGAAAAGGCGGCATCGTTTTCGCCCACGCCGATTGTGTCGAACGAAATTGCGTACTCGCTGGCGGAACACAAAGTGGCGCTCGGGCGCGCCAAGGGCTACGCACAGTCCGCCGTGGATGCTACGGAAAAAAGCCTCAGCAATGTGGATCTGCGGCATTTGAACAATGCCACCTTTAATGCTACGAATGCGCTCGCGGCATTTTGGGACACGCTGGGGTGGATCGATTTTCAGCAAGGAAAACTGGAGGACGCTGAGCCGTTGATTTCGGCGGCGTGGCATTTGAATCAGACGCCCGATTCGGCGAACCACCTCGCGCAGATTTACTTGGCGCGCGGGCAAAAAGAAACGGCCATTGACGCGCTGAGCGAATCGCTGGCCACGGGCAGCGCGGCGGACAGCACACGCGAGCAACTCAGCAAATTGCTGGGGAGCGCAGCTTCGAAAACGGCGATCGACCTGCGCGTTAAACGTGCTCAAGCGCAGTTGACCCGACAGCGCACGGTTGCCCTTGGAAAAGCCAGCACGACCGGTAAGGCGGAATTTCTGGTGGTGGTCGCGGCAGGACCAAACGGGCCGTCTGTGCGCGAAGCGAGATTCATTGCCGGCGACGATAAGCTCGCGCCGCTGGCTGAGCGTTTGCGTCCCGCTGCATTTCCTTCCCTGCTGCCGCGCGGCTCGCGCGCTCGCATTGTTCTGCGTGGAATTGCGACTTGCTCTTTGCAATCAGCCAAATGCGAATTTGTGTTCGGTCGTCCGCGCGACGTTATCGCGCAAAAGTAATCCCAGCGGGCAGAAGGTCCCCTTCTCAGACTCTCTCCGACACGATACCAACCTAAGCGTGTGTTAAGATAAATTCTCCTCATGACAGCGAAGAAAATCGGATTCGTCAGCCTGGGATGCCCGAAGAACCTTGTGGATAGCGAGGTGATGATGGGCATTTTGGCGCGCGCGGGACACGAGATTACGCCGAGCGCGGCCGATGCGGACGTGCTGGTAGTGAATACGTGCAGCTTCATCGAGCCGGCGCGCCAGGAATCGGTGGACGCGATTCTGGAGATGGCCGAGCACAAGAAATTCGGTCGCGCGCAGAAGCTGATCGTTGCCGGGTGTTTGGTGGAACGCTATCGGCAGGAAATTCGCGAGCAAATTCCGGAAGTGGACGCGGTGATCGGCACCGGCGAAGTGGAGAAGATTCTGGAAGCGTGCAACGGGGCAGCGTTCGCCGGGGAAAATACAGAGAGCAGCGGTGAAGCTCCCACTTTTCTTTATCACGATTTGACGCCGCGGATGCTGGCCACGCCGCATCACACCGCCTACCTAAAAATCAACGAGGGATGCGACCATCCCTGCTCGTTTTGCATTATTCCGCAACTGCGCGGACGGTTTCGCAGCCGGCGATTCGAATCGGTGGTGCGCGAGGCGCGCAATCTGGCGGCTGGAGGCGTGGGCGAAATCAATTTGATCGGCCAGGACACGACTTTTTACGGAGAAGATTTGGGAATTCGCGATGGGCTGCCGCTGCTGCTCGAAGAGCTGGCGAAAATCGAAGAGCTGAGCTGGATTCGTTTTCTCTACTGTTATCCGAACCGGATCACGACGAAATTGCTCGAAACCATCGCGCGTCACGAGCGGCTGGTGAAGTATCTGGATATTCCTCTGCAGCACGCCAGCCGCAGCGTACTGGCGCGAATGAAACGCGGGTCGCACGCGGACGCGTTTTTGAAAATGCTGGAGCGCATTCGGCGGACGATTCCGGGCGTGTCGTTGCGAACGTCGTTTATTGTGGGCTTTCCCGGCGAAACGAAAGAGGATTTTCGCGTCCTGTGCGATTTTGTGCGCGAGGCGAAGTTCGACTGGATGGGCGTGTTCGCGTATTCGGATGAGGAGACGGCGAAGAGTTTCGCGTGCGAGGGTAAAGTGGACGCGGAGACGATTGCGCAGAGACGCGATGAGCTGATGGCCATCCAGCAGAAAATCTCGCGCCAGAAATTGCGTGCGAAAATCGGTAAGACATTCACGGCCATGCTGGAAGGGCCTTCGGCGGATACGGAACTAGTCTGGCAGGCGCGGCTGGAAGGAATGGCGCCGGAGATTGATGGCAAAGTGTACGTCACGGAAATTTGCGGCGTGAATGACGTGTCGGAATTGCCCGCGGCGGGCACGATGGCGCGCGTGGAAATCGCCGAGGCGCGCGATTACGATCTGATTGGGCGGGCCGTGGAGATTTTGTCGCCAGTCGCGCCGGTTTTGATGCCGCGCGCTGCGCAAAATGTTGCTGTCGCGCAGGCATTTCCGATTCTCGCGTGAGTTTTCAGGCGCAAAATCATGCAGTGGCGCTGCCCGATTTGCAAAAAGCCGACCGATTCCAACGTGGATAAGGATTTTCCGTTTTGCAGCGAACGCTGCCGTCTCACGGACTTGGGAAACTGGGCCAGCGAAAAATACAAAGTGAGCGAGCCGGCTGCGGATGAAGGCGAGAGCGAAACGCCGCAAGCACCGAAACGTGAAGAGTCCCATGAAAACCAAGAATGAGTATGAAACGCAAGCTCACACGCGCGATTTGCGCCCTCAGCGGCTGAAGCCGCTCTAGATGCGGAATTTTCGGCACGGCCGCCCTTCGCAAGAGCGTTCAGGGTAAAAAGCCGTGCCCTTACAAAACGGTGCTCTTTGCAGAATGCTGTCAAAACTGAAGGGGTTCCTGCCGCGAGCAAGCGCAAGCCGTGGCTCTCGTTGTTTTTCGCAACGGCCGGCGGCGCCGGCTACCTTCCTGCCGTGCCAGGGACGTGGGGCTCGCTGGTTGGAGTGCTACTTTACTGGCTGCTCTGCAGATTTTCGACTCATCTCGACCTCTACGTGCACGACACATACTACGCCATCCCGTTTTCGGCATGGGGGATTCCGCTTGCGCTGCTGATCGCATTGCTCGGCGTTCTGGTTTCGTGGCGTGTTGCGCGGTTCACGGGCAAGAAAGATCCGCAGATTGTCGTGGTTGACGAAGTTTCCGGCCAATTCATCACATATCTCTGCGCCCTGGCGCCGCTCAACTGGAAATATTTGCTGCTGGGTTTTATACTTTTTCGAGGATTCGACGTCTGGAAGCCTTTTCCTGCGCGCCAGGCCGAAGCGCTGCCGAGCGGATGGGGGATCATGGCCGACGATTGGATCGCGGGAATTTACGCGGCCATCGGGCTGTGGATCGCGCGAGGATTCGGCCTCTGAACGCAGGAACGCATATGCCGTCACGACACGAGCTGCTGGCAAACGTCTATGCCGCATTCAACCGACGCGATATTGACGCTGTTCTGGCGCTGATGCGTGCCGATGTGGACTGGCCAAACGGGATGGAAGGCGGGCGCGTGCATGGACGCGAGGAAGTGCGCGCGTACTGGACGCGCCAGTGGAGCATCATCGATCCGCACGTCGAACCTGTTAGCATGGAAGATGACCGGCATGGAAATATCGTGGTGGATGTCCATCAGGTCGTTCGCGATCTGTCCGGGAAAATCCTCAAAGACCAAACCGTCCAGCACGTGTATTCTTTTCGTGACGGCCTGATCGAACGAATGGACATCCGGAATCCAGCGATGGCGGCGCACCGAGTGTCAGTCTGAATTTTTGCAGAATCTGGGGACATTTCGATTGAGAACCAACGGCATCCCGAAAATTGAACGCGTACAACCGGCAGCGGCCATTCCGGGCGGCGAAGTGACCATTCACGGCTCGGGATTCGCCAACGGGAATCATGCGCGGCCGGAAGCGCACTTCGGCATGTCGGCAGGAACCGTGCTGCTCGCTTCGGAAAATATGCTCATCGCGCGCGTGCCGGAGGATGCCGATGGCGGCGCCGTGCGCGTTCATGTGGGCGACGCGGATAGCCAGCCATTCCCCATCGCCATCGGCGCGATGGTGGCGGACAATCTCCATCCGGTGGCGAATCCTGCGGTGGACCGCGACGGAAATGTCTACGTCACATTCAGCGGCCAGCGCGGGCAGAAAGTTGCCGTGTCGCTGTACAAGATTGCGCCCAATCGCACGGTGAAACCGTATATCACTGAGCTGGTGAATCCCACGGGCCTGGCCATTGGACACGATGGCGCGCTGTACGTCTCCTGCCGCAACGACGGCACGATTCATCGCGTGCTGCCTGACGGCTCGAGCGAAAAGTGGGTCGAAGGCATGGGCATCGCGACGGGCATCGCGTTCGATCCTGCAGGAAATCTTTACGTCGGTGACCGCAGCGGAACAATTTTCAAGATTGGGGCGGACCGCCAAATATTCGTGTTCGCGACGCTTGAACCTTCGATGTCCGCGTATCACTTCGCCTTCCATCCCAATGGGGATTTGTACGTGAGCGGGCCAACCACTTCGAGTTTCGACCGGATTTACCGCATCAATCCCGCCGGCGAAGTGGAAGTCTTTTACAAAGGCCTCGGCCGGCCGCAGGGAATGGCTTTTGACCGCGCGGGGAATTTGTACGTGGCCGCGTCGCTCGCAGGCAAACGTGGCATCGTGCGCATCTCGCCGGATGGCCACGCGGAACTTGCTCTCAGCGGCAACAACATTGTGGGCATCGCGATTGGGCCTGCCCATCACGCCTACATCGTGACCAGTTTCGCGCAGCCGCCTTCCGGTGCGCTCTACTCCGTCGAGTGGAATCTCGAAGGCGCAGCGCTCACCGCCTGAACTGCGCTCTCTTTCTGAGTTGTCGCCCTCCGCGATGCCCCGCTCCTATTGTTGTTGACATCCGACAACAACGAGCGTAGGTTGTTGTCGACGTTCAACATCAATGGCACAATCCTCGCAACTCGAACTTCTGCAGGGCACGCTGGACCTGCTGATCCTGCGCGCGCTGCAGAACAGCCCGATGCACGGCTGGTCGGTTTCCGAGCGCATCCAACAAATCTCGCGTGACGTGCTGCGCGTGAATCAAGGCTCGCTCTATCCGGCGCTGCACCGCCTCGAAAAGCGTGGCTGGATTCGCGCCGAATGGGGCATCTCGGAACTTGGCCGGCGGGCGCGGTTTTACAATCTGACCGCGGCGGGCCGAAAACAGTTGGAACGCGAGACGGAAGTTTGGGCACGGCTCTCCGACGCGATCGGACGCGTTCTGCGGGAGGCCTGACATGCAGCGAAGTAACCTCGCCGCGCGAATCAAGCAATGGCTCGGGCTGCGCGCGGAATCGGCTCCGGCTGAAGAAGTCAGCTTCCATCTCGAGATGGAGGCGCGCAAGAATCGCGCTGCCGGACTCGATCCGCGAAATGCTCGACGCCAGGCTGCCGTCGCCTTCGGCGGCGCAGAGAGATTTCGCGAAGAGATTCGTGATGCGCGCGGCGGACGCTGGCTCGAGGATTTTGCCAAAGATGTTCGCTTCGGCCTGCGGCAGGCGCGGCGGAATTTGGCGCTGACCGTCACTTGCGCCGCTGTGCTGGCCATCGGCATCGGCTCCGCCACTGCGGTTTTTGCGATCTTGTACGACGCAATCCTGAAACCGCTGCCCTACCGCGGCGCCGCGCAGCTTGTTTACGTTCACAACGAATTTCCGCGCTCGCAGCTTGCGGTCACCGCAGAATCCGGCCCTGATTTCGCGGATCTGGGGGCGCATCATGAGATTTTCAGCGAGACGGCCGCTTACTTCTTCAATGATTTCACTATGACCGGCGCAGGTGAAGCGCAGCACGTTGACGCGGTGAATGTCTCGGCTGCATTGTTTCCCATGCTGGGTATCGCGCCGGAGCTTGGCCGCGCTTTCACGCCGCAGGAGGATCCGTCCGATGCCGCGCACGTAGTGATCTTGAGCGATGGTCTGTGGCGCAGCGAGTTTGGCGCGCAACGCGATGTGATTGGCCGCTCGATTTCGCTCGATGGCGTGCCCCATCAAATCATTGGTGTGATGCCGCCGGACTTCAATTTCCCCTATTCCGCAACGCAGATGTGGGTGCCGCTTGGGCTGCAATCGGTCTATTTCGCCGAACCCGAGCGCGGCGACAAATGGCTGCAGATGATTGCGCGGCTCGCACCGGGCGTGTCCCATGAGCAGGCAAACACGCGGCTCACAGCTGTGAGTGAGGGATTGGGCGCAGCGCATCCGTCTGACTATCCACTAAAGAACGGCTGGCATTTTTCGTGTCAGCCCTTGCAGGAGGCGCGCACGAAGGACTTGCGCGGCTGGCTGCTGCTGGCGTTTGGTGCAGTGGGATGCGTGCTGCTCATCGCATGCCTCAACGTCTCCGTGCTGCTGCTGGTGCGCGCGAGCGTGCGGCGCGGCGAATGGGCGGTACGCGCGGCGTTGGGCGCAGGACGGACGCGTTTGGTGCGGCAGATTCTCGCAGAAACGGGCGTCCTGGCGTTTATCGGCTGCGGCGCGGGACTTATGCTCGCCGTCTTTCTGGTGGATTTGAGCAATCAGTTTGGCCCAATACACCGCACTACCATCGAGCCGTGGACTTTTCTTTTTTGCACGGCGCTCTGCATTCTGACCACAATCCTCTCCGGCCTTCTTCCCGCTGCGTCGTTTTCGCGCCTGTCGCTCGAACAGTCCCTACGCGCGAGCGGCCCGCGCTCCTCAGGACGCGAAAGCGCGTGGCGGCGCGTTCTCGTCGCCGGGCAAATCGGCATGGCCATCGCGCTGCTTTTTACAGCCACGGCGCTGAGCCGCAGCTTCGTAAAACTGCTGAGCGTGCCTCCGGGATTTTCGCCGGAGCACGTTTGGACGGGGCTGGTGCAATTGCCGGAGCGGCATCAGGGAAGCAATTCCGTCACGTTCTTCTCGGAATTGGTGCGCCGGATTTCAGCATTACCCGGTGTTGAATCTGCATCTGCGTGCCTCACGCTTCCCTTCTCTCCCAGCGGCTACACTGCCGATTTGTATTTCCCTGGGCGTCCGGAGACGGCCATTCGACCCGCCGCGCGTTACAACATCATTCTTACCGGATACACGGAAACCTTGAAGATTCCGCTGCTGTCTGGCCGCACATTCACAACGGGGGATAAAGCGAGTGCGCCACTCGTCGCAATGGTGGATGAATCGTTCGTGCACAAGTATTTTCCCGGCGAAAATCCGATTGGCAAGCTGGTGGCCAACAACGGGAGTAAGAACAAGCCTTACACGATTATTGGCGTAGTGGGGAGCGTACGAAATCGCGATCTCGCGGAGACGCAGCAGCCGGAAATATATATTCCAGCGGCGCAATTCCCCAATTCGTCCATGTTTGTTGTGGCGCGAATGAAGGGCAGCGTGGACATTACTCCGGGCGTGCGCGACACGCTGCGAAGCATGGACGCAAGCGTGGCGCTTTTCGATGTCCAGTTTATGTCTGCGCGAATCCTGGATTCCGTGAAGTTGCGCCGCTTCGTGGCCTGGCTGCTGAATAGCTTCGCGTTCTGCGGTGTGCTGCTGGCCATGCTGGGACTCTACGGCACGCTTGCTCAGCTTGTCGAACTGCGGCGGCGCGAAATCGCCATTCGCATGGCGCTTGGCGCATCGGCGCGCAGCGTGCGCTCGCTCGTCGCGCGGCACAGTATGTACATCGCGCTTGGCGGGTTCTTGGCGGGCGCGGTGTTTTCGCTGCTGGCCATCGGCGCGACCCGAACGTTCCTCTTCGGCATTTCGCCGCTCGATGCCTGGACCATTGCCGCGACGCTCCTCGGCTTCTGCGCGCTCGCGTTTTTAGCCTCGTGGGTTCCCGTCATCCGCGCCACGCGCGTCAACGCGCTGCTGGCTCTGCGCGAGGAATAAGCGCCGAACGGGCCCGCAGACATGCAGTGTTGCCGCACGTCCAAATACGCGGCATGCCTCTTGCGGCAATGATGGTCCATCGGTTACAACATTTTGGATGTTCGCCGAAATCATTGCGGTCGGCTCGGAGCTGCTGACGCCCTACCGCCTCGACACCAATTCCCTTTTCCTCACCGCCGAACTGAACCGCCTCGGCTTTCACGTCCGCCGCAAGCACGTTGTGGGCGATGATGATGCCGATGTGCGCGACGTTTTTGCGGGTGCGCTCGAACGCGTCGGAGTGGTGGTCTCCTGCGGCGGCCTCGGCCCCACCACGGACGACCGCACGCGCGAAATCGTCGCCGACTTGCTCGGCCGCAAACTCAAGCTGAACGATCACGTGATGCGCGCTATTCAGGAACGCTTCCGCACTCTGGGCCGCACCATGCCCGACTTGAATGCCCGTCAAGCCATGGTTCCCGAGGGCGCGGAAATTCTCACGAACGAACGCGGCACGGCTCCCGGCTTGTGGATTCCGCACGATGGCAAAGCGGTGATTCTGCTGCCCGGGCCTCCGCGCGAATTGCAGCCCATGTTCGTGCAGGAGGTAAAGCCGCGACTGGCGCGCCGCGGCGGAAACGTCCGTCTCTACACGCGCGAGCTGCGCATCGCGGGACTGCCGGAATCCGAAGTGGATCAGCGCGTTTCGCCCATTTACGCGCAATTTCCCGGTGCCGAAACTACCATTCTCGCTGTCGCTGGGGAAATTCAGCTCCATCCACGCGTCTGGTCGGCCGATGAAGGCGCGGCGATAAAGCTGCTCGATGAAATGACCCAACGCTTCCATCTCGCGCTTGGCGAAAATCTCTACACCACTTCGGGCGAAACTCTCGAATTCGTCGTAGCCCGCGAATTGCAGGAGCATCGCGCCACGATTGCTGTCGCGGAAAGCTGCACCGGAGGAATGCTCGCCGCGCGCCTCACCAATGTGCCCGGCAGTTCTTCATACTTTCGCGGCGGCGTCGTCTCGTACAGCAATGATCTGAAAACCGGCTGGGCGGATGTTCCCGGGGACTTGATTGCCTCCAAGGGCGCGGTGAGCGCGGAAGTGGCGCTGGCCATGGCGCGAGGCATTCGCCGGCAAACGAATTCCACCATGGGCGTCGGCATCACCGGAATCGCTGGGCCTTCCGGCGGCAGCGCGGAAAAGCCGGTCGGCCTCGTGCACATCGCTATGGCCGCTGCGGCTTCCACGGCAGATGCTCCGCAGGAAAAAGAAAAGGCCTTCCGCTTCCCCGGCGAGCGCGAACGCGTCCGGCTCTACGCCACGCAAGCGGCACTGGACATGGTCCGGCGACATTTTCTGCGGCCACCGCCGGCGAAGGCGTGACCGATGCGCCTTTTCGTCGCGCTCGATATTCCCGAAGAAACGCGCCGGGCTATTCGCGAGCTCATTTCGCGC